>NZ_JBHJWQ010000011.1:0-228142 GCF_042266885.1 Streptomyces sp. NPDC056061 | reverse complement strand
CGGGGGGCTGGGGCGGGGGGGGGTCGCCCGCGGGGGCCGGCGGGCGCACGACCACGCGACCTACCGGAGGTTCGAGCAGTGGTACACGCTCGCGTTGATCACCGCGATTGTCGTGTTGTGAGGGCGGTGACCGTCCGGGCGGCGGAGAGGGAACGGTCCGCAACCGGCCTGTCGAGGGACGGGGCGGCCGGGCGGACCGTCCGGTCCCGATCGGGCCGGGAACGCGCCGGGCGGTGCGATCGGTCGTCGGTCCGGTGGCGTAGCGGCGGGGGGGGGGGTGTGCCGCGCGAAGCACCGCGGCACACCCCCCACCGGACGACCCGTCAGGCGCTGTCGCGCGCCGCGTAGGCCGCCAGCTCCGCCAGGAACTCCTCGCGCACGGCCGGCGCCGCCCAGGAGATCTCGATCGCGTTGCGCTGGAGGCGCACCAGGTCGGCGTCGGACAGCGCGGCGGGCCCGCGCAGGGCGGCCAGGTTCTCCGCAACGTAGCCCGGGAAGTAGGCCGGATCGTCGGAGTTGACCGTCACCTTCACGTCCTGGTCGAGCAGGGCGCGGATCTCGGCGGCCTTCATGCCGTCGGTGACGTGCGCGTTGGAGATCGGGCACACGGTGAGGCCGAGGCCGCGCTCGCGGATCCGCTCGATCAGGGACGGGTCCTCCAGGGCGTTCACCCCGTGGTCGATGCGGTCGACCCCGATCTCCTCGATGACCTGGCGGATGTGCTCCGTCGAGTTCTTCTGGTCGACGTCGCAGTGCATGGTCAGCCGGAAGCCCTCGGCGCGCGCCCGGGCGAAGACCTCGCGGAACTTGACCGGCGGATTGCCCGCCTCGTCCGAGTCCAGGCCGACACCGGTGATCCACTCCTTGTAGGGAAGTGCCTGCACCAGCGTGGTCATCGCGAACTCGGCCTGGAAGTCGCGCAGGAAGCACATCACCAGACGGCCCTTGAACCCGGTGGCGCGTTCGGCGTCGTCGAGCGCGCGGGTCAGGCCCCGGATCACGGTGTCGAAGGCGACTCCGCGGGCGGTGTGCGCCTGCGGGTCGAAGAAGATCTCCGCGTATCGCACGTTCTGCGCGTGCGCCTTGGCCGCGTAGGCCGCCGCGAGGTCGTAGAAGTCCTGCTCGGTGCGGAGCACGGTCATTCCCTCGTAGTAGACCGTGAGGAAGCCGGGCAGGTCGTCGAAGTCGTACGCGGCGCGCAGTGCGGCCTCGTCGGCGTACGGCAGCTCGATGCCGTTGCGCCGGGCCAGCGTGAACTTCAGGTCGGGTTCGAGGGTGCCCTCGATGTGCAGGTGCAGTTCGCACTTGGGCAGGCCGGCGATGAACGCGTCCACGGTCACGGGTGCGGTGGTCATGGGTGAACTCCTCGGTGGACGAAGTCAGTTGGCGGCCGGGTTCAGGATGTCGACGACGTCCTGGGTGTGGTAGTTGACGACACCCAGGTCGGTGACGGCGTACTCGGGGATGGCGGTGATCTCCAGGAAGATCAGGTACCCGAAGGCGGAGGGCAGCGCGCAGCCGAGCGCACGGGCGGCGGCCTCCAGGCGGTCCTCCGCCGCGGCCATCTCCTCCGGGGCGAGGTCGGCGACGATGCCGGCCACCGGGAGGGGCAGGAACTCCTTGATCTCGCCGCCGTCCACGACGACCTGGCCGCCGCCCCGCTCGGCGAGGTGGTTCACGGCGAGGGCCATGTCGGCGCGGTCGGCACCGACGCAGACGATGTTGTTGTCGTCGGGGGCGGCGGAGGACGCGATCGCGCCGGAGCGCAGGCCGAAGCCGTTGATCATCGCGGTGACCGTGCCGCCGCCGGTCTTCCCGTAGCGCTCGGAGACGGTGACGTAGAGGGCGTCCCGGTCGAGGTCGGCGCGGACCGTGCCGCCCACCACCGGCAGCGTCATCTCGACGCCCTTGCGCACGAACGGCACGGTGCGGTCCATCTCGACGACCAGCACGCGGGCCTCGTCGCCATCGGCCGCGACGCCGATCGAGCCCGCGGCCAGCGGGGCGACCTCGAAGGCGGGGGAGAGTGCGGCGGAACGCTCGGGGGCCTTCGGCGCCTCGACGGTCCGGCCGTCCCGGGCGACCAGCCGGCCGCGCGAGAACACCCGCTCGACCTGGAACGACTCGGGGGAGTCGACGATCAGCACGTCCGCGTAGCGACCCGGCGTGAGGGAACCGACGAGGTGGTCGATGCGGTACATCTCGGCGCAGTTGAGCGTCGCCATCTGGATCGCCTCGACCGGCCGCACGCCTGCCGCGATCGCCATCCGCACCAGCTTGTCGAGGTGCCCCTCGCGCAGGATGTCGGCGACGTGCATGTCGTCCGTGCAGAAGCCGACGCGGCGCGACTGGGCGCCGAACTCGGTGACGGTGCGCACGTTCTCGTTCATGAAGTGCGCCACCGACGACTCACGGATCAGCAGCGACATGCCCGCGCGCAGCTTCTCCAGGGCCTCCTCGGCGGTGTAGCTCTCGTGGTCGAGCCGGACACCGGCGGCGGACAGGGCGTTGATCGTGGTCGTCGCGGCCATGGGCGCGCAACCGAAGATCGGCAGACGGTTGCGGTGGGCGAGTTCGAGGGCGCGCAGCACCTTCTCGTCGCGGTTGAGGACGAACTCGGCGACGGTCTCCCACACCCCGAAGCACTCCGCCCACCCCTGCGTCTCCGCGTGCTCGTCGGGCCCGAAGGCGAAGCCGACGGTCGTCTCGGGCAGGGTGTACGGCGTCTTGAACGGCGCACCCCAGAAGATCTTCATCGGGCTCGCGTCGGCCTCGCGCAGCGCCTCGCGCACCCCGTCCAGGCCGGCGACCACGAGGAACTGGTCGAGCCCGGAGACGACCGAGGTGGTGCCGTACCGGACCACGGCGTCGGCGAACATCGTCACCGACAGCTTCGAGCACTCCAGGTGCAGGTGCCCGTCGATGAGCCCCGGCGTCAGGTATTTGCCGGTCGCGTCGACGATCTCGGTGTCCGGACCCTCGTACGCCGCCACGTCACCGGTCGCGGCGATCCGGTCGCCGGTGATGGCGACGTCGGCGGGGTAGATCTCGCCGGTGCAGACGTTGACGAGCTGCCCGCCCCGGATGATCCGGTCGGCCTTGACGACGCCCTCGGAGGCGTCGATGAGTGCGCGGAGGCTGGGGTGGTTCATGGGGTTCGGCTCCAGAAGCTGGTACGGGACGGAGAGACGGAACGAAGCGGAGGGCGCGGATCAGGCGGGGGGCGCGAGCGCGGCCTCGGCGCGGACGGTGCGGCGGGCGAGCAGCCAGTACACGACCCCGGCGACGAGCGCGCCCGCGAACACCGAGAGGTCCAGGCCGCCGGCGGCATCGGACAGCGGGCCGACGAACACCGAGGAGTTGACCCAGAGGATGGCGGCGGCGAAGCCGAGCAGCACCGCGAGCAGACCGGCGGGACGGACACCGCCCCGGTGCCAGTAGATGCCCTTGCGGCCGGTCTCCTCGGGGAACAGCGACGGCACGTCGTAGCGGCCCCGGCGCAGGGCCCAGTCGGTGAGGTAGACGGCGGCCCACGGACCGAGCCACAGCACGATCAGGCTCAGGAAGTTCGACAGCAGGGTGTAGAAGTCGGCGGAGAACACCGCCCACAGCGTGATGGCGGTGCACAGCGACAGATCGATGAACACGACCATCCAACGCTTGATCGGCAGGCCCACGGCCAGCAGGTTCAGGCCCGAGGAGTACATGTCCGTGGTGTTCACGGCGAGCAGCGAGACGATCGCGAGCAGCAGGTACGGGGTGGTGAACCAGCCGGGCAGGATCTCCGGCAGGCCGGAGATGGGGTCGGTGGCGTTGGTGGTCGCGGTGGCGACGGCCGCGCCCAGGATCTGCAGGAGGATGTTGGGCACCATGCCGCCGAGCGCGGCGCACGCGAACACCTTGCGGGGCGCGGAGTCGGCGGGCAGGTAGCGGGAGTAGTCACTGCCCATGTCGGCCCAGGACAGGCCGCCCGACGCGGTGACCATGGCGAGGACCAGGGAGACGGTCACCAGGGACGGGGCCCCGCCGTGACTGCCGAAGTCGGCCTTGGGCACGACGAGGAACGCCATGACCGCGAACATCGCGGCGAAGATCCAGGCGAAGTGCTTCTGCACCTTCATGATCAGGTGGTACCCGGACAGCGGCAGGAGCATCTGGAGGCCCGCCGCGACGGCGATGACCAGCAGCTTCACCGGCGTACCGGTGGTGACGCCGGCCTGGTCGAGCAGCGCCAGGCCCGCGAGCACGATCAGCACCATGCCGCCCGCCTCGAACCCGACGAGCATCACCCAGCTCAGCAGCGCCGGGAGCCGCCCTCCGCGCGGCCCGAAGGCGGCCCGGGAGACGGAGTGCGTGGAGGTGCCGGTGCGCGGGCCCTGGAGGCTGGTCAGACCGGTGACGGCGAAGCCCAGCACGTTGCCGGCGACGATCAGCGCGACCGCGTACCAGAAGGACAGGCCGAAGGAGACGACGAGCGCTCCGTAGACGACCGTGAAGACGGTGGTGTTGGTTCCGGCCCAGAGACCCAGCAGCCGGGTCGGTCCGCCCTGGCGCTCCTCGGCGGGTACGGCGTCGATGCCGCGCTGTTCGACCGTGAAGACGGACGCGGGGGACGCGTCGGACACGGCGGATGGGGCGGGTCCGGTGGATCCGGGCGGGGCGGCGGTGGTGGCCTCGGCCATGGTCGGCAGGCGTCCTTTGCGGACTCGCGTCCCGGCCCGGAGGGGGACGGGGCGGCTGGTGTACGGGGAGGTCCGGCGGGGCCGGAACGAGAGGTGCACGACGGTGTGCGAGGGGGTGGCCGCCCGCAGGGGCACGTCCCCGGGAAGGTCCGCGGGAAAGGTGCCCAAACGTTTTGGCAACGTTGCGGACGGTACTGCCTAAACGTTTTGGCAGTCAACCGGTAGGCTCACCGTCATGTCAGACGTCACAGAGCCGACGGGCCGTGCCGCCCCGCGGGGAGCGCGTTCCGCCCCACGCGCGCCGGGCGCGGCCAAGGGCAGCGGCGGGCTGCGCGAGGTCGCCCGCCGGGCCGGTGTCTCCGTCACCACCGCCTCGCACGCGCTCAACGGGGTGGGCCGGGTCGGCGCCGCGACCCGCGAGCGCGTCCTCGCCGTCGCCGCGGAGCTCGGCTACCGCGCCAACCCCAACGCGCGCGGGCTGCGCGGTGCCCGCACCGGGTTGCTCGGCCTGACCCACCGCACCGCCGTCGAGGGCGGCATCACGGACATCGAGTACTTCGTCAAGATCGTGAACGCGGCCACCTGGACGGCGATGGCACACGACTACTCGCTGGTGCTCGTCCCGCCGTCGCTGGACGGACGCCCCTTCGAGTCGCTGCCGCTGGACGGCACGATCGTCATCGACCCGCTGACCGAGGACCCGCTGCTGGGCCGTCTCGCCGGCATGGGCGTCCCCGTCGTCACCACCGGCCGCGACCTGTCGCGCAAGGACTCCTTTCCCTGGGTCGACAACGAACTGTCCACCTGTGCCGTCGCCGCCCTGGATCATCTCGCCGCCACCGGCGCCCGCCGCATCGGGCTGCTCACCGGCTCGACCGGCCAGTCCTACGACGAGGACGCGGCGAGCGCCTACCGCGACTGGTGCGAGCGCACCGGACGCCCGGTGCTCATGGACCGTGCCGAGTCCGGGACCGACTCCACCGCCGCCGCGCGCCGCCTGCTCACCCGGCCCGACCGGCCGGACGCGCTGTATGTCGTGATGGAGAAGTTCGGCTTCGCCACCCTCGCGGTCTGCCGCGAACTCGGCCTCGGCGTGCCCGACGACGTGCAGATCGTGGTGGGTGCCGACGGCGAGTTCGCGCGCAGCGCCCGACCCGCGCTCACCGCACTCGACCTGGCGCCCGAGGAGATCGGCAGGCAGGCGGCCGAGCTGCTGATCGACGTGATACGGCGGCCGCCGGAGGCCGGAGCGGGACCCGAGCACCGTCTTGTCCCCGCGACGTTGCTGCCGCGTGCCTCCACCCGGCCGGTACGGGCGGGGAAGGGGAACTGAGGACGGACCGGGGGCGCCCGGCCGCGATCCGTGCGCGGCCGGGCGTCCGGCCTCAGGTGCGCTTGAAGAACTCGACGTCCCCGACCGCGATGGGCCGCCCCTCGCCCTGGCCGGACGCCGCGCGCAGCACGAACTCGACGGAGACGACATCGCTGATGCCCAACCGCTCGGTGTGCGGTTCGGGCTTGTCGGTGAACGTCAGCTCCCTCTTGTGGACATCACCGTCCGCCGTGGTGACGATCATGTCCGCCCGGGTGGGCCGTGCTCCTTGTCGGAACTCCTGGGGCTCCTTCGACACCCCGGTGTACACGGTGACGCCCACCAGCCGGAACGGCTTGTCGAAGAAGCAGGTCAGCGACGCGCCGAGCGCGGGCGCTCCCCAGTACGTGTTGGTCACCCCGTCGATGGCCGCGGTCGCCGGATGGCCGCGGGTCGCGGAGCTCGCGGTGGCCCTCACCGGGCTGATGCCCTCGGTTCCGCCTCTTTTGTCCCGCACGTCCTCGATGAGGAGGCGCCCGGCCGGCAGGAGCAGGTAGCCCACGAACAGCAGCCCGACGATCAACAGCACCAGCAGGGACCGCCGCAGCACCCGGCCCGTTCCGCCGCCCCGCACCCGGCGGCGCAACGGCCACATCGTGCGCCACCAGGGCAGTGGCTTCGGCCCTTCCCGGGCCTGCAGCGGCGCGGCGCAGCGACGGCAGAACCGGCGTTCCGGCAGGTTCGGGGTGCCACATGCCGGGCACGGTGGCCCGTCGGGCTCCTCGTCGGTGTCCACGGGCCTGACGACGGGACGCCGGGCGATCGGCGCGGCGGGCTGCACGGCGCCCACGGGCGCGTCCGGGGCAGGCGGCACCGGGGCCGGTGCGGGACGGCCGATGGGCGGTTCTGCAGGTTCCGGGGTGCCGGGGCGCACGGGCTCGACCGGAGGAACAGGACGTGGGGCGGGCGGGGTCCGGGACGGGGAACCGGTGCTTGCCGGGGCGGCCCCGTTCGCCGGAGCGGCCGGAGCGGCCGGGGCGGCCGGGGCGGCCGGAGGGGCCGGAGCGGCCGGGGCGGCCGGAGGGGTTGAAGGAGACGGAGCGGCGGCTGCCGGCGTCGTCGCCGGACCGGCCGGTGCCGCGGGTTCCGTCGGACCGGCGGGTTCCGTACGCTCCGTGCGTTCCGCCGGGGCGTCGGGTTCCGCCCCGGCCGGAGGCTGCGACGGCCGGGATGACCAGCCCAGGTAGGAACCGCAGTTCCCGCAGAATTCGTCGTCCTCGCGGTTGGACGCACCGCACGCCGGACACGGGCGCATGGCTCAGCCTCCTGTCTCTTCCGGCGGGCCCGGCAGGATCTCCACCCGGCACCCGAGGTGTACGGGGCACGAGGCCGTGACGACGTCCAGGACGCGGTTCGCGTCCACCGGCCGGTCGTGCGCCGGCCAGACCCGCACCAACAGCTCACCGGTCGGCGCCGGGGGCAGATCGGTTCCGGGCGCCGACGACCACGCGACACCGCCGCCGTCCCGGATGTCGGCGTGGACGTCGAAACACAGCCGGAGGTGCTCGACCAGCCCGCGGCGGGTGCCGCGCCACCGGTGCAGTTCGACGGCACGGGCGACGACGGCCCGCCGCAGTTCCTCGGGCAGGGCCGGATCGAGGTCGGCGCCCACCCAGGACGCCAGCCAGGGCAGGAAGTCGGCAGGGGCAAGTGCCGGATCCACGTACGCGGGAAGGTTGTCCAGGGTGGACAGGACGGGCGCCAGAACGGTGTCCAGACCTGCGGTGAACCGCTGGGCCAGATCGTCGTCCGCGTACAGCGCGGGCAGCAGCCCGCCGATCGGATAGCGGCTGGGAAGTCCCGGCACCGCGGCCCTGGTCATGAGCCGTCACCGGCCGCGGTGACCACGACCTGGTGCTGGTGCGAGAAGACCAGGGCGCCCGGGGCGACGTCGATCCGCTCCTGCGCCGACCCGCGCCGGCCGGTGATCGGGTCGGCCGGGAAGAGCCGCACCTCCTCCACCAGACCCACCCCCGGCACGCCCTGGAGCACCGCGAAGACCTCGCCGTACTGCACCGCCCTGCCGAACGGCCACCCCGCCCCGTCCGCCCCGCCCCGCAGCGGGTCGATGTGGCGGAACAGCGCCGCGAGCGCCTCGTTGCGCACCCGGTCCACGTCGCGACCGCCCGCCACCAGCCTGGCGACCACGGTCACGCCCTGGTACGCGGGCGGCTCCACCACCAACCGGGTCCCGACCAGCCGCCGTTCGTCGAGCCGGGCCGCGACCGCCGAGAGCACCGAATCCGGCGGGATCAGCTGCTCGAACCGCAGGTGGCCGCCCTCGTCGGGGACGGCGTCGGGCACCACCAGGACCCGCACCGCGCCGCCCTCGCCCGCGACGGCGGGCAGGCACCGGACCCTGCGCAGGGAGGGGGCGGCCTCGCGGGCGATGATCTCGTGGTCCGCGGCGGTGACCGCCCGCTCCTGCACCCGCAGGATGTTGGGCGCCCGCACCTTGGCGTTCGCCACCGTCTCGCCGTCGACACCGCCCCTGGCCGCCTCGCGGTTGTCCACGCTCGCCACGTACGGCACCGAGCTGCGCAGCACGTTGATGGCGCCCCGGGCGACGTTCCCGGCCGCCCCGCCGCCCGTGCGGTAGCGGGGGACCCGCAACTGCGCGCCCTTCTCGGGCACGGCACCGCAGGCACGTATCGTCCCGTCCGGTTCGCGCACCTCGGGCGGGAACGCGAACTCCCCGGCGACCGCGTCGATCCGCACGTGCCGGTCGTCCGGCCGGGAGGCACCGAAGTGCTCCACGACGCTCCACACCTGCCAGCCCTCCCCGGAGGACACCTGGACGACCGGCGGCTCCCCGTCCAGCAGCAACGGCGCCCTGTTCACGGTGAAGCGCTGCCCGGCGACGCCCTCGGAGACGCCGAGCGGAACGTCCAGGACGGTCTCCGCGTGTTCGACGTCCGCGGTGCCGCCGACGGTGAACACCTCGGCCTCCCGGATCGTCGGCGACTCGGAGTAGAACGGCTGGCCCGGCTCCGGCGCGGTGACCCGGCAGCGCAGCCATCCCGCCCTGGTTCCCGCCGCCACCGAGGCGGTGTGCCCGGCGGGGACGAACACGGTGACCTCGCCGGGCCTGTTCAGCCCGCCGGTGCTGTCGGTGCCGGTCCGGCACGTCACCCAACGGGCACCGTCCCACGCCTCCCACACCAACGGCGGCTGCCGCGGATCGACGCCCACGCCCTCCACGCGGCTGTCCAGGCGCACGGCGACGATGCACCGGGGGACGGCGGCGGGCAGCCCGAACAGCACTGCGTCGCCCGGCTCGGGCCGGGACTGGAAGCAGGGAATGTCCTGACCGGCGCCGAGCGGGGCGCTGCGATCGGTCTGCTCGCCCGACGCCGGCGCGGTCACCAGCCGGACCAGCGAACTCGGCACGATCGGCAGGTCGTCGAAGGTCGAGAACACCACCGCCTCCTCGGCCTCGCCGCGCGAGGTGGCGACCTCCGTGCCCGCCGGGAGCAGCACGGTCTCCGGCTGCGGCGCGGACAGCCAGAAGTCCACCTCCGCCCGTGCGGCCGTCGGTGGGAACAGTGTGACGCCCAGCAGGTCGAGGAAGGCCGAGTAGTTCTTGTCCGGCACCCGGTTCAGCCGGTACAGCAGCTGGTCGACCATGTACGCGAAGGTCTCGATGAGGGTGACCCCGGGATCCGACACGTTGTGATCGGTCCATTCGGGGGAGCGTTGCTGGACGTAGCGCTTGGCCTCGTCGACGAGTTGCTGGAAGCGCCGGTCGTCCAGGTTGGGCGAGGGCAGGGCCATCAGCGCACCCCCGCTTCCGCGGAGCCCTCGGAGGACGGAATGGTGTAGAAGGGGAAGACCAGGTTGCGCAGGTCGTTGGTGGCCCGTACGGAGTAGTGCACGTCGATGTACAGGGTGCCCTCATCGACGGCGTCGAACGCGATGACCACGTCGGTCACCTCGATGCGCGGCTCCCAGCGCTCCAGCGACGTACGGACCTCCTGCGCGATGCGCCCGGCGGTGGCGCCGTCACCGGGGGCGAAGACGTAGTCGTGAATGCCGCAGCCGAACTCCGGGCGCATCGGACGCTCGCCCGGGGCCGTGCCGAGGATCAGGCCGATCGCCTCCTCGATCTCCTGGTCCCGCTCGACCATGCCGATGCCGCCCGTGGGGCCGACCCGCAGCGGGAAGCCCCAGCCGCGTCCGATGAATCCGCCGCTCACACCGGGCCTCCGATCGGCGCGGCGGCGGCCGCCGCCGCCGGGGCGCCCGGTGGCGGGGCGGCGGGGAGACCGCGGTGAACGGTGGTGCCGCCGGTGCGGGTTGCAGGGGGCATGGTGGCTGTTCTCCTTGCTGCGAAAGGGACGTCGGCCGCCGCACCGGCGGCGTGGGGTGTCAGTTGATCCGGATGAGCCTTGCCTTGAGGACTGCGAGCAGTCCCCCGTCCACGGTCACTCCCGTCCTGCCGTTGACGGTCACCGAGCGTCCCTTCACGTTCACGTCGCCCGTACCGGCGTCGATCGTGATGCCGGACGCGGAGAGGGTCACGGAGCTCAGCACCCGGGTGCCGCCGCGGGCGAACACCTTCAGCGCGATCTCGTTCCGCCGCTCGTCCAATGTGACGTCGAGTCGTCTGTCGCCGCTGGCCAGCCGGACGCCCGAGGTCCCGCGCGGACTGTCCAGCAGCTCCAGCCGGTGTCCGGAACGGGAGACCAGGGAACGGCGGTTGACCTTGCCGCTGGTCGGGTCGACCAGCGGCACGTCGTGGGGCGACGGCTTGTCGACCCCGTTGTAGAGGCCACCCAGCACGTAGGGACTGTCCAGCAGACCCTGCTCGAAGCCGACCAGCACCTCGTCGTTGACCTCGGGACTGAAGACCCCGCCGCCGCCCTGACCGCCCCACTGGACGGTACGGACCCAGTCCGTCACATAGGTGTCGTCGAGCCAGGGGAACTTCAGCCGGACCCAGCCGCGTTCGCCCTTGCCCTCGCGGATGTCGGTGACCACGCCGATGGCGAGACCCGGCATGCGCGGTCCGCGCGAGGGCGCGTCCGAGCCCCCGGTCATTCCCGCCAGGGAACGATCGGGGGCCGCGCTCACCAGTACGGTCGTGCGGTAGCCGCCGTCGGGTTCCAGGACGTGGTGTGCGGCGGTGGCCGTGTAGCGGCCGGAGAACGCGGGTCCGACATTGCCGAGGGTCACCGGCTCGCCCGCCCGCAGACGGGGGTTTCCCTCGGCGACCGCCTCGATCTCCCCGAACCCGGAGCTCACCGAGGCGGCCACCGAACCGGCCACGGCCCTCGCCTCGGCCTGGGTCCGGTACGGGGTGTCGGCGACCGTCATCAGGGCGTTGGGGCCGAACGCCCCGGCCGCCGCCGACGGGCTCAGCCCGGGGGACACGGTGTCGCTGCGCACCGACTGCTCGCGGGCCACCAGCCGTCTCTTGGTCTCGACGCTCCAGCCGCGCACCTCCACACTGTCCGCCCCGTCCGCACCGGTCAGCACCGCCCGCAGGGCCAGCAGATTGCGCCCGTACTCGAGGACCATCGGGTTCCGGGTGGCGGAGGTGGCGGGGGAGGGCGCCGACGCGGCGGGCCGCGGCTTCACGAACTGCAGCAACCCCCGATCGTCCACCCGCACGTGCGCACCGCTCTCCGCCGCGAGGTACTGGAGGAACTCCCAGTCGGAGACATTGGGTTGGGTGAGCTGCTTGTACGTGACGGGTGCGGCCTCGATCCGCCCGCAGGCGAGCCCGGCGCCCGCGGCGACCTTGCGGACGATGTCCGCGGTCCTCATGTTGCGGTAGGCCACCACCTTCCGTCCGCGCTGGAGCCGGTGGGCCCGGGAATAGGCCCGGACGACGGTGAACGAACCGGTGGTGTCGCTGTCCAGCTCCACGGCAGTGACCTCGCCGGTGAACAACCGCTCGCGCGCCCGTTCCCGCACAGTGGTCACGGAGATCTTCAGGGGGGTACCGATGGTCATCCCGGTGGCGGTGAGCAGCTTGTGATCGGGATCCCGGTACATCAGCACGGCGGTGTCCGGCAGGCCGACGTTCTCGTCGACCACGCAGCTCACCAGCTGGGCCGCCCAGACGGCGGGCAGTTCGCCCGGGGCCTCGACGATGGGATCCGCGGCGAAGGAACGTCCGGACGCGCTCACCGGCCGCTCCTCGCGGCGTGTTCGTCCGGTCCGGGCACGACCAGCTCCCTGCCGGGGACCAGTTGCATCGGGTCGTCGATGTCGTTGGCGTGCGCGATCGTGCGCCACGCGGTGGCATCGCCGTACTCCCGCCAGGCCAGCAGCGGCAGACTGTCACCGACGACGACCCGGTGGGTACGCCGTGCCTCCCGCGAGCCCGACGTCGGGTTCTGACCGAGCGTCTCGCTGCTGGCCTCCTCGATCGACAGCGAGCAGGTGGCGCGCAACGGCTTCCCGTCGATGTCGAACAGCGTGTACGAGATGGACAGGCTGGACATCACACCGTCGAACGAGGTCGTCCTCGACGTACCCCAGTCGAAGCGCACCCATGGGCTGGCGGGTGTCTTGCGGGCCAGGCTCTTCGGTGAGGGCGCGCAGGCCAGCATCAGCTGTTCCACCGCCTTCTCCACCGAATTGTCGTGGGTGGCCGTGGCGTCGAGGAACACCTCCATGGACAAGGTCCGGGGCCCACTTCCCACGAACTCCGGCATCGCCGACTCCTCGGCCATCCGGGACGGTGTGCGCCGCCACTCGGTGCTCTTGGTCAGCGACAGCTGCGCGGGGTTGAACTGCAGGGTGATCCGGGCGAGGTTCCCGCCCGGCTTGGCCCCGATGTCCGCCGGTGGTTCCATGATGGTCAGCTGGGCGCGAGCACGGCTCGTGCGGGCAGCGGGTGACATCGCGTTCCTCCTTCCGGTTCTGCACTCTCGCCGGGTCGACGGGCCCGTAAAGAAAATTGACGTTATGTCAGGAAGGTTCCAGGCCCTCGTGCGCGATCTCCAGCGTCTCGATCGCGGGTTGGGAGCTGGCGGGGTCGAAGGAGGGGCCCTCCCAGCGAACCGGCACGATGCCCTGGACCTGCCAGCTGATGATGCGGCTGAGGTCGGGGCGGAGCGCGACGATCTCGCCGTCCTTGCGCTCGACCCGCCGCATCGTGTCGTTCAGCCACCGTGCGATCTTGAGCGTGTCGGCGGTGACCGGACGGGTCAGTGTGATGTTGGTCCAGTTGATCCGTCCCGGCAGCTGCCAGGTGAAACCGTTGTTGCCGCCCTCGGCGTACTGTTCCAGCTCGACCTCGGCGCCCAGGCCCGAGCAGGTGTGGAAGGCCCCCAGATCGCTGCCTGCGATCACCAGCTTGAAGAACACACTCGTCGCGAAGATGTTGTCCGCCATGCTCTCTTCTTCTCTGCAGTTTCCGTGTGCTGTGCCGGGCAGCACCGATGTCAGCGGCGACCGTCGTGCAATCGTCCGGAGCGTTCCCGGCCCCGGCGCAGGTCGGCGCGGATCAGCCGGCTCACCGGGTCGAGCAGACGACGCGCCAGTTCCTCGATGTCCGCCGCGGTCACCCGGGGCGGGGGCGCGGCCTCCGGGCCGGACGGCCCGGTCCGTCCCGCGGAGCCGGAGGTCTTCACGGGGGCCGCTCGCACCGGTACACCGGTGATTCCGGCGCGGGCCGCCGCACGTTGAAGGGCTTGCGCCGCGCCGTGCGAGTCGTCGGCCCCCGCGGTCGGAGCAGGGGTGGGACGCGCAGACCGCGGGACGCGCACCGAGAGGGCCGGTGGCCCGGTGGGCGGAGCGCCCGTCCCGCCCTGCGGGCCGGGCGCCGCCGGCCCGACGGATTCGGGCACCACGGGCATCGCCATGCGCTGCACGGGTACGGCGGCCGGTGTCTGTTGGGCATCCGAGGGCGGATGCGGGCGTACGACCGGAACCGGGGGAGCGGCGGACGGCACGGCACCCGCGACGGGGGACACGGACGCGTATGGGCCGGGCGTCGCGGCTCGTGGTGCGGGGGACGGAGCATCCGGCCGCCGGACCGGACGCCGCCGCACGGGTTCCTGCACCGGTGGGCGGGCGTCGGACCGAGGCGGCGCCGCCCCCGGTCCGCCACGGCCCGAACGCCGCACGAGCCGCAGAAGGGAGCCGCCGACCGTCGGCCCCCGGCCCGCCCGAGCGTTTCCGGAACCGGTCCTCGCCACGCCCGCGCCCGCGGACGCCGGAGCGGGACCGGGGCCACCCGGGGCCGCCCGGTCCGCGGACACCCCACCGGGCGCGGCGCCCGGTACGGGGTTTCCCGGCACGAGGCGTTGAACGATCCCGCCGGGCGTCGCTCCCCGGGGTGCTCGTCCGCCGGGCGCCGGTCCTTCGGGCGCCGGTCCCGCGAGTTCCGGTGCCCGGCTGCTCGCACGGGGCCGGTGCGGCGGCGCGGCTTCGGCCGGACGGCTGCGCGGGTGCGGTGCCGTGTGCCGGGGCGCCGTGCCGGCCGAAGTCCGGAGTTCCCCGGGTGGCGCTCCGCCGGGCTCCGGCGGAGCGGCGGATCTCGACTGCGGTGCGTCACGGCGCCAGGTCGCTGCCACGACCGGCCGGGCCGTACCGCCTGTCGGGGCCGTGGGCGCAGAGAAGCCCTCGGCGGAGCCGGTGCTCACCTCCAGGGCCCTGCGCGGCAACAGCGCCCGCGATCGCTGGACGGCGGGTGCCTGTCCCGTACCGACGAGTCCGGGCGCCGTCCCGGCCACCCCCGCTGGGGCGATCCTGCGGATCCGCACCGGCCCGGTGGGCGAGGAGGGCGCGGGTGCGGCGAGTGTACGCGGAGGCGCGAGTGAGGTGTCCACCGCGCGACGGCCGGCCGGGACGTCCGGCCCGGACGCGGCGGGGCGCTCGGAAGCCGGGAGCGAGCGCAGCGGCATCCCGGGGGGCATGCCCCGCGCCGTCGTCGGTGCGGGGCCGACCGGTGCGGACGGCGAAGGCGCCGCGGGGTCCGCTGCCGACGGCACGCCCCGGTGGGCGTCGGCGGTTCCGCGGTGCGTCCGACGCCGGTCACCGAGCAGCGGAGCGTCGCCCCGGAGTTCGGCCGTCGACGGGAGCGAGGGGAGGGGCGAGCCGATTCCGCTCGGCGGACGAGCCCGTGAACCGGCTCCGTCGGGGTGTGGTGACGACGGGGACCCGGGGCCGCCCGGGGACCGGGGCACTTCGTGCCCGTCGGTGGGCCGGGCCCGTTCCGGTCCGGACGGCGACCGCTGTACCTGTGTCTGTGTCTGTGCCTGCTCCCGCCTCCGCCGCTGTGCCTGTGCCTGCGCTCCCGTCCGTGCCGGAGCCGACGGGAGGGGCGGGGCGGACCGGGGTGTCCGGGGCGGCTCCCGGTGTCCGGCCCGCGGCGTCGGCGGTCGACCCGCCGATGGTTCGGCCGTTCCGGTCGCGCCCGGTGGCACCGGGGCGATCGGGGCGTCCGGCACCTGACGTCGCAGTACCGGCATGCCCGGCTCCTGCTGTCCCGCCGGACCGGACGGCGCGACCGTGCCATGCCCCGCCGGACCGGACGGCACGGCCCCGGAGGGAAGTTCCCGCAGCGGCTTGCCCAGGGCGGGCCGTACCGGTGCGGAGGCGGGTGCGCCGGTGCCGCGGTTCGGTGGCGGTGCGGTGCCGGGCGCAGCGGCGGGCACCTCCCGGCCGGAGACACCCTGCGGATCGGACACGGTCCGCCTGGTGCCGGTGCCGGTGCCGGTGGCGGCGCGGGAACCGGTCGCGGACGGTGCGGGCGAAGCGGCCGGCGGGAGGCCGACGATCCGGCGCAGCGGCATCGCCGGTCGCCGGGCGACGATCAACGGCGGTGCGGTCCGGCGCGGGCGTACCGCGGCGGGGCGGGCCTGCCGCGGTGCCGCCGATGCCCGCACGGCCTCCGCGGACCGCGGTGACGCCGGTGGGGTTGCCGGGCCGGGTTCCGGTTTTGGACCGACGGCCGCCGCGGGGCCGATCACCGGGGCCGCCCCCGCGGTGGCTCCCGGAGAGGCCGTGCCGCTGCCACGAGTCGTCCGCCCCGGCTCGTCGCGTCCGGAGGGGGCGGGAGGCGCCGAGGCGCGCGACCGCTGGACGGCCGTCGGAGTCCGCCCCGAACCAGCCGTGCCGCGGTTGCCCGTGCCGCCCGCCGCAACGGGCGCCGGGCCCGTCGCGGGGCCCTCTTCCCCGTCCGTCCCGGTCCGCGCGGCACGCAGCAGCAGCGGCCCACCGGAGGACACCGGGTGCGCACCCCCGGGGCGGGCGACGCCGTGGATGAGGCCCACCGGTGCGGTCGGCAGCACGGCATGGCCGAGTTCGCCGCCGAACGCGACGTTCTGCCAGGAGGCGAGTCCGGACCTGAACCGCAGTCCGTCGCTCACCCCGATCGACGACCGGGCGACGGTCACCGCAGGCGGTGCCACCTGCCGCCAGCCGCCGTCCCAGTCGCGGCTGTGCCGACCGACCGGGCCACCGTCCACAACGGCCTCCGGCACCGGAGCGCCACCGGTACCGTCCGCCTCGCGGGAGGCCGCGTCGGGCCGCGACCGGTCCGCGCGCCGGAACCAGTTCCCGAACCCCACACGATCACCCGCCTTCGTTGACGCGGGTGTTGATCCGCGCTATCTCCCGGACCCACTCCTGACGTTCGCCGTGGGTGAGGTCGAGAATGTCCTCGCGTTGCCAATGGAAGTGGTAGGCGACGTACGCGATCTCCTCCCGCAGGCGGGGAAGCGCGTACGTCACGATTCCCCCAGGCGCCCACCCGAGAGGTCCACCTCGAACGACCCGTGGCACAACGGACACGTCACCGCGGCATGGGTGTGGCCCTCGCTGTTGATCCGCCGGTAGAAGTCCTGGAGGAACGCCACATCCGTGGCGTACATCCGCTCGACCACCCCGGCGTGCACATCGGTGATGGAGCCGAGCCGGGTGATCACCTGACTCAACAGCACCACGCTCAGATACGCCGGGTTCTCCTTCACCCGCAGGTCGATCTGCGGGCGCAGTTCGTCCCGCGCGGTCGCCAGCCGCATCGAGCCCTGCCGGTGCACCCGGCCCTCGTCGTCGACATAGCCGCGCGGCAGCTCGAACGCGAACTCCGTGCGCATGTCCTGCTGTTCCTGCTGCCGCCCCGGAGGCGTCGGGGCGGCCTCGTCGCGTGCGGCGGGCGCGAGGGCGTCGAGGGCGTCTTCGAGTCCGCCCGATGTACCCGACGTGACGGTCCTGCGCCTCATTCGACCACGATCTCCTCGAAGGTGATGGTGACCGTCTCGGTCGCCGCACTGGACTCGCCGGCCTTCAGCGACGGGCCCTCCCACTTGCTGGCCCAGCCCTGCATCAGCTGGATGCGCCGGACCGTGTCGCCCTTCGAGTCCTTGATCTCGATGGTGAGGTTCTGGCGCGCGGCGTCGACGGCCCCCTTGTTGAGGGTCTCCTTGATCCATTTGGTGAATTCGCTGCTCTTGTCGATCCCGCGGGTGATGGTCACCTCGCCCGCCTGGCGCGCGCCGGGCTGCTTGCGGATGATCTGTTTGCCCTCGGCGGTCACCTGACGGACCTCGACGACTTCCTCCTCGACGGTCAGACCGCTGACCTCCTGGATCGACTCGACGAGATAGCCGCCGAGCTGCACGCCGAAGACGTGGGTGGAAAGAGCGTCGCCCTCTGCCATGACTCTGTGTCACCTGTTCCGCTAGCGGACCCCGCGGGGTCACTCGTTGACGAGGCTGGTGCTGTCGGAGAACTGCGAGAGGCGGAAGACCACGAACTCCGCGGGCTTCACCGGCGCCACGCCGATCTCGCACACGACCTGGCCGAGGTCGATCGACTCCTGCGGGTTGTTGTCGCGGTCGCACTTGACGTAGAACGCCTCTTCGGCCGTGCGGCCGAAGAGGGCTCCCCGGCGCCATTCCTCGGTGAGGAAGGCGGTCACATTGCGGCGGATGCTCGACCACAGCCGGTCGTCGTTCGGCTCGAACACCACCCACTGGGTGCCCAGGAGGATCGACTCCTCCAAGTAGTTGAAGAGGCGACGCACGTTGAGGTAGCGCCAGGCCGGGTCGGACGACAGCGTCCGTGCACCCCAGATGCGGATGCCGCGCCCGGGAAAGGCGCGCACGCAGTTGACACCGATCGGGTTCAGCAGATCCTGCTCACCCTTGCTGAGCCGGAGCTCCAGGTCCAGCGCACCGCGGATGACCTCGTTGGCGGGTGCCTTGTGCACACCGCGCTCGCCGTCGCTGCGCGCCCAGACACCGGCGATGTGTCCGCTCGGCGGCATCAGGGAGTTGTGGCCGCTCGCGGGGTCGAAGACCTTGATCCAGGGGTAGTACACGGTCGCGTAGCGCGAATCGAAGCCGGCGTCGTCATTGCGCCAGGCCCGGACTCGCTGCGCGGTCATGCCCGGTGGAGTGTCCAGCACGGCGACCCGGTCGCCCATCTGCTCGCAGTGCGAGATCAGCGCCGACTGGACGGATTTGACGCCCTCGGCGTCGATGTCCCCGCGCTGGTGGGCACGCATCAGATCGGGAACGGCGACCATGGTGATCTCGTCGATCGCTTCGAGGCCCGATATCCCCGTGCGCTCCGAGGCGTCCCCGATGAATTCGGCAGGGCTGACGCGTGCGGTGCCGGCCCCCGGCGCCGCGGCGGGTGAGAGTGGGAGAACCTGGTTCTCGGGACGGCTCTGGGCCGTGCCGGGCTGCTCGGTGACCTCGATGAGCGCGGACTGGCGGGCCTGGGTGACCAGATAGCCCTTGACGCTCTTGCGGGTCGAGACGTCGTAGGTCTCCACCACTTTGCCGGCCTGTCGCACCAGGAGCCGGAACCGGTCCTCCGGGGGGTTCTCGCCCTCGGCGTCGGCGATTTCCACCGAGAGATCGCCACTCGCGCCGGGCCGTGCGGATACCTGGAACCCACCGAGGGCGGCGGACGGTGCCACCGCGGCTCCCGGCGTCGAGTCCTGCGCGGGACCGCCGACGCGCACGATGTGGGCAGCGCCGCCGCCGTTGGCGAAGTAGCCGTGGACCGCGAGCGTCAGGTAGGTGTCGGGCGCGAAGGTGCCGAAGGTCTGGACGTACTGGTCCCAACTGGTGACCAGCGTCGGTTGGTGGAAGGGGCCCGCCGCCGCGAAACCGACGAAGGCGGCGACCGCGGTGCCGACTCCCTCGATGGGCCGCGCTCCGGACTGCACCTCCTCCACGTATACACCGGGGGTGAGGTACGACGGCATGCTCGCTCCTTCGGGTGGCCATCCGTTCGCCGCTCAGTCTTGCCGGGCCGCACCGGCGGGCAGTAGGCCTCAAAGTCCTGGGCACGGGGCAAGGACGCTGCCTTCCCGGGCACCCGTGCGGCGGGGAATTCTTCCCCGTGCGGACGTGGGCGACAGGCCGCCCGTTCCCCGCCCGGCGGTCTTCGTACCGGGTGTGCACGTCGGGACGCACGCGGGATGCACGGGACGTGAACACCGTTTCACCGGTGGACGGTTCGCCGTGATGTGAATGCCCGGACCCGGGGGAGGAGAGGCGCGGGCGGCCGCCTCATGTCCCGGGGCTCGTGCGGCTCCGGCGAGCGTTCGCGCCGGTCCGAGGCATCGTACCGGTGTGATGACCATCGGCCGGAACGCGCCGCGTGCGACCGGCCGAACGGACGGGTTCCCGCGGCGGCGGAGCCCCGGGCCCCACCGGCCCGCTCTCGTGGCCCGCGTCCCCGGGCCGACGGAACCGGCCGCGCGGGGACGACGGACGCGCGTGGAGCGGATGCTCTTCGCCCGCCAGGGATTGCGGGACAGCCCTGGGGCGGTGTTCCACAGATCCGCATCGTCGGGGCGTGCGGGGGGAAGGGATGCGCCAACGAGCGGCAAGCCGGGTTTCCCCCGGTCGCTGTTTCTGCTGTTCTCGTCGCGTATGGGGAAGCGAGAGGCCCGGTGCTGTGTTCTACGGTGCGAGATCCTTCAGTGTGCCGCTGACGTTGAGTACCTGGTGGCACTTAGAAGCTTGGGTTCCGGTTGCTGGGGTGCCGGGTTTGGCGCAGGTCACGGTGGCTTTGACGGTGGCGTTCTCCGGAACCTGGATGGGGGTGACCCAGTGGTAGTCCTGATTGCGGAAGGTCTCCAGGGCGATCGTGGTGATTGTCCGGTTCCCGAGCGTGATGGTCAGTACGCCCTCGTCGCCCTGGAAGTTCGCCACCACGATGTCCGTGGCATTGAAGACCTTGCCCCGGGGAACCTTGTAGCTGCCGTGGTTCTCGGTGCCGGCCCCGGTCTGCACATCGATCGTCTCCGAGATCTGCTGACCTCCCGCGCCCGTCGTCGAGCCGGGACCGCCCGTGGCGGAGTCCCCCGGCCCGGCGGACCGACTGGGGTTGGCCGCGGGCCCCTGGCCCCCCGAGGGATCGCCCGAGCCCCCCGTCGAGTCCGCGCCCTGTTGCCCGCCGCCCGCCCTCTCCTTCTGCACGGCCTTGGCCGCCGCCTGTTCGGCGGTGTTCTTCACCGCCGGGCGGAAGAGGGTGAGCCACGCGAGCACCAGTGCGAGGAGCGCGGCCAGGACAATCAGCAACCACTGGGGCAGCACGGGGAGTTGCACGAATTCGCCGTCCGACGTCTCCGGCCCGTCGGGCCGTTCGCCGTCGGAACCGGGTTGGGCCCGCTCGGCGGCCTCGACCTCGAACGGCCAGGTGGTCGGCTTGCCGAACCAGATCGGCTTCCGGGTTCGCACGCGCAGACGCATGTCGGCGGACTCGCCCGGTTCCAGGCGGCGTTGGCCCGGGGAGAAGGCAAGGCGGAGTTCCTCCCCGGCCTGCGTTCCGGTGAGCGCGACATCGACCGGTGTGTTCCCCTTGTTCTGTACCGCGGCCTGGAAACGAGCCCCCAGCCAGCCCCGGCGTCGGCGCGGCTCCAACTGTGCCCGGAGCTCGTGAAAGGGCTCGACGACCACCAGGGCCTCGGGCACCGCCACCGACTCGGGACGTTCCGCGGGCAGTACGCGGACGCCCAGGGGGGTCTCCCCGGCCCGTACCTCGTGCGACCGGGGCGGCGCGAGCCGCACGGTCACCACCTCGGACGTGCCCGGATAGAGCGAGACGCGCGCCGGCTCCACGGTGCTCCACGCGGCGCAGTCGCCGACCACTTCGAGCGTGTAGGCCTCGACGATGTCGCCGTCGTTGCGCACGGTCAGTGTCGTCGTAGCCTCGGCGCCGGGCGACACAGTCACCGTGGACATTGCGAATTCGGCAGTTGTGGTCACGATGCGACGTTAAGCCGCCACGGCGGTGGAGCAGCAGAGACCCGAGGGCAACGAGCGGGCAGGGCCGGTGCCCCGAAGGCCCAACGCCATCGCGTCCCCCAGCCCCCTCCCCGGGCCCGCTCCCCCTGTCGAACACCGCGTGATCGAGAACGGAAGGCAACACATCGGGCAGAAATACCTGAGGAAGACGATCACGGAACCATGACGACGACAGACGTGAACAACGGAACGACAACGGCACGCGATCGGTTCCGCAGGCCCAACGCCTCGGAGCGCTCCGCCCGGCACGGTGCGAGAAGGGCCCCGATGGGCAGGGTCTCCGTGGCGGTGTACGCGGAGGACCTGATCCTCCAGACCGGAATGATCCACCAGTTGCGCCCGCGTCCCGAGATTGAACTGGTGGCGGAGGCCGAGGCCGACGGGGCCCAAGTCTCCTTAGTGGTGGTGGACATGGTGGACGAGCCCACCATCCGCCTGCTGTCACGTCTCCAACGCAACACCGCGACCCGCACCGGACTCGTCGTCGGATTCTTCGAGGCGGCCGCGCTCCAGACCCTGATCGAGTGCGGCGTCGCCGCCGTACTCAGGCGCGGCGAGGCCGATCAGGACCGTCTCGTCCACCTGGCGACGGCGATAGCCAACGGCGAGGGTGTGCTCCCGGGCGACCTGCTCGGAAAGCTCCTCGATCACGTCAGCAGCCTTCAGCGCACGGTCCTCGACCCCAGGGGGCTCTCGCTCTCCACGCTCACGACACGGGAGGCGGAGATGATCCGACTGGTGTCGGAGGGCTTCGGCACCGCGGAGATCGCGCGGAAGACCTCGTACTCCGAACGCACCGTCAAGAACGTGCTGCACGAGATGGCGACACGGCTCGAACTGCGCAACCGGGCCCACGCCGTCGGCTACGCCATGCGGCACGGACTCATCTGAGGGTCGGCACGGGCCCCGTGCGGACGGCGTGGGACGCCGCCGCGCGTGGCCCGTCGGCGCTCCCGCGCAGGGCGTCCGGCGAGGACGGCGGCCGCAAAGGGCAGCGAGCCCTTCCCCCGCTCCGGGTACTCGGGGCCTGTTCGCGGCCCCGCGTGGACGAGATGCTGACGGGCGGAGCGTCATCGACCGGACTGTGAGGTGGGCCGTGACCGGCACTGGTGGCACGGCGAGGCAGCCCCGGCTGCACCGACTGGCGGGCGCGGTGGTGCTGTTGGCGCCGCTTCCGGTGGCGGGAGCCGCTTCGGCCCCGCCGGATGCGCCGAGAACCGCCGCCGTCGCGGACGACACCCCGGCGGACGCCGGGCGAATCGCCTTCGCCGGTACCGGACACCGCAGTCTCGGTGCGGCGTCCGACGCCGCGAACCCCGAACTCTCCCCGGACGGGCGGACGGTCACCGTCACCAACCGGGGCCCCGCCCCCTCGCCCGGCACCGTGCTCACCGCCGACCCCCCGCCCGGTGTGCACCTGGACGGGATCACCACCCCGGCCGGTTCCTGCTCCACCGGATCGCCCCAGTGCGGTCTGGGTGTGCTCGCACCCGACCAGAGCGTGGACGTCACCGTCCGGCTGACCGGCGTGACACCGGGGGACCAGCGGATCAGCCGGTCGGTCGCCGGATCCGTGCTCGACCCGGTCACCACACCCTTCCTGGTGGTCGGCGGCACCGTCGTCCCGCCGGACGAGGTGGGGCGCCGGTGATCCACGAAGTCGACGAGGGGCTGCGGCTGTTGCTGGAGGACGGCCTTCGGGAGAGCGGCGTCGACCTGGTGTTCGACGCGCCGACGAAGGAGTGGTCGGCCCGGCGCAACGCTCCCACGGTCAGCGTCTTCCTGCACGGCATCCGCGAGGACGCGACCCGCCGCCGCACCGGCACGGCCGAGGAACACGACGAACAGGGCATGGTGGTCGGTTGGCGGACTCCGCCGCGCTGGTTCGAGCTGACCTATCTGGTGACCGCCTGGACCAACCGCCCGCAGGACGAACACCGGCTGCTGTCCGAGGTGTTGCGCCGCCTCGTGCGGACGGACGTGCTGCCTGCGGGGACCCATACCGGCAGCCTCGCCGAACTCGGGCTGTCCGTGGAGATGGAGGCGGCGGGCCCGGGCCACGACCGGCAGGCCACCGCCGATGTGTGGTCCGCCCTCGGCGGTGAGCTCAAGGCCGCGATCGACCTGCGCGTCTGGGCCCCACTGGCGGGCGACCGGACGTCGGCGGGCCCGCCGGTCACCGAGGGACTGGTGGTGAGGACCGCTGCCGCACGCGACGGGGAGACGCCGGGTCCCGGACGCCGGCTGCGCTACGAGGGGGTGTCCGACCCCGGAGAGCAGGGCTTCGCCGCGGAACGCCAACGGCAGCTGCCACCGGGTCGGCGCAGGCGCGGGAGCGCGGCTCGATGACCACGGCACAGGGCACCCGGCCCGCCCCCGAACTGCCCGGCGCGCCGACGGCCGTCGGGGAACTCTGGGAGCGGCTGGTCCACGTCGAACAGCGGGTCAGGAACGCCGTCGCGGCCCGACGGGCCGCCGACCCGCAACCGGACGATCCGTACCGGGGGCAGTACCTCACCCCCGAGGGGGCCGAACGCGTCCTGGCGGCCCGCGACGCGTTCGGGCCCGTGCCGCCGTACGGATCCCGGCCACCGTCGGACTCCCCGCCCGGGAGCCGGATCGGCCGGCTCGCCGAGAACTTCGGACTGACTCCGCTCGACGTCGACCTGCTGCTGGTCGCGATGGCACCGGACATCGACATCCGCTTCGAGCAGCTCTACGGCTACCTCAACGACGACCTCGGCCGGCGCAGGGCCACCATCGGCCTCGCCCTCGAACTGAGCGGGCTGCCCGCCGCGAGCGCCGGACGCTTCCGGTTCTCCCCGTCCGCGCCCCTGGTCGCGGGCGGACTGCTGACGGTGCTGGAAGCCGACCGCCCACTGCTCTCACGGGTGCTGCGGGTGCCGGACCGGATCACCGCTCATCTGCTCGGCGACGACGAACCCGACGGGAGGCTGCGCGGTCTGCTCCGGGCGGCCCGTCCCGACGAGGGCCGGGACGCGAGCCCCGAGGCCCTGCGAGTCGCGTCGGTACTGGGCACGGGCAGCGGTCTGGTGCATCTGCTCGACCGGGGCGGCGACCCCGGCGGGCTGGCCGTCGAGGCACTGCTCGCCGCTGGGCGCCGTCCGCTGCCGGTCGATGTCGCGGCCCTCGTCGGCGCCCCCGAACCGGCGGAGCTCGTCCGGATCCTGGCGGCCGAGGCCCGACTGAGCGGCGGCGGTGTCGTCCTGGGGCCGATCGAGGGGCTCACCCCCGAGCGGCCCGAGGGAGCCCGGCTGCTGGGCGGCCTCTGCGCGGCCATGGCCGGCACGCCCCTGGTCGTGCACGGCAAGAAGGACTGGGACCCCCGGTGGAGTGCGGAGAGCCCGGTTCCGATGCCCGTCGTGCCCGCCGGCCCCGAGGACGTGGCGCGCCGGTGGAGCCGGGCGCTCACCGAGGCCGGCGCCGCCGTCGGACTGCCCGCCGAGAAGGTGCGGGCCGCCGAGGGACTGGCGGCGGCCACCACGCCCTACCGGCTCGACGCCGAGCAGGTGCGCAGGGCCGCCACCGTCGCCTCCCGGCTGGCAGCCGCGCAGGAGCGCCCGGTGGACGCCCGGGACCTGCGCACGGCGGTCCGGGCACAGAACGCCGCAGGACTCGAACGACTCGCCCGGCGCATCGAGCCGACCGTGGGCTGGGACGACCTGGTGCTGCCCGCCGCGACCCGTCGGCAACTGTCCGAACTCGCCCTGCGGGCACGCCATCGCGAGCAGGTGCTCGGCCGGTGGCGGATGCGGCCCGGCGGCGGCCGGGGGCGGGGGGTCATCGCGCTGTTCGCGGGCGAGTCGGGGACCGGGAAGACCATGTCCGCCGAGGTGGTGGCGTCGGAACTCGGCATGGACCTCTACGTGGTGGACCTGTCCATCGTGGTGGACAAGTACATCGGCGAGACCGAGAAGAACCTCGAAAGGATCTTCGTCGAGGCGTCGGACGTCAACGGCATCCTGCTGTTCGACGAGGCGGACGCCATCTTCGGGAAGCGTTCACAGGTCAAGGACGCGCAGGACCGTCATGCCAATGTCGAGTCGGCCTATCTGCTGCAACGGATGGAGTCGTTCGACGGGATCGCGGTGCTCACCACCAACCTCCGCGCCAATCTCGACTCCGCCTTCACCCGCCGCCTCGACGTCGTCGCGGACTTCCCCCTGCCGGACGCCCGGCAGCGCCTCGCCCTGTGGCACCGCTGCCTGGGCACGGAGATCCCCCGTGACGAGGACCTCGACCTGGAGTTCTGCGCGGAACGTTTCGAACTGGCGGGAGGGTCGATCCGCGCCTGCGCGGTAACCGCCGCGTACCGGGCGGCGGAATCGGGGAGGCCGCTCGGCATGGAGCAGATCGTCTCGGCCGTGCTCCAGGAGTACCGCAAGCTCGGACGACTGGTCCTGGAGAGCGAGTTCGGCCCCTGGCTGGACCGCCCGCGGGACAGCGCGTCCGGTGCCGTGACCGGCACCGGCGCAGGCGGAACACCGGGCCGCGGGGAGTGAAGGGGAACGAAGCGCCCCCGGGAACGAGGCGGGTGTGCTCGGGGCGCACGCGCTGCCCGGATCCCGGACGCGCTGTCCGGGACGGGCCGGAACCGTCGTCGTGCCCCGGCGCCGCCCCGCCCCGACCGCCGCGCCGATGCCCACCCGACCGGTGACGTGGGGCGGCCGCATGCGCGGGTCGGGGTCAGCGCGCGGCCCCGTGACCGCAGCGGAACAGCGGGGCGCGGGTGTCGAACGGGACGTCCTCCCGGGATTCCTCGACGGCGCGCATCGAGGACGGCAGGTCGAAGGGGAGGGTGCCCCCGGCGGTAGCACGGTCGAAGGCGACATCGAGCAGCAGGTCGTCGTCGGCCCCGAAGCTGCCGATCAGCAGGGCCGCTTCGGTTTCCAGCCCGGTGAGGACGGCGGGCCGGTCGAGGTGGACGTCGATCACCGTGGGCACCGTCGCGCAGAGCGCCCGCAACCGTTCCAGCTCGGCGGACGGAAATTCCAGGGAGCCCGCGTGGAAGTGCTGCTCCAGGAATCCTTCCCGCTGTTCGTACGGGGCCCGGAGGCGCAGCACGGCGAGGTCCGCCTGCTCGGGGGTGTCGACGAGACGGCCGTAGCGGGCGGCGATGCCGGGGGACACGTTCTCCACGTAGAGGGCGGGCCGCTCGGGGAGTGTGCGCGGCGCGTCCTGGCGAGCGGCGAGCCGGACCAGTGAACGCAGTTGGACACGTCGGCCCAGCGCGCGGGTCTCCGGGGCGCCGACCAGGGTCTGCGCGGCCTCGACGTCCACGTACGGGTCCTCGAAGAGGCCGAGACGGAACTTGTCCCGCAGGATGCGGCGTACGGAGGCGTCGATCCGGTCCTCGCCCACCGCACCCGAGCGGACCGCGTCCACGATCCAGTCGGGGCGGGTCTCGCCGCCGAGCTGGTCCACCCCGGCGTCGAGCTGCATGAGGACCTGTTCGGCAAGGGTGAGGTGCTCGACCCCCCAGTTGCGGGCCGGGAGCCGGACGACGCCGGGGATCTCCATGCCCGTGAGTGAGTTGAAGTCGGTGCAGACCACGCCGTCGAAGCCGTGACGGCCACGCAGCAGACCGGTGATCACCTCACGATTGAAGTTGGCGGCGACCTCGGGCAGTCCGCTGCCGGAGGGGATCGAGTAGCACGGCATCACCTGGGCCGTCCCGGCGGCGAACGCCGCCTTCCAGGGCCTGAGATGGTATTCGAGGTTGTTGCCCGGGAACGCCTGGTGCCTGCCGTGGGAGAAGTGCGCGTCCTCGCCGCCGGCCTGCGGACCGTGGCCGGGGAAGTGTTTGGTCATGCAGGCCACGCTGTCGGGGCCCAGGGCGTCGCCCTGCATGCCCCGGATGTAGGCGCCCAGCATGCGTGCGGCGCGGTCGGCGTCCTCGCCGAAGGTGCCGCTGATGCGGGCCCAGCGCGGTTCGGTGGCCAGGTCGGCCATCGGGTGGATGGCCACCCGGATGCCGACGGCCCGCAGCTCACGGGCGGCCGCCGCGGCGAACTCCTCGACGAGCGCGGGATCGTCGGTCGCCGCCAGGCCGATCGGCTCGGGGCCGGGGCTGAAGCCGCCGTCGGTGTGGGCGGTCATCGGGTTGGCCGTGAATCCGTGGCGCGGGTCGGAGGAGAGTGTGACCGGGATGCCGAGCCGGGTGGCCGCGGCGAGATCCTGGACGTGGTTGTTCCATGTGGCCATGGCGCCGGGGGACGGCACCTGCATCATCGCGAAGTGGGTGAGGTGGCGTTCGGCGATGAGCTCGGCCCCGGAGGGCATGAATCCGCCGTCACCGGCGACCATGCGGCCGTGGCACATCTGACCGGCCTTCTCCTCCAGCGTCATCCGGCCCAGCAGGTCCTCGACACGGTCGTCGACGGGCAGCCCCGGGTTCTCGTACGGCTCCATGGTGCCGTTGTGGTTGAGATCGCGGAACGCTGCGCCGTCGTGGTGCCGGAGCGTGCGAGTGGTCATGGGTGAACCTTTCGTGGGACGGGGTGTGAGGGAGGCCGCGGTCAGTCGCGTACGAGCCGGGGGTGCCGGATCAGCGGCGTCAGGACGACGGCGAGGAGCGCGGCCAGCGCCCCGCCGAGGTAGAGCGCGAAGTAGTTCTCGCCGTCCGCGGCGGACCCGATCGGGTCCGTGCCGAGGGCGAGCAGCAGCGGGGCGACGGCCGGGGCCATGGACTGCGGCAGCGACTTGGCGATGTTGAACACCCCGAGCCAGCGGGCGGAGTCGGCGCTGCTCGGCATCACCCGCAGCACCAGGGCCATGTCGACGGCGTAGAAGGCGCCGAGTCCGATCGCGGCGACGAAGGTGGCGAGGTAGACGGGCCACACGGATGCGGACACCATCTTGATCACCATGGCGGCGGTCATCAGCACGCCGGAGGCGACGACGAAGGCGCGGTAGGCGCCGGTGCGGGAGGCGAGCCTGCCGAAGACCGTCGCGGCGACGACGTTGCCGACCGCGGAGAGCATGCCGGTGGCCGAGAGCAGCGCCGCGGCCTCGGCCGTCGACATCTCCAGCCGGGACATCAGGTAGTAGAGGCCGAACGTCCCGATCAGCGCGTTGGCACCCTGCAACAGGAAGCGCTGCACCCACACCACCGTGAACGCCGGGGCGGTGCGCGGGTCGAACACCAGGCTGCCGAGAACGGAGCGCAGGCTCACCGGGGCGTGCCCGGTGGGAGGAGTCGCCGGCTCGCCGCGCAGCAGGAACCAGGAGAGTGCGGCTCCGGCGGCTCCGGCGATGCCGGGGATCACCAGCAGCGCGGTGGTGGCGTGCGGTATCAGGCCGACGAGGAGGAACGCGGGGAACACGGAGGCGAACTGGGCGGCGCCGAACAGACCGGAGACGGTCGCCTGTTGTGCGGCCGGCACCCGATCCGCGATCACGGCGGCCAGGGCGGCGAGCGCGGCGTTGTAGGCGGCCTGGGCGAGCACCCAGCCGAGCACCAACTGGACGACCGAGTCGGCGGTGGCCATCACCACGGCGGCCGGCAGCCCCGTGGCGAGGCCGCCGAGGATCCAGGGCCTGCGCCTGCCGAAGCGCCCGGTGGTGCGGTCCGACAGGTGACCGAAGACCGGGTTGAGCACGAACGCGGTGACGGCCCCGATCGCGGTGACGACACCCAGCACACTCTCCTTCTCGTGCGGTGCGATTTCGTTGACCTTGAGGCCGAGGGAAGCGACCAGGGGCATGGCGAAGCCGAACCCGATGAGCAGCTCGGTGAGGACCAGGCCCACCACGACCCTGCGGGGAGCGCGGGTGCGGCCGTCGGATATCCGGTCGTCGCCGGGGCCCCGGTCGAGTGGTGGGGACACGGGGTCGGTCAGGACATCGGGCATGAGGGGGTGCTCCTGTCGTGCGGCGGCGAGGGCGATCGTGGGAGAGGGGCGGGATCAGTCCGCGGCGGTGGTCACGGCGGTGGCGACCGCGGCATCGGCGACGGAACCGTCGGGTGACGCCTTGGTGCGGAACGCGGCGACGGCCTCGGGCCCGACGCCGCAGCCGAGCAGGAAGCCCTCCGCGCCGCCGTGGTCCGTGCGCACGGTCTCCAGGAACACCCGCATCGCCTCGGGCGGCGCCTGGAGCAGCGGTGCGGGGACGGCCCGGCCGCGCTCGCCGCCGGGGTCCGAATCGCCGTGTGCGCTCGTGTGCCCGGCGTTCAGCGCGATGCCCCGGTGCGAGGCCAGCGCCGCGAACACCTGGGGGAGTGCCTCGGCGGTACGGGCGTAGTCGGCGACGATGCCCTCGACGGGCACACCGGCAAGGTCGAGCAGGAGCGCCACCAGCAGCCCGGTACGGTCCTTGCCCGCGGCACAGTGCAGGAGCGTCGCCCCGGGGGCCGCCGCGGCCCGAACCGCGTCGGCCACCGCTTGTGGCGCCGAACGCGCCAGTGCGACGTAGAACAGACCGAGATCGGCCGCGGTGCGCAGGGAGCCGATGCCGGGACCGGCGATGGCGTCGTCGTTCTCCGGGTCGAGTGGTGCCCGCACCACGCGGATGCCCGCCGCCTCGGCCGCGGCCCAGTCGTCGGGCGACTGTTCGGCGGCACCGCGCAGGTCGACGACGGTGGCCACGCCCTTCGCGCGCAGACTCCCGACGACATCGGTCCCGGCGGAGGGGAAGGGCTGGGCGGACCGGAAGAGGATCCCGGGGCGGATCCGGTCACCGCCGGGGTGGGCGGAGGAGGCGGGGTCACGGAAGTTGAGCAGGGGCATGGGAAGCTCTCCAGGTCGGGGCATCCACCACGGGAGGTAGACATCTAGATGTCTACCTGTCTCAAGGTGTGTTCCCGCCGGATCCGGGCGACGATGCGTTGAATTCCTGATGAACGCTCGCTCCGCCCGCTGCCCCGCGAGCGGGACCCGTCCTGCGGCGGCCGAACGGGCTCGTAGGATCCAGGGGTGTCAAACCGTCGAAGGGCCGCACCCGTCTACCTGCAACTGGCCCGGCAGATCCAGGAGCGGATCGACGCCGGGGAGCTTCCTGCGGGCTCCCGGCTGCCGAGCGAGCCCGAGCTGTGCGCCGAGTTCGGTGTCAACCGCCTGACGATTCGTCAGGCCGTCGCGGAGCTGGAGCGTGCCGCGTCCATCGAGATCCGTCGTGGTGTGGGGACGTTCGTACGCCCCCCGGTCACGCGCGTCTCGATCACGGTCGACCCGCTGAGCCAGCGACTCGACGTGGGCAGCGTGACCATGGCGCTGCCCCACACGGGCGCGCCGACCCGCGGCGAGGGCGGTGGGGATGACAGGGGCGGTGTGCCCGGCGAGGGCGGGGAGCGCGTCATCGCCGTCGCACCGGCGTCCGACTCGGCGGTCGATGCCGAGGCGGCGCGTCATCTGGGCCGTCCGCTCGCGGAGTTGTCACGGGTGGAGACGGTCGTCCTCATCGGTGCGGAACCGTGGGGTGTCAGCAGCTACTGGATGGAGTCCGCGCTCGTCCCCCGCGAGTTGTCCGTGCCGGGGGAGGCGGACAACGTGGTTCGGGTACTGGCCGAGGCCACGGGCATCGTCCTGGAGTACGACTGGCGCGCCTTCAGTGCGGTCGGTGCCGACATCGGCGACGCGGACCTGCTGGGTGTGCCGACGGGAAGTCCCCTTCTCGTCCGCGAGGGGGTGAGCTGCACCCCCGACGGGGAAGCGGTGCTGTACGTGCGACGCCGCATCAACGGTGAGCGCGCCCGCTTCGTTCTCAACTTCCGCCCCGAAAAGGAGCGTTCGGACGCGATGCCGTCCACCGCCGAGGACGGCTGAGTCCGCGGGGCGGGCGCGCCGCCCCGCGACCGCACAGTGGGGCGGCACCGGCCGCCGCGGGAGGGGGCCCGCTCACGACGCGATGCCGAGTTCCCAGAATCGGAAGACCGTCGAGGTGTCCAGGCAGTTCTGAAGACCGCGCACCTTCTCGTGGGCGACCGCGTACTGCTTGCCCTGCCAGAGCGGCAGCAGCGGCAGTTGCTGCGCCACGATGTCCTGCAGTCGGATGAAGTCCTGCCGGGTGTTCGCACGGTCGGCCACGGAAGCCGTCCGAGGGATGATCCGGTCGCTTATCTCAGTGTTTTCGTAATTGTTCGACAGGACGTTGTTCTCGCCGAAGAACGGCTGGGTGAAATTGTCGGGGTCGGGATAGTCCGGTACCCAACCCTTGACATAGACACCGTACTTGCCCTCGGCGATGCCCTTTTCGTATTGGTCGAACGGGACGGACTTCATCTGTGCGTCGAAGAGCCCGCTCCGGTTCAACTGATCCGCGATGGTCCGCAGTTCGTCGTCGGTGGCCGGCCCATATCGGCTCGGGGTGGACCAGAGGGTGAGCTTCACCTTTTCGGTGATACCGGCGTTTCGCAGGTCGGCCTTCGCCCGATTCGGCTGAGGTGTGTCGCCGTAGGCGTCGAAGAAGGAGGTGCCGTGTCCGGTGATGCCGACCGGGACGATCGAGTACAGCGGAGTCGCCGTGGACTGGTACACCTCGCTGACCAGGGCGTAGCGGTCGACGAGATGGGCGATGGCCTTGCGCACGGCCATCTTGCCGACCACCGGGTCGTCCAGGTTGAAGACCAGGTGCTGGACCTCCGCGCTGTTGCCCTGGACCACCTCCAGGCCGTCCTTCTTCGTGGCGGACGAGGTGTCGAGGGCGGCCACGGCCTTGGCGGTGAGGCCGCGGTACGCGATGTCGACATCGCCCTTCTCCAGGGCCGCCCGGAGTTCCTGCTGGTCGCCGCGGAAGAGCCGCAGGGTCACACCGGAGTTCTGCACATCGGCGGTCCCGTGGTAGTCGGAGTAGACCGAGAAGACCGCCTTCGACTTGTCGATGGAGTCCAGCTTGTAGGGGCCGGAGCCGACCGTCTTGCCGTCCTCCAGCAGGGCGTTCTTGGGGTAGACCCGACGGTCCACGATGGAACCGGCGCCCGATGCGATCTTGCTCGGGAATGTCGCGTCCGGCACCTTGAGGTGGAAGACGACGGTCTTGTCGTCCGGGGTGTCGATCGACTTGAGGGTGGAGAGCATCGGCGCCGGCCCCGCCGGGTCGTCGATCTCGATCGTCCGGTCGAAGGAGTACTTGACGTCGGCCGATGTGAGGTCGTTGCCGTTGCTGAACTTCAGTCCGTCACGCAGCGTGCAGGCGTACGTCTTGCTGCCGTTGGAGAAATTGCACTCCTCGGCGGCTTCCGGCACGGGCGTGGAGGAACCGGGCGGGAAGCTCAGCAGGGACTGGAAGACGTTGTTGAACAGCAGCCAGGACCCCGGGTCGTAGCCGGAGGCCGGATCGGTCGCGACGATGCCGTCGGACATGCCGACGACCACTCCCGACTTCGACTCGGACGGCCAGATCTGATCCTCGGAGCCGCAACCGGCCAGCAGTACCGTCGCCATTCCCCCGGCCACCAGGGTGCTCGACAGCCTCGTACGAACCTTCACGGGATGTGCCCCATACTCTCGGCCGGCCGCGGGGTGTCCCCGGACAACCGGAACAGGTCAGAAAATACTGCGGACGCCTCGGCCATTCAGTCCTTTTGGACCCGGTCGGGCGTAAGGGGACGGACCGACGGACTTCCTGAGCTCGGCGTTCGCGAGGGATCCTGTGCATGATGACAGACGGTCAAATTCCGATCGGTGAACGGCAGGAGACAGGTCGTGGTTGATCCGATGGTGATGTTGGACATCCCAGTTGTACACCGAGAGGAGCCGTTGCACACCGTGCGGTGAGGAATCCCTCGTTCAGTCGGTTCCGTTGGCCTGGAATGCCTGAAATCGGATCGTGACGGTTCCCGGTCCGGCCCCGCCATGAATCCGCCAGGCCGCTCTCTCTCCCGTGGGAGCGGTTCGCGGCATTCGGGGCCGGCCGTCGGATTACGAGGGAAGAAAGGTCACATGAGGCGCCCCGGTCCGGGGATGAATGACGACTTCCCCGGTCACTCCGTACACCTCGTGGAGAAGTTCCGCGGTGAGCACCTCGGCGGGCGGACCCGACGCGATGACCTCGCCGTCGCACAGGACGTAGAGGCGGTCGCAGTAGTACGCGGCGAGATTGAGGTCGTGGAGCGCGACCAGGACGGTGGCGGGGATCTCGCGCAGTACGCCGAGGACCTCCAACTGGTGCCGTATGTCCAGGTGATTGGTCGGTTCGTCGAGAACGAGCAGGGCGGGCTGCTGCGCGAGGGCACGGGCGATGAGCACCCGCTGGCGCTCGCCGCCGGAGAGCCGGTCGAAGGGGCGGTCGGCCAGTTCCGTCGCGTCCACGGCTGCCAAGGCCGACGCGATCAGACGGGCGTCATCGGCCGTGTCACCGGCGAACAGGCCCTTGTGCGGGGTGCGCCCCATGGCGACGATCTCCCGCACGGACAGGTCGAACCCGGCGGCCGACTCCTGCACCACCGCGGCGAGTGTCCGGGCCAGTGTGCGCACGGGCAGCGACCAGGCGTCCGCGCCGTCGACCCGCACCTGTCCGGTGTCGGGGCGCAGGACGCGGTAGACGGCCCGCAGGAGGCTGGACTTGCCGCTGCCGTTGGGGCCGACCAGGCCGATCACCTCGCCGGCCCCGGCGTGCAGTGACACGTCGCGGACGAGGTGGCGCGCGCCCGCGGTCAGCGTGACGCCCTCGACGGTGAGTTCGGTCGCGCTCATGCCACTCCTCGGTCGGTGTTCCGTCGGGCGTCACGGCGCATCAGCCACAGGAAGAACGGGCCTCCGCACAGCGCGGTGAGCACTCCGACCGGGATCTCCATCGGCGCCGCAACGGTGCGGGCGGCGATGTCGGCCCAGATCAGGAAGACCGCTCCGGCAAGTGCGGCCGTGGGCAGCACGCGGCGGTGATCGCCGCCGACCAGGAGACGCACGACGTGCGGCAGCATCAGTCCGACGAAGCCGATCGGCCCGGCCGCGGCGACCAGGATGCCGGTGATCAGGGACAGCATGACGAACATACGGGCCCGGAACCGGGCCACGTCGAGTCCCATCGTCGTGGCGGCTTCCTCGCCCGCCAGCAGCAGGTTCAGGTTCCGCGACTGCACCAGGAGGATGCCGATGCCGAGCAGCAGGGCCGCGGCGGGCAGCCACAGCGTCTCCCAGTCCACACCGCCGAGGCCGCCGAGGGTCCAGGCGAGGACGGCGCGCGCCTCGTGGCCCCGGCCGGCGGTGAGCAGCAGCAGATCCATCACCGCGGTGAGCATCGCCGCGATCGCCACACCGGACAGCACGAGCCGCACCGAGGTGATCCGTCCACCGGTGCGGGCGGTCGCGTAGACCACCAGCAACGCGCCCAGGGCACCGGCGAACGCCGCGGACGAGAGCGTCACCGGGCCGGCCACGCTCACCCCGAAGACGATCACCGACACCGCCCCGAGGGACGCACCGGAGGAGACCCCCAGCAGATACGGCTCGGCGAGCGGGTTGCGGATCAGGGCCTGCATGGCGGTGCCCACCACGGCCAGCCCGGCCCCGGTCACGGCGCCGAGCAGCACGCGCGGCGCCCGCACCGTCAGGACGATCGTCTCCCGGGCGCGCGACCAGGTCGGCTCCGCCCCATCGGCTCCCAGCGCGTGCGTCACGATGCCCCACACCTCGCCGGGCGGCACGTGCACCGAGCCGATGGCCAGCCCGGCCGTGACGGAGAGGACCAGCAGCACCGCGAGGACGGTGAGCGTGACGGCGAGGGTGGCCCGGCCCGACCGGATTCCGCGGCGCGTGCGCGGCCCGGCCGATGCCTCGGCCGGGCCGTCCTCCACCAAAGTCCGCGTCACCGGAAGCTCTCGGGATGCAGCCCGCGGGCCAGGCCGTCGACGGCGTAGGCCGACCGGATGCCGACCAGTGTGTCGGTCAGCGGCAGAACCACGAACCGTTCATTCCTGACCGCCGGGACGTCGGCGAGAGCCGGCTGGGAGAGGAGGAACTTCTTCTTCTGCTCGACGGTGCCGGTCCCCGCGTAGTCGTAGATGGCGATGACCTCCGGCTTGCGGGCCACGACCTGCTCCCAGGAGACGTCCCCGAAGACCTTGTCGAGGTCGCCGAAGACATTGCGGCCGCCGGCCAGGCGGATCAGCTCGCTGCCCAGGCCCTTGCCGCCCGCGGTGAACGCCGTCTTGTCGCCGCTGTCGTACACGAAGACGGGTACCGCAGGGGCGCTCCCGACCGCGGCGGTGGCCTTGTCGACGCGCCCGCGGAGATCGGCCACCAGAGCGTCGGCGCGCTTCGGTATGCCGAAGATGCTGCCGACCGTGCGGATCTCCTCGTAGGTGTCCCGCATCGTCACGGGCTTCTTCCTGTCGCAGTACTCGCGGTTGAGGTAGGTGTCGATGCCCGCGTCGGCGAACGCCTTGCGGGAGCGGCCCTCGTTCTCGGCGAAGGCGCTGCCGTAACCGCCGTAGACGAAGTCCGGCTCCACGTCCAGGATCGATTCGAAGGACGGCTCCTTCCGCGCCAGTTCGGGGATCGCGTCGAAGTCCTTCCTCAGCTCGGGCAGGACTGCCGAGTCCGGGAACGCGGTGCCCACCATGCGATCCTTCAGCCCCAGGGCGAGCATCAGCTCCGCCGGGTGCTGGTGGATGGTGACCACGCGCGAGGGCGGCTTGTCGTACGTCGTCCGCACGCCGCAGTTGTCGACGGTGACCGGGAAACCCTGGGCCGTCGCCCGCGCGGCGGGTTTCCCGCCGTCGGAGGAGTCGTCGCCGGCACCGCAGCCCGCGGCGAGCAGGACGGTGGACAGAGCGGTGGCCGCGGCGACGGCGCGCAGCGCACGACGGCGGGCGGGCGGGAAACCGGGGCGGCGGGGAATGCCGAAATACACGTGGAGCCTCCTGGGGAGTCCGCGCTCCCTCATGACGGGCCCGCGACAGGGCAGTGTCCTGACTCCCGGATCGACGTTCCCCCCGCCTTCCCGCGCCGTGCGCAGTGGCATGTCGAAGGGTTGCACTCCCCGGTCACAGTGGCGGGACCGTGCCGGAATTGCGCCGGCTTCCTGTGGTCCGTCGCGGCGATGACCTGCCGATATTATGTTTCCTTGAGGCTGTGGCACAAAGGCTGCCGGTGTGAGTGATCGCACGCCGTCGACCGGATCCGCCTCCCACCCCCTCGCGGCCGACGCACCCGTCCGACACCGGCGGCGAGAGATCGGCGGCCGGGACCGCAGGACGGCCCCGACGTCAACATGCCGCTCCCGGTTGTCTCGCATCCGACGTAAAAAGGCGGAAAGGCGGGTAAACCATTGCGGTGTGTGAGGCATCCTCCCTGGCGTGATGAGCCTGACGGGGACACCCTTCTTCCTGGCCACGGTCGCGCTGGCCCTGGTCACCGTGCTGATTCCGCTCCTGCTGTGGGGCCGCGTGGGCGGTCCCGCCCTGGTGCGCGGTGCGGCACGTCTGGTGATGGTCGTCCTCGCACAGGCGGCGGCCGTGCTGAGCGTCTTCGTGATGGTCAACAACGCCAACGGCCTCTACGACAGCTGGGCCGACCTGCTGGGCACCGGAGAGCACGTCGTCGCCGCCCCGGACCTGGGGAGCGACGGGCTCGGCACCCACAAGCGGCTGGCGGACGAACCGAGGACCGTCCAGCACTTCGGCCCGACCCACGACGCCCGGATGGGACGGGGCGTGCGCGTGACCCAGTTGCGCGGCCGGGTGTCCGGGGTGCGCGGCGAGGTGTACGTATGGCTCCCGCCGCAGTACGACGAGCCGTCCTTCCGGCACCGCAAGTTCCCCGTGGTCGAACTGCTCGGCGGCTTCCCCGGATCGGCAAAGGCGTGGTTCGCAAGTTTGCGCGTGCAGTCCCAGCTGGAGGCCGGGATGCGGAGCGGGAAGATCGCCCCGTTCATCCTCGTGGAGCCGCGGACCAATCTGCTGGCGGGCAAGGACACCGGGTGCGCCAACGTGCCGGGCGTCGTCGACGCCGAGTCCTGGCTCAGCGTGGACGTCCGGCAGATGGTGATCGACAACTTCCGTGCGGAGAGCCGCGCGAGCCGCTGGGCCGTGGCCGGATACTCGGCCGGCGCGCACTGCGCGGTGAAGATGGCACTCGCCCACCCCGACCGCTACCGGGCCGCCGTGGGCCTCTCCGGATACAACGACCCGGCTGCCGAGCGGGCCTCCCTCACGGCCCGTGATCCGCATCTGCGGAAGGTCAACAATCCGCTGTGGATCCTGCGCCACGCCACCACTCCGCCGCGCGTCTCGCTCTACCTCTCGGGTTCCCGGGACGACGGCTACCGTGACGGTCTCGCACTCCAGCGGGCGGCGGTGCTCCCGACGCGGGTGGCGGTGGCCGCGGTCAGCGGGCCGCACACCACCGGACTCTGGGAACGTCAGGTGCCGCAGGTCTTCCGCTGGCTCACGGCCGAACTCTCCCCCCACGAGGGCCGGACCGCTCCCGCCAAGGGCGTCTGACCGGCGAAGCCGTCCGCCCGGGCCCACCCGGCCTCCCGGCCGCCGCGCCGGGACCGTGCGGGCCGGACCGTTCCGCCGAGGCCGGAGCACAGGCGGACACGGCCCGCCGCGCGGGCACGGACGGGTGCGGTCCGACCGGTCCTGCGACACGATGCCCGATGCGGCCGGCGACCCTACGGTGGTGGCATGGCGGTGATCAGCGGATGGAGGCGGCGGGACCGGGGCCGCAACGGCGTGCTCGACGCACTGGGCGTGGCGGCGCTGTTCCTGCTGTCGGTCGTGGCCGCCTCGGTGGTGCCGCACGAGCACTACTTCTCCCTGCGCTGGCCCGCCGTGGTGCTGGCCGGAGTGGGCTGCGCCGCGCTGCTGCGGCGGCGCCGTCACCCGATCGGCGTACTGGCCGTCGCGGTCGGCTGCGGAGTGGCGTTCCAGGTCCTCGGGTTCCGGGAGAGCCCACTGGTCATCAGCCCGGTCCTGGTGTCCGTCTACACCGTCGCCGTGCTCACCGACCGGCGCGTCACCTGGGCCGCGGCGTCGGCATCGGCCGCCGTTCTGGTGGGAGCCGCGGTGATCTGCGACCCCCACTCCTGGATGGCGCCCGACAACGCGGCGATGCTGGCGTGGACGGCCCTGCCGGCGGCCGTGGGGGACGGGGTGCGCTCACGCCGCGCCTACATCGCCGCGGTGGAGGAACGCGCGGAGCACGCGGAGCGCACGCGCGAGCAGGAGGCGGAGCAGCGGGTGGCGGCCGAACGGGTGCGGATCGCACGCGAACTGCACGACATCGTCGCGCACCACATCGCCCTCATCAACGCCCAGGCAGGTGTGGCCGTCCACCTGGTGGAACGGCGGCCGGAGCAGATCCTGGCCGCGCTGGAGGACATCCGGGACACCAGCCGGTCGGCCCTGGACGAACTACGGGTGACCGTGGGCCTGCTGCGGCAGTCCGGTGACCCGGTGGCACCGCGCGATCCGATGCCCGGGCTCGCCCGCGTACCGGCGCTCCTGGCGTCGTTCGAACGCGCCGGGCTGACCGTCAGCCATACCCGGCGGGGCACCGCGGAACCGCTGGCGCCGGCGGTCGACCTCGCCGCGTACCGCATCGTGCAGGAGGCCCTGACCAACGTGCACAAGCATGCCGGGGCCGACCACGCCCGGTTGTTCCTGCACTACCACCCCGAACGGCTGACGATCACCGTCGAGGACGACGGACGCACCGGCGGGAACCACACCCGCCCGGGAACGGGCCACGGGCTGATCGGGATGCGCGAGAGGGCCTCCACGGTCGGTGGCCGGCTGCACGCGGGAGTGCGCCCGGAGGGCGGCTTCGTCGTGACGGCCGACCTGCCCCTGCGTCCCGGCCAGGCCATGGGCGAACCACCGAGGAGAGACGGGCATGACGATTCGCGTACTGCTTGCCGATGACCAGGCCCTGCTGCGGGGCACCTTCAGGATGCTGTTCGACTCCACGGACGACATGGAGACGGTGGGGGAGGCGTCCAACGGGCAGGAGGCGCTGGAGCTGGCGCGTGCGCACCGTCCCGACGTGGTCCTGATGGACATCCGCATGCCCGAGATGGACGGGCTCGACGCCACACGGATCATCAGCGAGTCCGAAGACCTCGCCGGGGTGAGGGTGCTCATCCTGACCACCTTCGAGGACGACGAGCACGTCGCCGAGGCCCTGCGCGCCGGTGCGAGCGGATTTCTGGGCAAGGGGGCCCGGCCCGACGAGCTTCTCGACGCCGTGCGTACGGTCGCGGCCGGTGAGGCGCTGCTGTCCCCCTCGGCGACGAGAGCGCTGATCGGGCGTTTCCTGGCCCAGCCGGACCCCTGCCCGGCGGGTGTGCACGAGCGGCTGGAGTGCCTGACGCCGCGCGAACGCGACGTGGTGGGGCTGGCGGCACTCGGGCTGTCGAACGACGAGATCGCGGAGCAGCTGTTCGTCAGCCCCCTGACCGCGAAGACCCACGTCAACCGGGCCATGACGAAACTGGCGGCCCGTGACCGGGCCCAGCTCGTCGTCATCGCCTACCAGTGCGGCCTGGTCAGCCCCGTGGGCGAGACGCAGTCCCCGCAGGCGTCCGTGTAAGGGCTGTCCCGCCCATCCCGGTGGATCGACGCACGGCGTCGGGCGTGGTGCGCCGCGAGACGGAGGGGCGCCCCCGCACCGGATGCATGCGGGCGTTCCGGCAATACGGCGAGAAGTAGGGCCTTCCTGCCCGAGCGCAGCCGAGAGCTCGGGGAAACGGCTGCCGCCGGGTGCCCGCCAGCAATTGCGGGACAGCCTCGGGGCGCCGACGCGGTACGCGCGGGCCGGCCCGGTCGTAGGCGGCGCGAACGGATACCGCAGTCGTGGTAGGCGGGAATCGCTCCGGGGGGACGATGTGCGGGGGGCCGCGTCCGGGCGATGGTGGGAGGACGAACGGAGGTCTCGCCATGAACGAGTCCCGTGGTCCCGCCGAACGGTTCGCCGGCCGCCCGGCCGGGCGAACGGCCCGCCGCCCCACCGGCGGCGAGGTCCGCCTCCCCGCCGGGCCGATCGGCACCGAACCGACCGGAGCGACCCGAGCCCCCGCGACGCCGGGGACGGCCCGTCGCGTCACCGATGCCGGGGACACGGGGAGCCGCTCGGGCCACCCGGTCCGGCCCGTACGACGCGAAGCCCCCTGATCGCGGGCGTCGGCAGCCGGTACGGGCCCGCCGATCGGGGCAGTACGCCCCAAGCGGAGCCCCGGTTCCACCGAATCCCCGTACCGCTCCGGCAAGGGGCGGCGAGACACACGTATCCCGGCCACTCGGCCATGCCCTCCCGGGCTCGCCTCCGACGCCCTCGGCGCGACGCCCCGTGACGGGCGCCGCCGTACAGGAAGGACCCCTCCCATGCTCACCGCGACCGAGAAGCGCAGCACGATCGGTGAACGACCCGCCGACGAACACCCCCGCACGTTCCCCGCAGCCGAGGAGGCGGTCACCATGGGAACCCACCCCACCACGCGCCCCACCCACCGGGCGGCCGAGGACGGCCGTACGGCCCTGCCCGCGCACCTGTCCCTGCTGCGCCAGGCACTCGCCGAGAGCACCGGTCGGAACCGAGGGACGGGCAAGGACGCGGGGGACCGTGCGCAGGCCCCCCGGCTGCGTCCCGACCGTACGGCCCGGACCACCCAGCTCACACTGGCGCAGTGGGTCAGCCGGACCGCGAGGATCGGGAACGCGGGCGACGCGCGGCTGACGGCCGGATGAGGCCGGACGGGGCGGGGGGACGAGGGACCGGCATCGCTCCCGGGCCGGTCACGGCCCCTCCGCCGCCGCGCGCGGCCCCTACGAGGCCACCGGTGGACCGGCTGCTCGACGAGAACAAGTCGCTGAACGAGGGCGCCATCGACTTCCCCTCGTTCGCGGTCGGCACCGCCCAGTGGCAGCTGTACGCGGAATCGGGGCTCTTCGACCCCGACATGCCGGTGGGCCGCTTCACCGAACGGGAGCGCGAACTTCTGCTGTACGGGAGCGGGTTCCGGGTCGACCGACGCAGTCGCCACAGTGTCTGCAAGAACGCGTACGAAGGGGTCGTCACCCGCTTCACCCGCCGCTACCTCAAACGCGACGCGCAGACCTTGAGCGACCGCGACCGGGATGCCGTGGCCCGGGTCGTCACCGAGGGGCCCTGCCCGGAATGCGGGGGCGCCCGGCTCAACGCGGCGGCCCGGCGGTCGAGGATCGGGGCGCACAGCATCGCCGACTGCGCGGCCAATGAGGTCGGCGAGCTCGTCGAGGTACTCGCCGTCATCGACGACCCCGCCGCCGAACCCGTCACCGGCGTCGCCGGATCGGGCAAGAGCACACTGATCTCCGGCGTCCTCGCCGCCCGACGACCCGACGCGATCGTCGTCGACCAGTCGGCGATCGGGATCTCGCCGCGCTCCACACCGGCCACCCACCTCGGCATCATGGACACCATCCGCAGACTGTTCGCCCGGGCCAACCGGGTCGACGCGGGCCTGTTCAGCTTCAACTCCACCGGTGGCTGCCCCGCGTGCAAGGGGCGCGGCCTCATCGAGAACGATCTCGCGTTCCTGGACCCGGTCACCACGGTCTGCGAGGTCTGCGAGGGCCGTCGCTATCGGCAGGAGGCCCTCGCCCACCGCCTCGACGGCCTCGACATCGTGCAGACGCTGCACCTCACCGCCGAGGAGGCCCTCGGCCGCTTCACCGATCGGACGGTGCTGCACCGGCTGGGCATGCTCCGCGAAGTCGGCCTGTCCTACCTCACTCTCGGTCAGCCCCTGTCCACCCTCTCCGGCGGCGAACGGCAACGGCTCAAACTCGCCGGACGGCTGCATGATTCGGGCGGTCTCCACATCTTCGACGAGCCGACCACCGGACTCCACATGGCGGACGTCGAGGAGCTCCTCGCCCTCCTCGACCGGCTGACGGACGGCGGCAACACCGTGGTCGTCATCGAACACGACCTGGACGTGATCAGACACGCCGACTGGGTCATCGACGTCGGCCCCGGGGCGGGCCGCCGGGGCGGCCGGATCGTCTTCGAAGGAACACCGGAACAACTGAGCACGTTCCAGGGCTCGTTCACCGCCGAATACCTCAGGCGGGACCTCGTGCGGACCGCGACGGAGGGCTGACCTTCTCGGGGCGGCCGACCGCGGGAGCCGAGCGGCACCGGCCGGTCCCGCAAGGCGGCTTCCGCATGACGACCGCACCCCGGGGCGGTCCGGCACCTTCGTCCCGGCGGGCGTCGCGGGCCGGGACGAAGAATCCGGTCACGTCACCCCAGCAGATGCGGCGGGACGAAGCCCGCCTCCGCGAGTCGGCGCCACAGCCCGTCCGGTATCGGGAACCGGTACGCGGCGGCGTTCGCCGTCACCTCGGCAGCGGACCGGCAGCCGACGACGACCGAGGAGACCGCCGCGTGCAGGAACGGGAACTGGATCGCCGCCGCGGCGAGCGGAACCTCGAACTCGGCGCAGATCTCGCCGCACCGTCGTGCCCGGGCCAGCATCTCCCCGGGAACCGGGCGGTAGTTGAACATCGCCCCGGGCGAGGGATCTGCGAGCAGACCGGTGTTGAACACCCCTCCCACGACCACCGCCGTGCCGGTCTTCGCGCACAAGGGCAGCAGGGTCTCCAGCGCGTCATGGTCGAGCAGCGAGAACCGGCCCGCGATCAGGACGACGTCCACGTCGAACTCCGCGACGTAGGAGGCGAGCGGGCCGCTGTGATTCATGCCGAACCCGATCGCCCGGACCAGCCCCTCGTCCCGCAGTCGGCGCACCGCCGGGTACGCCGTGCGCCGGACCTCCTCCGGGTATTCATCCGCGTCGTGCAGGTACAGGATGTCGACCGACGAGCGCCCCAGACGCGCCAGGCTCGACTCCAGCGACGCGCGGATCCCGCGCTCCGTCCAGTCGGTCACCACGGTCCCCGGGGAGCCGTCCGGCTCGGGCCGCAGCAGCCAGCCGGTCTTCGTGGAGATCACCGGATCGGTGATCCCGGCAGGCGCGAGCAGACGGCCCAGCCGCTCCTCGGCCTGACCGTGGCCGTACCGCGGTGCCGTGTCGAAGTAGGTGATGCCGGCCCCGGCCGCGGCCTCCAGCGTCGCGGCGGCCTCCCGTTCGGTCACTTCGCGGAACAGCCCGCCCAGCGGGGCGGTGCCGATCCCGAGCCGTGGCAGGGCGAAGGGCAACCGGGACCGGGCACCGGATGTCGGCGAACCGTTCATCGGGTCACCTCCCACGGGGTCCGGTAGCTCGGCCGGGCCGCGCGCAGAGTCATCGTCAGGGTGAGCCGGGCGCGCGTGTTCCCGGGAAGTTCGACGGCGCACCAGGACCCCTCGACCTCGCGCACAGGGCCGTCGTCGAGGCGGACGGTGTGCACGACATGCTCGGCGAACGAACCCGCCTGCACCACCACCGAACGCGGGGCACCGCCGAGGTTCACCAGCTCCACCACGGTGTGGTCGGGCCTGATGTCCGACACGAGCGCGGCGACGTCCGGGGGCAGCCCGGGCCGCCGTTCCGCGGCGTCGTGGTAGCGCAGGTGCAACTGTGCCAGGCCGCCGTTGTAGAGCACCTGCGGGGACCCGGTGGTCAACTGCAACAACGCCTCGGTGACCACCGGATTGCGCTGCTGCCAGTGATGGATGCCCAGGGTGTCCGGGCCGACGGCCGGGTCCACCGTGTCGTCCTCGATCGAGGCGACCCGCTCGGCACAGACGTCGAGGGCGCCGCGCAGCATCCGCTCGGGGAAGTCCGGATTGCGGCCCGCCAGGTACTCGTACCACGGCTCCTCGTGACCGGCCTCGTCCTTGATGCGCTGCGTGTGCACCGCCGTCCAGTCCCAGTCCGAGGCGGACCGGAGGTGCTCGATGCGTTCCAGGTCCACCGTCTCGCGCCCGAAATGCCAGAGAGCCATGGGAAGTTGGGTCGGCATGACGGTGTAGTCGAACCAGCCGGAGTCGCTGTACCGCTGGGGCACCATCAGGGTCCGCCCGCCGGGGGTCGCGCGCAGATGGGGGTGCCAGCGCTCGCCGAGGGTGCCCATGCCGTCGACGCCGCGCCGTTCGGCGTGCCGCAGCACCGCGTCCAGCGGGTTGCGGGCCAGATCCAGGAAGCCCGTGTCGCCGGTGAGCAGCGTCGCGTTGGATGCCCCGATGATCGTCGCCGACCCGACGGGGGAGAGCCCGTGCGGCCACGTCCACCCGTAGTGCCCGCCGTACCAGCGGCCGTCCAGGTACTCGCCGACCACACCGTTCAGGCCGGCGTTGTCGGGCACGACGTCGTGGTCGGCGAGCCGCTCGCGCCACACACCGACGTACTCGGCCACCCAGTCCGCGTACCGTTGTTCGCCGCTGAGAAGATGGGCGTTGACGGCGAGTCCGGTCGCGGCCAGGTTGACGATCGTGTCGCCGCGGCCCATGCGGTCCCACATCTCCCGGCCGTAGGCACGGGCCCGTTCCGGGGACGCGGCCAACTCGTCGAAGGGCGCGGCGTCGGCGATCCAGTCGAGCGGCAACCCGTACGGGCGCAGGGCGTCGCTCCACGGGAAGTACATGTCGTGGTCGCTGAATCCCGGGCGCGGGCCCGCGGAGCCGTTGTGCGGCGCGCGGATCACCCGGTGCGCGGGATCGTAGTTGGGCCCGCCGGGAAGATAGAAGTCGGCGAATCGGCAGGCCAGTTCCCGTAGTTCGGCGTCTTCCGGATCCGCGAGGCACAGCCCGTAGAACAGCAGCATGCCCTCGCCCTGGTGGAACCAGTCGTAGCCGCGCTCCAGACCGGCCTCCAGCATGCCCATCTCCGTGAGCTGCGCGCCGACCCCGCGCCAGTGCCGTCGGGACGCGGTGAGCAGGTCCGCGCTGCCGCCCAGCAGGTACAGCGTCGGCCAGTTGAAGAACGGTTCGTAGAAGTCGTCCACGCCGTCACGGCCGTCCAGACCCTGCCCGAGCGTGTCGCGGAAGACCAGGCGGCCATCGCGCTCGGTGTAGCGGTCGGCGAACGTGCGCCACGCCTTCTCCTGGGCGGCGAAGAGCTCTCGTTCGAGCACCGCCCACCGCGGCAGGTCGGTGATCCGCCGACTCGCCCTCAACTCCGGCATCCGCACGGTGTCCTCGGTCGTCATCGGCCCGCTCCCGCCGCGGACTCGACGTCGGTTCGTCCGGTCATGAGCACCAGGAACACCCGGCCCTTCACAATCGCCCATCGATTACCGATGGCTAGACTCACCGGCAGGGGTCGGCGTGTCAATACGTCGGCGACGCTCCCGTGGAGGGTGATGTCCGTGATCGACTGCCATGCCCATCTGTGGAACCCGGGGGAGGGGTTCGGCTGGATCCGTCCGGGATCCGCGCACCATCGGACGTTCTCGGTACCCGACCTGGAGCGGGCGGGCGCCGAGTGCGGTCTGACCGGAACGGTCCTGGTCGAGGCGTCCCGCGGCGACGCGGGCGAGACCGCGGCCCTGCGCGACCTGCGGCTGCGCCGACCGGACCTGGTCGCCGGATACGTGGCGAACCTGCACGTCCACGGCGAGGACGGGCCGCACCGATTCCGGGCCCTGCTCGACGAGTTGGGTGAAACCCGGCCCAACGGGATGCGGCTGGGCGGCGGGACATGGGCGGACACACCGGAACGGGCCCGCGCGCTCGTCCCCGTGCTGGCCGGTGCGGGGGTGGTGCTCGAACTCAACCTCGGCACCGGTGCTCTGCGGACCGCCTCCGAAGTGGCATCTCAGCGGCCGGAGTTGACCGTGGTCGTCGACCACCTCGGCAACCCGCCGAATCTCCGGACGGAGCCCGCGCAGTGGTACCGGGACCTCGAACGCGCCGCCGCGCTGCCGAACGTGGTGATGAAGATATCCGGCCTGCTCACCCAGCAGCACGGCGTCGCCGCCGCCCGGGTCGCCCGCCTGGTCCGGCACGCCGTCGACGCCTTCGGCCCGGCCCGGTGCCTCGTCGGCTCGGACTGGCCGATCTGCCTGCCCCGCGGCTCGCGGGCCGATTCGCTGGCCGCGGCCGGGTCGGGGATCGCCCATCTGCCCGACCGGGAGCGGCAGGAGGTCCTGCACGGGACGGCGGTGCGCGTCTACGGGCTGCGTGGTTGACAGTGCTCGGACAGCACTGTTTCGATTCATTGATCGATAGGCGATAAGTGGTAGCCCATGCCGGCCGAGCCGGCCCCGACCTTCGCGGAGACCCGACATGGCTTTCTTCGACCTGCCTCTGGACGAACTCGAGAAGTACCGACCCACCACGGCCGAACCCGCCGACTTCGACGCGTTCTGGAAGAACACCCTCGCCGAGCAGCAGGGCCTCGGCCCCGCCCCGACGTTCACACCGGTGCCCAACGGACTGGCCACCGTCGACACCTTCGACGTGACCTTCGCCGGCTACGGCGGACACCCGGTCCGCGGCTGGTTGCAGCTCCCCGTGACGCGGACCGGCCCGCTGCCGGCCGTCGTGGAGTACCTGGGGTACGGCAGCGGCCGCGGCGCCCCGCACGAGAAGCGGCTGTGGGCGTGCGCGGGCTACGCGCACTTCATCATGGACACCCGCGGCCAGGGGGCGCAGACACCCGACCCCGACCCGGCCACCGGCGACATAGCGGCCGGGGGCTTCCTCACCCGCGGCGTCCTCGATCCGCACCGCTACTACTACCGCCGCCTGTTCACCGACGCCGTGCGCGCCGTCGAGGCGGTCCGCACGCACCCGGCCGTCGATCCGGGGCGTGTCGTGGCCACCGGCACCAGCCAGGGCGGCGGGATCGCGCTGGCCGCGGCGGGCCTCGTCCCGGACCTGGTGGCCGTCATGCCCGACGTGCCGTTCCTGTGCCACTTCCCGCGCGCCACCACGGTCACCGACCACCCGCCGTACGTCGAGATCCAACGGTTCGTGAAGCAGCATCGTGAGCACGCGGACACGGTGGCCCGCACGATGTCCTACTTCGACGGGGTGGCCCTGGCCCGCCGTGCGAACGCCCCGACGCTGTTCTCCGTCGGCCTGATGGACCACATCTGCCCGCCCTCCACGGTGTACGCCGCGTTCAACCACTACGGCGCACTGCACCGGGTCGCCGACACCGACAAGCGGATCAGTGTGTACCCGTTCAACGATCACGAGGGCGGTGGTTCCGCGCACGAGGTGGTGAAGCTCCAATGGCTGGCCGAGCGGCTGGGGAGCGCCGATTGAGCGACCCCAACCGCCCATCCGGCCGATCTGCGGGATTCGTCCATCGATAGACGATGACCGCGTATCATGGCACAACCGGCTCCCCACATCGCAGGATTGGGATTTCATGGCATCTAACGCGTCGGCTGGGTTCGTCTCCACGCTGGCCACCAACAAGGACCGGTTCCGCAAAACCCTGATCTCCGACCAGGTGTACGAACTGCTCCGCAAGGCCATCGTCGAGGGAGACCTCGCGCCGAACGACCGGGTGGTCGAATCGGAGATCGCCAGGCGTCTGGGAGTGAGTCAGGCCCCGGTGCGGGAGGCGGTGAAGCAACTGGCGCGGGAGGGCCTGCTCATGCACATCCCGCGCCGCGGCCATTTCGTCGTCGAGATCTCCTCGAAGGACGCGGAGCACGCCCGACAGGTACGGGAACCGCTGGAGCGCCTCGCCGCACGGCTCGCCACCGAGAACCTCACCGACGAGCACCTGAGCGAACTCGACGATCTGGTGGAGCGGATGCGTACGGCTGCGGACGCCAACGACGTCAGCAGCTTCCGCGACGCCGACATCGAGTTCCACACCACAGTCGGACGGATCTCGGGCAACCCCTTCCTCGTCCGCATGTGGGAGGTCCTCGAACCGAGTCTGCGCGCGCTGCGCGCCATCTCCGACCCCCTTTTCGAGGGGGACCGGCAGGCCATGGCCGACGAACACGGTCGCCTCGTGAACCTGCTGCGCGCCGGCGACGCCGACCGGGCCTCCGACGCCTTCGCCGACCACGCGGCGGGCCGCGGACCGGTTCCGGACGCGCGGGCGGCCAAGAAGCCGCGCACGTCCGCCACCACGGGGAAACGCTGAAGACCGTTGCAGTACGAGTGCCGCTCCCGGCACCGGTGCTATCAGCCGGGCAAGGACGGCGTACCCGGGGGCGGCGAGGCGTTCGGCAGCGCAGTCCGCTGACGGTGCCGTCGGGGCCTCGCGCACGGCGGCCGCGGAACGACGGGTGGCCCGAGCCGGAACCCCGGCTCGGGCCACCCGTCGTACGCCAGTGTTCTAACGGCGGGCGCCCGCCGTCCACCCGGGCGCTCCGTACTGGTACGCGCCGAGGCTCGGGGCCGGGTCGGTGGACCCGTCGTTGATGCCGGGCAGCGCGATTCCGACGTTGCGTGCGGGGGATTTCTCCGACAGGCGGTAGTCGTGTCGCGCAGCGTCGACGAACAGCGGATCGACATCGGCCGGGAGGTTGGCGGACAGCACGAGTCCGCCGTCGGTGGCGCCGTCCAGACCGCGGATCGGGCCGACGTTGTTGTAGATCTTCGTTCCGGTGGACTGCCCCGGTTCCTTGACGTAGAACAACGTCATTCCGCCGGTGTTGTTGTACACGCGGTTGTCGTGCGATCCGGTGCCCAGGCCGTTGAGCATGACCGTGCCCTCACGGTTCCCCCAGCCCACGTTGTTCGCGATGACCAGATCGCTCTGGCCGTTGTCCGCGTAGATGCCGGAGATCCCGAACGTGGTGAGCGTCGTGGCCGGTTCGGGGTCGTGCAGCACGTTGTGGTCGAGGGAGGACCCCATCATCCAGGCGCTGCAGCAGGTGTAGATCGCGGCCACGTCGAGGCTCAGCCGGGCGTATCCGGAGATGTCGTTGTACGCGATCCGGTCCGGGCCGGGGGCGAGGCCGTCCACGGTGTTCCACTGCAGGTTGATGCCGCTGCGGCCGACCCGGGAGATGGTGTTGTGCGTGACGGTCTGGCTGTTGCCCTGGACCGCGATGCCCGCCGCGTACGTGCCCATGTAGTCGACGTCGTGGATCACGTTGTCCGTCGCGGTGTTGTTCTGGCCGCGCAGGGCGATTCCGTTCCCGGCGCTGAACGACAGATCGCTGTTGACGATCCTGTTGTGGGTGCCGTCCAGGACGATGCCGGTGTCGGCGACGCCGCGGGTCACCGTGGAACCGCAGTCCGTCGCGCCCTGCGTGATGTCCGTGTAGTGCGACAGGTACTTCCCGTTGATGCCGTCCAGGGTGACGCCCGTGCTGGACGGGCCCGTCCTGATCGTCGAGGCGAACAGGCCGATCCCGGCGACCGTGGTGTGACTGGTGCCGGTCAGGTCGAAGGCCAGGGTGCGCGACTTCGCCTCGATGGTGTGGCGAGCGGGGTCGTCCTCGCTGTAGACGTACAGACGCCTGGCCATGGGGTCGTAGAACCACGTGCCCGGATGGGCAAGTTCACCGATCTTCCCGGCCAGGGCGTAGCGGGTCTCCTTGGGCACGACCTTGTGCACGCACGGCGGCGCCGCGTCCAGTGTCACCGAGCCGACGGCGGAGCTCCGTACCTTCCCTGTCGCCGTTATGTACCAGTAGCCGGTCAGCGCACGCGCGCCGTCCCAGTACCCGGCCGGCCGGGTCAGGTCCGCGTCGGCGATCGTGGCGTCCGCGCTGCCCGCCCCGGCGTACCGCAGGGTCGGGGCGAGCAGGTCGGGGCCGGGGTGGGGCCACTGGGCCTCGACGTCCATCTTCCTGTCCGTGAACACCTGCACGGTGGTCACGTCGGAGCCGAGGTCCGCGCGGGTGCTGTAGATCCGTCCGGCCTTCACGGCCTCGCCGAACGGCGAGTCGGCCGCGTACGGGTCGGACCTGGCGATCCGGGTGACGTCGCCGCCGGTGACCTTCGACCAGCCCCGCAGCGGGGTGGTGCCGTTCAGCGTCACCTCGGCGCCCTCGGCGGCCCGGTAGGAGATCGGCCGATCGGCGGTGCCCGACCGGGCCGGTACGACCGTCTCGTCGTAGGTGCCGGACGTGATCAGGCAGGTGTCGCCCGGACCCATGACGTCCGCGCACCGCTGGATGTGCCGGAAGGGCGACGTGGTCGACAGGCCGTCCGCGGAGTCCCGGCCCGAGGGCGCGACGTAGTAGGTGCGTCCTTCCGCGGACTGCGCGGCGGTGGCCGGAACGGCTGCCGCCACCACGGACAGGGAAGCGAGCAGGGCACCCGCCGACAACGTGCCCCCGCGGGAGCGTGACCACCAATTCCTCAGCACTGCATGTCCTTTCTCCTTCGACGGACGGTTCACGAACGGTCGGCGACTCATCCCTTCACCGCGCCGACCGTGAGGCCGCTGATGATGTGGCGCTGCATGTAGATGAAGAAGATGATCACGGGGGCGACCGCGAGCAGCAGATTGGGGAACACCTTCGTCAGATCCGTGGAGTACTGACTGATCCCGGCGTAGATCGCCGTCGTCACGGTGTAGTGCCCGGACGACGGACTGAGCAGGATCTGCGGGCTGACGAAGTCGTTCCAGATCCCGATGGAGTTGAGGATCAGCACCGTCACGACCGCCGGGCGCATCAGCGGGAAGATGATGGTCCAGAAGGTCCGGTACCTCCCCGCGCCGTCGATGGTCGCCGCGTGGTCGATGTCCACCGGGATGGTGCGGATGAAGCCGACGAACAGGAAGACGCTCACCGGCAGGGTCGACGCCACGTCGTGCGCGATCAGGCCGGTCACGGTGTTCGCGAGACCGATCTCGCGCAGCACGTAGATCACCGGGATGATCACGGCGGCGCCGGGGATGAACGTGCCGGCCAGGAAGTACAGCAGCACCAGCTGCGTACGGCGCTTGAGACTGCGAGCGATCGCGTACGCGGCCGGACCGGCCAGCAGGATGCACAGCACGTCCACGACCACGACCAGGAAGAGCGTGAACCCGTAGCCGCCGATCACGTTGTACTGGGGGCTGCCGACGGCCGCGGAGAGGTGCTCCAGCGTCAGGCCGCCGAGCGGCAGCGAGAACGGGCTGTCGAGGATGTCCTGCTGCGACTTGAACGCGTTCACGACCAGCAGGTACACCGGCACGATCATGACGACGAACAGCACACCGAGCAGCACCCAGCGCAGTGGCGACCGGGGTTCCCGGCGTTCCTCGCGCCGGACCCGCGGTCCGGGGTCCGGCGGCGCCGTCCGCTCCTCGCGGACCTTCGCCTCAGTTACGACCACCACCTGCTCCTAACCAGCCGCGGCTTGATCTTGACGGTTGCGCAGCGCCGTCACGAGGAGGGCGAGCACGGCGGACACGACCATCAGGAAGACCGCCTGAGCGGTTGCGTAGCCCACCTTGGTGCCCTCGAAGGAACGGGCCAGGATGAGATAGGTGAACGTCTGCGTCGAACCGGCGGGCCCGCCGCCGGTGAGGCTCACCACGATGTCGTAGGCCCGGATCAGACCCACCAGGTTGAGCACCGTCGCCACGGTCACCACCGGCGCGATCATCGGGATCACCACACGCAGGTTGGTCTGGCGCCGGGTGGCACCGTCGATCGCGGCGGCCTCCAGCAGCTCCTTCGGTACCGTCTGGAGGGCGGCGACGAACAGTACGACGTTGAACCCGAAACCGGCCCAGACGATGACCGCGATCAGGGTGATGAGCGCGAGTTTCTCGTCGAAGAGGAACCCGATCGGCTCGACGCCGAACTTGGCGAGGGTGTTGTTGACGGCGCCGTTGGTGCCGAGGATCGCCGCCCACAGGTACCCCAGGATCAGCGCGCTGATCACGTGCGGGAAGTAGGCGACGGCCCGGAAGAACGAATTGCTGCGCGACCGTCCCTTGAGCACCAGCGCATACACCAGGCCCGCGCCGACCATGAGTACGGTACCGGTCCCGGCGATGAGAGCGGTCACGTACCAGGCGTCGGTCGAGCTCGGGTCGTCGAACAGATGCCGGTAGTTGTCGAGGCCGATGAACTCGGACGGCGAGAAGCCGTCCCAGTCCGTCAGGCTGAGGTACACCGCGACGCCCACCGGGATCACGGTCATCACGGTGTAGAGCAGCACGGCCGGCCCCATCAGGCCCAGCGAGACCGCGGTCTCCCGCAGTCGCACGCGCCGACGGGCGGCCGCCTGATCCCGCCTGGTCAGCTCTGCGAGTTCCACCACTTGTCCAATCCTTCGGCGGCGTCCGCGGCGGACGCGCCCGTGTACAGGGACTGGACCTGCTTGTTGAGTTCGTCGCTGAAGCCGGCGATCGGCTGGGAGGGGCCCGACTTGACGATCACCGACGGTGCCGTCTCCAGGATCTTCTGCACCGAGGTGCCGAGGCTGGACATCGGGTAGCCGAAGCCCTCCCGCAGATTGCCGTCGGCGGCGAGCTGGCTCTTGATCGCGGCAGGGTCGGTGACCAGCCACTTGACGAACTCGATGGCCTCGGCCTTGTGCCGGGACTTGTTCACGACGACGTACGGGTTGGAGATGTTGCCGAACTGACCCGAGGGGTACGCGCCGTCGGTCGGCATGGTGAACACGCCGATGTCGTCGCTCTTCTTCGCGGCGTCCGCGGCCGGCACGAAGTACGAACCCATGATGTACATCGCGGACTTGCCGTTGAGGAAGGAGGTCTGGCCGTCCGCGTAGGTGAGACCGAGGGAGCTCTTGTCGAGGTAGCCGGAGTCGATCCACTCCTTGTACTGCTCGAAGTAGGGCACGTAGCCGCTGTCGGCGAACGAGACCTTTCCGTCGTTGCGCTCCACCGTCCACTTCGGGTTCTCGGTGAGGACGCCCGCGTCGGCCATCATCGAGAACTGGGACCCCGTCACCCACTGGCCCGCGGTCTGCAAGGGCTTGTATCCGGCGGACTTCAGCTTCGCCATGGCCGACGTGAACTGATCGAGTGTCCGGATCTGTGTCGCGTCGATCCCGGCCTTGGTGAAGGCGGACTTGTTGTAGAACACGAGGGACTGGATCTGCTCGCCGACACCCACCACGTAGCGCTTGCCGTCGATGGCGTACTGGTCCGCCAGCGGGGTGTCGGCGGTCCAGGGCTGGTCCGACAGGTCGGCGAAGAGGGAGACGTTCTCCGCGGTCGGCGTGATCTGCTGGGCGACGTCCGGCGGGTCGCCCGCCGCCAGGTCCTGGGTGAGCTTGGCGTTCGCCGATATCGTGCCGGTCAGCTCCAGCTTCACCTTCACGCCGGGATGCTTCTTCTCGTACGTCGCGAAGAGGTCGTTCCAGTACTTCTCGGTGAGGTTCGGCGAGATGTTGACGATGACGCGGAGGGTGGTGCCCCCCGCATCGTCGTCGGAGCCGCCGCCGCAGGCGACGGCGGAGGTCATCACCAGCGGAGCCACGGCGAACGCGCAGACCCGGCGCCAGGTATTTCTCATTCGAGACACACTCCCTTGCATGGTCGTGAATATTCGATAGCCGGTTCTTTCCCACCGGCTCGCAGGCAGGGGGGTGGCGGGTGCGCTGCCGGGTGGCACGGGAGGCTCGCCGACGCGCGGTGAGGGCGGGTCCGACGTGTGGTAGGACGCCGCGTGGGCCTCGTTCGAAGAACTATCGTCTATCGATTACTGATGCTATGGGTGGCACCCCGGCATGTTCAAGGGTGCTGCAGCCAATCCGCCGCCCGATCCGGCGAGTTCCCACCGCACGACCACCCGGACCCGGGGGCGGTGCCGTCGTCAGGACGGGCCGGCCGGGCCCGTCGCCCCAACTCCCCCTCGGCGAAGGGCCGACGTGCTCGCACCGGCAACCGCCGGGGCCGGTCCCCGGCACGCGGACCGGGCGGCGGCGTCGGCCGCCCGCCCGAGGACTCGCCGCGTCCTCACTCGTCGTCGAGTTCGAGCTCGATCACCGGCAGCAGCACGTCCGGCGCGGCGATCGGGAGCGTCAGCGTCAGCGTGCCCGGGGCGCGGCCCGGCGGGGCCATGTTGACGTGCTCGTGCTGTGTTCCGTCGAGTTCGTGGAACCGGATCTCCGAACCGTCGTGCAGCAGTTGGGCGTAGCGCACCCTGCCGGCGAGGCCCGGCAGGTGGAGGTGCTTGAGGGGCCATGAGAGCAGGTGCAGGTAAAGATGTCGGCCGGATTGCGTGTACAGCGCGTTCGGCGGGGCCTCGAAGGCGCTCGGCCCCGCGCCCTGCACGGAGCGCGCGTGCAGGGACATCCACGCACCGAGATCCCGCAGTGTGCCGCGGGCCCGCGGATCCAGGGCGCCCCGGCCGGTCGGCCCGACGTTGAGCAGCAGATTTCCCCCGCAGGCAACGGACTGCACCAGCATCCGGACCAGCATCTCGGGGTCCTTGTACTCGTGGTTGTCCCGGTCGTAGCCCCACGAGCCGTTGAGTGTGTGGCAGGCCTCCCACCGCACCGCGACACCGTCCCGCTCCAACGGCCGGTCGGGCTGGTACTGCTCGGGTGTCACGTAGTCGCCGGGGATGCCGAGCCGGTCGTTGACGAGGATGCCGGGCTGCAACGCCCGGACCATGGAGACCAGTGCCTCCGCACCCCACTCGGAGGGTCCCTTGCCGGGATAGGAGAAATCGAAGAACAGCAGGTCGATCGGACCGTAATCGGTCAGCAACTCCCTCACCTGGCCGTGCAGGTACGCGCGATAGCGCTCCATGTCCCGGGGCTCCTCGGCCGCGTCCGTCGCGCGCAGCGGGTGGTGCACATCGACGGTGAAGTCCGGGTGGTGCCAGTCGAGCAGCGAGTAGTACAGGCCCACCCGCAGCCCCTCGGCCCGCATCGCCTCCACGAACTCGGCCACCAGGTCCCGGCCCGTGGCGCCGACCGAGGTGTAGTCGGTCAGGGACGAGTCGAAGAGGCAGAACCCGTCATGGTGCTTGGCGGTCAGCACGGCGTAGCGCATGCCGGCCTCCCGGGCCGCGCGTGCCAACTCCCGTGCGTCGAACAGGTCTGGGTCGAATCGCCGCAGGTAACGGCCGTATTCCTGCTGCGACATGCTCTCCCGGCTCTGCACCCACTCGTGCCGCGCAGCGAGGCTGTACAGACCGAAATGGACGAACAATCCGAAGCGCGCCGCGTCGAACCAGCCGACGGATGCTGTGGGCACTGAACTCTCCTGTCGCTGTTGACAGTTCTCCTTGGTCGGCTGTTATCTACCATCGATAGGCGATAATGTCACTGGCGTTGCGTGCGGCGGAGTGCGCGGAGAGGCATGCGAATGAACCCGAACGGGGACCGAGGAACGCCGTCCATGGGGGACACCGAGATCTACGAATCCATGCGGGCGCCGGTCCACACCTCGTCCTACACGCGGCCGACGGCACGCATGGTGGAGGCGCTCGCGGACGTGAGCGCGGCGACGGCCTGCGCGAAGCTGCATCAGATGGGCATCACCCGGACCTTCATCGACGGCCCCGTGCCGCTGCACCGGGACCCGGACGTCAAGGTCACCGGCGGAGCCGTGACCCTGCAGTTCCTGCCGCAGCGCGAGGACGTCTTCTCCGGCGCCGAGCAGGAGGACATCGAGCGGAAGACGGCGCTGTGGGGCGTGCTGGAGTCCATCCGTCCCGGCGACGTGCTGGTCGTCTCGGCGTACGCCAGCCATTTCACCGGCTGCCTCGGGGACATGTTGGTGCGCTACTTCAAACTGCGCGGCGGCGCGGGCATCGTGGTGGACGGGCGGGTGCGGGACGCCGCGCGGATCCGCGCGCTGGGGGTGCCCGTCTGGTGCACCGGCGTGACGCCGCACTACGCGTCGCAGACGGAGCTCTTCCCCTCCGCGTTCAATGTGCCGGTCGGTGTCGGTGGCGCGCTGGTGACGCCCGGGGACCTCATCGTGGCCGATGAGGACGGTGCCGTCGTGGTGCCGCAGCACAGCGCCGTTCCGCTGGCCGAGGACGCGTTGCTGCACCAGGACCGCGAGGCGTTCGCGCGGCAACGCCTCGACGAGGGGGCCCGGTTGTCCGACTACTACCCGCTCACCGGGGCGGGCATGGCCGAGTACCTGGCGAGCCGGTCCGCCGACTGAGACGGACGGGCCGGCCGCGAGCGGGGACCCCCGCGCGCGGGGGTCCGGGGCGATGGGAGCGGCGGAGGCAGGAGCACGGCACGCTGCCTCCCTCGCCCCGGGGCGCGGCGCGGCGCGGCGGGCAGCGGGAGGCACCGTGCCGCGGCTCAGCCGAGGGGACGGACCCGATGTCCGAGATGGGCCGCTGCGGTGCGCCATGCCTCGGTCACCGCTTCCCGGGCATGCGCCGTGCGAGCAGCCCGCGTGCCGGTCAGCGCGACGGGGCTCTTGACATGGACGTGCAGTCCAGGGCGGCGCAGTGGCGCGGTGGCGAGACCGGCCAGTTGCTTCGTGCGGCTGCCGGAGGCGATGCGCCGGGCGCCGGCCTGGCCCAGGGGAACGATGGGGGCGCCGATGGCGTGCGTGAGCCATGCGAGACCGCTGCGGAACGCCTCGGGAGCGGCCTCACCGGCATCCCGGCGACGTGGGAGGCCGCCCTCGCCGTAGATCAGGACCAGCCGGCCGTGCGCCAGGGCGTCGGCCGCCCGATCCAGGGCGGCCATGGCCCTTCGGTCGCCGCGGTGCACCGGGATGTGGTGCTCACGGGCGAGCGCACGGCCCAGGAGAGGGATCCGCCACAGCCCTGCGGCAGCCATGATCACCGGTTCGACGTCCAGCCTGCGGAGCGCGGCGAGGACGACGGCCGGATCCGCGAGCGAGGAGTGGTTGGCGGCGATGATGCTGCCCGGTGGGAAGTCGGCGCCGTCGTCGGTGGTGACCGTGAGACGGCCGACGGTCGGCACCAGCACGGCGGCGAGGCGGCTGAGCATGTGAGGGGCCTCCGGAGAACGAGCCAGGTGCCTTCATCCTGCGCACCCGATGCGGAGAAGACGTGAGTACGGATACTCACCTCGTCCGTCGAGACCGCATGAAGCCACGCCGCCACGCTGCCGCCCGCCACCGGGTCAAGCCCTGCGGGCCAGGAAGCGGACCTGCCGACCGCGCCGGTACCGCGATTCCACCGTGTCGAAGCCGGCCCGGAGCAGGCGTCCGGGCAGGGTGACGGGATCGAGCGCCACCATAGTGTCGCCGACATGCAACAGCCGGAACCCCGGGTTGGGCAGGCTGTCCACACCCCGGAACACCCCACCCGGCACGCCTCGGCGAACAAGGCGTCCTGCCGGGCGGGGGACGGCACGTGGTGCAGCATGGTGAAGCAGACGACGGCGGAGAATCTCCCGTCCGGGAAGGGGAGCCGAGCGCCGTCGCCGTGCACGATCTCGACCGTGTCGGCGAACTCGGCACGCAGCAGGGCCACGGATGCCTCGTCGATCTCGACGGCGGTCAGTCTCGTCGTGCGGCCCGACAACGCGCGGGTGGTGGCCCCGAAGCCGGGTCCGATCTCCAGGACGTCGTCCCCGAGGTCGACACCGGCCAGCATTTCGGGCATGCGTTCCGCAACACCGGCGGCCCAGCGGGCGGAGCCGCAGATCTTGCGATGCAGGTAGTTCATCGGCATGGCACGACCCTAAGGACTGTCCCGCAATCCCTGGCGGGCGCGCGACGACAGTTGCGGCACCTCGCCGCGTTGTCGGAACGTCCGCATACATCCAGTATGCGGACGCCCCTCCGCCTTGCGATGCACCACATCTGACGCCGCGCACCGGTCCACCACGGATTACGGGACAGCCCTTAGGAACGCCGCGCACCGGCCGCGAGATCCCGTCGGGCCAGATGATGTCGCGCAGGGGCCGCCGGCTCGACGACACGGCCTGCGGGGCGGCCCCTAGGGTGGACGGGTGAACTCTTCGAGCCCCGGCAGTTGTCGGTCACCCGACGGGTCCCTCGCATGACGCCCGCGGCGGAGCACGCTGCGGGGGCGGTCGTGGTGGGGGCCTTCCCGCTCCCCGCGGGCAAGTGGTTCCGCGCACATGAGCATCCGCGGCACCAACTGGCCTGGGCCACCAGGGGAGTGCTGGGTGTGAGGGTCGACGACGACACCTGGGTGCTGCCGCCCACCCGCGCCCTGTGGATCCCGGCCGGAACCGTCCACCGGACCGGCGCGCCGCGCGACGCGGTCTTCCACAGCCTGTACCTGGATCCCACCCGATGCCCCCTGGACTGGCCGATGCCGGTCGCGGTCGCCGTCGGAGAGTTACTGGCCCACCTGCTGGCTCACCTCGGCCGTGACGACCTCGGGCCGGACGCCCGGCAGCGTGCCGAGGCCGTGGTCCTCGATCTGCTCCGTCCACTGCCCGACACACCGATCACGGTGCCCGAGCCCGTCGACGACCGCGCACGGGCGGTGGCCGCCCTGTTGCTGGCCGACCCCGCCGACTCGCGGACCCTGGAGGCGCTCGCCCGCGCGGTCGGCACCAGTCGCCGTACTCTGAGCCGCCTCTTCGTCCGGGACACCGGAATGAGCTTCGACCGCTGGCGTACCCAACTGCGCCTGCGCGCCGCCCTGCCGCTGCTCGCCGACGGCCGACCGGTCGCCCAGGCGGCCCACGCCGTCGGCTACGCCACACCCAGCGCCTTCCTCGCTGCCTTCCGCCGGACGGTCGGCACCACCCCCCGGCAATACCTGCGCCATGCGGACGTCCCCGCGCCGAGGACAGCGGCTCGTGCACCGGCGACGGCCCGGCTCCCGGCCGGAGGACCCCCCTCACCCACGACACCCTCGACCACATGACCGGGTCGGACGGCACCGCGCTCTCGTCGCGAGGGCGGAGGGTGGGCCGCTGCGGCCCGTGAGAAGTCCGTCCGCCGTCGGGAAGACGCACCACACTCCCATGCATGCCGAAGGAGGCTGAGAAACCATCAAGTCTCTTGCCTGTGCGGGGTGTTGAGGCGCAGGTGTTGTGGTGTGAGACTGCTCCCGGTCCGCAGACGGAGCGGGCGAGCGGTTGTTGTGGGCGGTACACGCGTGGGGCGGCGGCGCTCTGCGGCTCGGGGCGGCCTCCGGTGTCGTGAACACCGGCAGGGCGGCGACGGACCGCATCACGGGGTCCGGGCCGCCGCCATCACGTCCTCGACGCACGAGCAGGAACCACCGTGGCCCGGCGTCGGGGCGCCACCACTCCCGCTCTCGGAAGGCACAGGTGTGATGCCGGACAGAGGAGGTCGGGATCAGATGAAGCCGGGCAGGATTTCAGTGGCCGCGACGGCCGTGGCGGCCGCGATCGCGTTGGCCATCGGGGGTGCGGCGGCTCCCGCGATGGCATCGTCCTGGACGCGGACGGCGGACTACTACCGTTGGACCGGGTTCAACGCGTTGGAGCGCGGGCAGGGCGTGGCGACGGACGGGACGTACTTCTACTACGCCGGGCCGGGCGGAATGGTGAAGGCGACCGTCGGGAACGACTCGGAGGTCGCGTCGTCGATGTTCCCGATCCCGTCGTCGATGAGCCGGACGTACGGCAGCGATCACATCGGTGACGTGGAGTACCACGACGGATATGTGATCGCGCCGATCGAGGACGGCGGCAGCGACTACCGGCATCCGCTGCTGGCGCTGTACAACGCGAGTGACCTGAGCTACACGGGCCGCTACGTTCAACTGCCTGTCGAGCAGATGCCGGGCGGTGTGCCGTGGGTGGCGGTGGACGCCGCCGCCGGACTGGTCTACACCGCGCCCTGGACCCAGGATGCCGCACAGGGGACGAACAAGCTGGTCGCCTACAGCCTGAACGATCTGCTGACCCTGCCGGCCGGCTCCACACTTCCGGTGGTGAACACCGTGACGTTGTCACAGCCCCTGAGCAGGATCCAGGGTGCCGCGATGTGGCAGGGCAGGCTCTACGCGTCCGTGGACGACTCGGCGAAGTCGGTCTATTCGGTCGACGTGGCCTCCGGGCAGGTCTCCTACGCGTTCCACCAGGACGTCGAATCCGGGGACGAGGTCGAGGGGATCGCCGCCTGGGACTTCGGTTCCTCGGGAGGTCAGCTGCACATCGTGCATGTGGGGTCGGGCTGGAATTCGATCTTCCTCTACCTCCAGCACTACGCCCTGACCGGCTGACCTGTCGGGGCATCGGGAAACCCCGCGTGAGCGACCGGTGTGCCGTCGGCAAGTCCGGCGCGGCACACCGGTCCGCCCATGGGTGTATGTCCCAAGCCGGTTGCATCCGCAGGTGGTTGAACCTGAGTAGTGGAGCGAACCCGAGTCGTCGTACTCGGGAGTTACGTCCCGGGAGTGATGACAGGGCGAGGGTGTGATCAATAGCTTCACCGGTGAGAACGTGTCGCGCTTTCCCACCGGAAGGATTCATCTGCCATGGAGTCCCGGCCCCGGGTGCCGACGCGGCGGGCCGCGCCGGTACCCGCGACATCCCGATGGGCGACCGGCCCTCCCGCTGCCGGAGACGGCGGACCGCCATCTCGCCGCATACGGCATTCGCCCGGCCGCGGCCGTCGGCGAAGTGCATGCCCAGGGCTACGCCATGTACCGCTGGCGGTACGGGAGATGGCAGCCAGGAGCCACAGTGGGCGACGACGTCCGGGACCACCTTTTCACCACTCGCCCGCTCACCCACGGTTGAAGGATTCTGCTCCGTCATGGTTTCCACCCTCGTCATCACCAACGACTTCCCGCCCCGCCAGGGCGGCATAGAGACCTTCGTCCACGCCATGGCCACGCGGATGCCCGACGACGTCGTCGTCTACACCTCACGTGAGCCGGGCGACGCCGCGTACGACGCCGACCTTCCCTTCCCCGTCGTCCGCGACTCCGCCCGGATGCTGCTGCCGACCGCCCGCGTCACCCGCCGGGCTGCCGAATTGGCCCGTGCGCACGGCTGCGACCGGGTCTGGTTCGGAGCCGCCGCCCCGCTCGCGCTGATGGCGCCGGCCCTGCGCCGCGACGCCGGGATCCGGCGCATGGTCGCCACCACGCACGGCCACGAGATCTGGTGGGCCCGCGTACCGGGCGCGCGCCGGATGATGCGCCGCATCGGCGACGGCGTGGACGTCGTCACCTATCTCGGGGACTACACGCGCGCCCGGATCGCACCCGCCCTCGGCCCGCGCGCCGGACTGAGCCGGCTGGTCCCCGCGGTGGACGCGGAGGTCTACCGCCCCGACGCCGTTACCGGTGCCGCCCTGCGCGCCGAACTCGGGCTGGAGGGGAAACAGGTCATCCTGTGCACGGCCCGCCTGGTGCCGCGCAAGGGCCAGGACAAGCTGATCGAGGCGATGCCACTGATTCGCCGTCAGGTACCCGATGCCGTTCTGCTGCTGGTGGGCCACGGGCCCGACGAGGCGCGGCTGCGGAAACTGGCTCTGCGCCATGGCGCGGACGCCGTACGGTTCGTCGGGGGCATACGCCACACCGACACACCGGCGTACTACGCGTCCGCCGACGTCTTCGCGATGCCCTGCCGGACCCGCAGGGGCGGACTGGAGGCCGAGGGCCTCGGCATCGTCTTCCTGGAGGCGGCCGCCAGTGGCCTGCCGGTGGTTGTCGGCGACTCCGGGGGAGCCCCGGACGCCGTGCTCGACGGCCGTACCGGCCGGGTGGTGGACGGAGCCGACGTCGTGATGATCGCCGCTGCCCTGACCGGGCTGTTGCTCGACCCCGAGCCGGCGACGCGGATGGGCGCCGAGGGGCGCCGGTGGGTCCAGGACTCCTGGTCCTGGGAAGCCTCGGCGCGCCACCTGACCGAGCTGCTGACACCGACCGACGAGGGGCCGCTGCCGGTGACAGGGCCGCGGCACACACCCGGGCGGGAATAGCCCGGACGGCGCCCGTCCGGCTTCCCCTCCCACGCCTGCCGGTCACCGGCGAAGCAGAATCCCGGCACCCCCGCGCCGTCACCGCCACCGAACACATGCGGATCCGCGGGACGAGAGACGGGAGACCTGCGGAGAACAGGTCGGCACGACCCATCGGCCCGGACCGGTGCGGCGTCCCACCACCCGGCAGCAGGACCGTCACCGCCGGCCCGCTGTCCGGTGCGCTGCGCGGGGACACGTGGAACGGGCCGGGATCGCGAATCTCGGTTGTCCCGCACCGGGCGACCGGTGATGATCCTCCCTGTGTCCGACATTGCGCCCGACGGTTCCGTACTACGGCCCTATCCCAAGGTCCCCGCGAGGGCACGGCTCGGCGTGTCCGGGGTGAAGGAGTGGGTCGCCGTGGAAAAGGTGCACGGCGCGCACTTCGCGGTGGTGTGCGACGGCTCGGGGGTCCGTCCGGCGAAGCGGCGCGAGCTGTTGGGCAGCGACGCACTGGACGGCTTCTTCGGCGTGAGCCGGATCTGGCCGGTGCTGTCGGTGGCGGCGGCCCGTTTCGCCTCGGCGGTACGCGGGGTGCCGGGGGATGGTGCCGAGGTGGTGACGATCTACGGCGAGTTGGCCGGTGGCTGCTACCCGCATCCGGAGGTCCCTGCGACTGCCGGGGTCGAGCCCGTGCAGACGGGCGTGTGGTACGCGCCGGGCCTGCACTGGATGCCGTTCGACGCCACCGTCGAGAGGGCCGGGGACTGCTGTTGGGTTTCCGACCGCGCCGTGCGCGAAGCCGCGGGCGCAGCGGGCCTCGTCTGCCCTCCCGCACTCGGGCACGGGGCGCTGACGAGGCTTCAGGACCTGCCGCCCGCCTTCCCCACACGAGTTCCGGCCCTCTTCGGGCTGCCCGGACTTGCGGACAATCTCGCCGAGGGCTACGTCCTCAAACCGGCCGGCGCATGGCCTGAGGCGGATCGTGCGGGTACGGGCATGCGCCCGCTGCTCAAGGTGAAGCAGGAATCCTTCGCCGAGGACGAGCGGTTCGACGGCGCACGTCCGTATCTGCCACCGCCGCAGGGAGCGGCCGGGGTGCCCGGCTGGCTCCTGGCCCAGGCCACGGCCCTCCTCACGCCTGCACGCGCGGCCGCCGCGGTCAGCAAGCTGGGCCCCCGCATCCCGGTGGGCGCCGTGGCGGAGGAGATCGCCCGGGACGCCGCGGAGGAGCTCGCCGAAGCGGTGGGAGGTCTGGAGGACGCGGTCCTGCGTCCCCTGGAGCAAGCGCTTCTGCCGGGGGCGCGGTCCCTGGCGGTGTTCGACGCCGACGACCGTCACGCCTCCCGGACGAGGGGCAGGGGAGCGGGCACGCGATGACCGCGGCGAGCGACGGCCGCCGGGTCCGGAGGCGGCACCCCCGTGGTCGGCCGGTGCGGTCGGCCGTCCCGTTCGCAGCCGCCGGCCCGCGACCGGACCGTTCCTCGTCCGGGACCGTCCGGTCGCGGGCCGGAGCCGCGGGTGGCGCCCGGCGGCGTGGTGGACACGTCGGCGGGCGCCGGGCTCAGGGCAGGATGGAGTCGATGTAGCCGCCGTCGACGCGCAGGGCGCCGCCGGTGGTGGCGGAGGCGTGGGGCGAGGCGAGGTAGACGACCATGTTGGCGATCTCCTCGGGCTCGATGAGCCGCTGGATCAGGGACTGGGGACGGTACCTGACCATGAACTCGTGCTGTGCCTCGTCCCACGGCAGCGCGTCGCCGACGAGTTGGCGGACGAACGTCTCCACACCGCCGGTGCGGGTCGGGCCGGCGATGACGGAGTTGACGGTGACACCGGTGCCGGCGGCTTCCTTGGCGAAGCCGCGGCTGACGGCGAGCAGCGAGGTCTTCGTCGTGCCGTAGTGGATCATCTCGGCGGGTACGACCACGGCCGAGTCACTGGCGAGGTTGAGGACGCGCCCCCAGCCCTGTTGTTTCATGGCGGGCAGACAGGCGCGGATGAGCCGGACGGCGGAGAGGACGTTGACCTCGAAGTAGCGGCGCCATTCGGCGTCGTCGATCTCCAGCGGAGGGGTGGAGCCGAAGATACCGAGGTTGTTGACGAGGATGTCGAGCACGGGCACGGCCTCCAGCACGGCAGTGGCGCCGTGCTCGGTGGCCAGGTCGCCGATGGCGCCGGTCACGTCGTCGCTTCCGGAGGCGGCGCGCACGGTACGGACGGCTTCCGTGACGCGTTCCACCCCTCGGCCGTTGACGACGACGCGGGCGCCCGCGCGGGCCAGACCGGTGGCGATGGCATGGCCGATGCCCTGGGTGGATCCGGTGACCAGAGCAGTGCGGCCGGAGAGATCGATCTGCATGACGCGTTCCCCTCGTCGAGGCTGTGGAGCTGCTGCGGTGGTATCGGCTCCCCGGAGGCCCTGCCCGTGGCGGACCGACACGTCGGGGAGTTCGGGGGTCGGTTGAGGATGCAGGGATCCGGGCCGGTGCGCAGAACCCGGTGGAGGGCCGTGGAGCGGCCATGTCGCCGTCGGTGGGCTCGAAGCCGAAGGACTCCAGGTCCTGCCGGACGTGGTCGGGGGCGACGGAGCCGGGGATCACGATGTTGCCGGTACGCGGGTGCCGGTGCGGCAGCGCCTGCGCCGGGGATACGCCATACGCCTCGCCGATTCCCACGATCGTCTGGTCCCCGAGGGCCGCGCCCCGGGGCAGATTGCTCCGGGCCTCGGCGTCGACGCGGGGTGAATCTGGCCGACCCGGCGATCCGGAAACCGTTCCGAGGGCCGCTCGCCTCCCGCGGGCTCTCGCGCGTCATCCCGACCGAGGCCGCCGAACCCCTCGACGCGGCCCGACACCGCACAGCGGCCGGTCGTTGGGACCCCGCAGGCGGGCCGACCCACCGCCGACCTGCGGGTTGCGGTCACCGCGGGGGTGACCACGGGCCCACTCCTGCGGGGCGACGCCGCCGCTTCCCCGGGCACGCGAGGACGCGGCTCACGCCCCGGGCGCCCCGGGGTTCGTTCGGGCACGGCTCCGGTGGCGAGCGACCGGGTCGGTCACGAGGTGCTCAGCTGCGCGATCACCTTGCGGATGTCGGGGCGGGGCCCACGGTTGTACGGCAGCTTGGACAGCATGACCCCCATGGCGCAGGAGTTGCTGAGGGCCGCGTACGTCAGGCCGGCGCCGACCGCGGTGCCGATCAGGTGCACGCCCGGCACCAACACCCCGACGAGGCTGGTGGTCAGCACGATCGAGCCGGCCACGAGCCGCACCTGACGCTCCATGTCCCACCGCTCGGTACCCCGGTCGACGGGCGCGCCGGCCGTCTCCCACGCGACGATGCCGCCGTCCAGCACAGGGAGACCGGTCAGACCTGCCTCGGCCAGGATCTTCGCCGCTTGGCCGGCGCGCGTGCCGGAACGGCAGACCAGCACGACGTCCTCGTCGAGGTGGGCAAGGAGCTTTGCCCGGTGCTCCCGCAGGGTGGCCAGGGGCACGTTGCACGAGCCGGGGATGTGCATCGTCCGGAACTCACCGGGCGTGCGCACGTCCAGCAGACGTGGTGCCCGTCCTTCCTGGAGGAGCCGGTGCAGTACGGCGGGGGCGATCGTGGCGGCGGGCGCGGGGGTGGTGTTCACGGGGGTTCCTTTCGGGCTCGGACATACCCCGAGGCATGTCCGGGTCGGCGGGCCCCGCGGTCGACGGGGCCCGGGACGAGCGGGGGTGGTCAGGCGCCGAGGGGGCCGGCCGCGTCGGTCGCGTCCACCGACAGGGCCCAGGCGGCGTATCCGCCGAGGATGTCGGAGACGTCCCGGAAGCCCCGGTGGCGCAGCAGACTCGCCGCGATGGAGGAGCGGTGTCCGCCGGCGCAGTGCACGACGAGGGGCCGGTCGGCGGGCAGTTCGTCCGTGCGACGGGGGAGTTCGCCGAGCGGGATGTGCAGGGCGGACTCGATGAAGCCGCTCGCCTGGCGTTCGCCGCAGTTGCGGATGTCCACGACGACGGGAGGGTTGTCGCCGGCGAGGGCGGTGCGCAGGTGCGCGGCGGTCATCCGGCTGGCCGGGGTGACCTCGTCGAGTTCCTCCAGGGCGTCCTCGGGGTTGCGCAGGTAGCCGACGACCCGGTCGAAGCCGATCCGGGCGAGCCGGGTGACGACCTCCTCCTCCCGGTTCTGCGGTGCCATGACGACAAGCTCGTCGGCCGGGGCGAGCACGGTGCCCGCCTGCTCGGCGAACCGGCCGTCCGCGGGCACGTTCACGGCGCCGCGCAGATGCCCGGCCGCGAACTCCTGGGGGCCGCGTGCGTCCACCACGACCGCGCCGGCATCCCGCAGTTCGGCGAACTCGGCAAGCGTCAGCGGGCGAGGCGCCGCCGAGGCGTCGTAGCGGGTCCGGTCCTTGCGGTTGAGCTCCGCGTCGTAGGCGAAGTAACCGGGCGCGGCGGACTGGCCGGCGGTGACGAGCGCGACGAACTCCTCACGGCTCATCGGCGAGCAGGCGTAGTTGGTGGCCCGCTGTTCGCCGACGGTCGACTGCTTCTCCGTCGACAGGTTCTTGCCGCATGCCGAGCCGGCGCCGTGTGCGGGGAAGACCCGTACCTCGTCGGCGAGCCCCATCAGCTTGTTCTGCACGCTGTCGTGGAGCATCGCGCCCAGTGCCTCGGCGGTGACACCGACGGAGGCGAGCAGGTCGGGGCGCCCGACGTCCCCGATGAACAGCGCGTCGCCGGTGAGCACGCCGTACGGGACGGTGTCGTCGGCGTGCTCGTACACGAGGACACTGATCGACTCCGGGGTGTGCCCGGGCGTCTCCATGATCTCCAGGGTGACATCGCCCAGGGAGATCCGCTCGCCCTCGTCGAGCTTGCGGATCGGGTACTCGGTCTCCGCGCGGCGGCCGTAGGCGATCCAGGCGCCCGTCTCGTCCGCCATCTCCAGGTGACCGGCGACGAAGTCCGCGTGGAAGTGCGTGTTGATGACGCCGACCACCGTGAAGCCGTGCGCAGAGGCGTCGGCCAGGTACTCGGAGACGTCCCGACGCGGGTCGACGACCACCGCCCGGCCGGTCTTCTCATCGGCGATCATGTACGACGCCTGCGACAGGCAGTCCAGGTAGTACTGGGTGAAGAACACGGCAATCCCTTCGTGCGGTACGCGCTTCCCGGGGGGCGGGTGCGCGAGGTGGTGGCGGGGGCGCGGCGTGCGCCGTGCGTGTGTTCCCGGGCCGGTGGGAGGCCCGGACCGGGGTGCCGCCCGTCCCGGGGGCGGCGAGGAGTTCCGCTGCCCCGGGCGCTTCGGTCTCCGTCGGCGCGGCTCATGTGCGCGGGTCGGTCGCCGGACGGATCGCCGGGGACGTCACCGGGCGGGTGGCGGGGCCCCGGGCGCCCCGGAGCGCGGCCGGCCGGGTGCGCGCCGGATCCGCGTACGCCGATGACGAGCGTGCGACGCGAGCCGGCTTTGCCGCGAGGCCGTCCGGACCTGCATCACGCATCGAGGCATCCCTTTCTCAATACCCCCCTGGGTATTTATATGCTCGACCGTAAGCGCATGGCGCAGTCAAGTCAAATACCCCTGGGGGTATCCCGGGTCACAGGGTGCCCGACGCCTTCCGGCTCGGCCTCATATACCCACCGGGGTATTCTTCCTCGTGGGTGCCCTCGGGCCACAGCGGCCGGGGCACCCCGAACGGGACGGCACCACGGCCGTCCGCCTGCGGCAGGTCGACCACCACACGCACGCGGCACATGCCCGGACGCAGCCGATCCGGCGCCCGCGTCCCCGCCGCCCCGCAGCCACCACCTCGTCACGGACGCGGAGGACATCCGACGTGAAGCCCACCCCTGTATCCGCCGCCCCCGCGGCCCCCGCCGTTCCCGGCGCCCCCGCCGGCCGGCCGCCGGTCCGTCTGGGCCTGCGGGAGAACGGGGTCCAGTTCTTCCTCCTGGTCTGCGTCAACGTCGCCGTCGGTGGCCTGGTGGGCCTGGAGCGCACCACGGTGCCGCTCATCGGCACCGACACCTTCGGCCTGACCAGCGACCTCGCCGTCTTCTCCTTCATCGTCGCCTTCGGCCTCACCAAGGCACTCACCAATCTGGCCGCCGGGGCCCTGACGGCCCGCTTCCGCCGCAAGCAGTTGCTCATCGCGGGCTGGCTGATCGGCGTCCCCGTCCCCTTCGTCCTCGCGTGGGCGCCGTCCTGGGACTGGATCGTGGCCGCCAACGTCCTGCTCGGCCTCAACCAGGGCCTGACCTGGTCGATGACCGTCAATATGAAGATCGACCTGGTCGGGCCCGCCCGGCGCGGACTCGCCACCGGCCTGAACGAGGCCGCCGGGTACACCGCCGTCGGCGCCACCGCCCTGCTCACCGGCTACCTCGCCACCGGCTACGGCCTGCGTCCCGTCCCGGAACTCATCGGCGCCGTCTTCGTCGCCGCCGGTCTGGCGCTGGCCCTCGTCGTACGGGACACCGCCGCGCATGCGGCTCTCGAACTGGCCCGGCACCCCGGGCCCCTGCCCACCGGCGAGAGCACCGGCCCGGCAACCACGTTCGCCCGCACCTCCTGGCGTCACCGATCCCTGCGCGGCGCCAGCCAGGCAGGCTTCGTCAACAACCTCAACGACGGTCTCACCTGGGGTGTCTTCCCCCTCCTGTTCACCGACCACGGCCTGGGCCTTGCCGCCGTCGGCCTGATCAAGGGCCTCTACCCGATCGTGTGGGGCATCGGCCAGATCCCCACCGGCCACCTCGCCGACCGCATCGGCCGCAGAACCCCGATCGTCGTCGGCATGCTCGTCCAGGCCGCGGGCTTCGTGCTCGTCCTCGCCCTGCTGGACCACCCGCTGCTCGCCGGGGTTCTGTCCGCCGTCGTCCTCGGCCTCGGCACCGCCCTGGTCTACCCCGCCCTCATCGCCTCGGTCTGCGACCATGCACACCCCGCCTGGCGTGCCAACGCTCTCGGGGCCTACCGCTTCTGGCGCGACATCGGCTACGCCGCCGGGGCCCTCGTCGCCGGTGTCCTCGCCGACGTACTCGGCCTCAGGGCCACCGTCGTCGCCGCCGCCGTCCTCACCACCGCCTCCGGCCTGCTCGCCGCCCGCTGGATCAGCGATCGCGCGAAGGTCTGACGAAGCCGGCCCACGGTGCCGCACCCGGCACATCGGACGGCGCGACTCGGCGTCCATGCCGAGCCGCGCCGACGCGGTCGCCGCGGCAGCTGCCCGCGGCCCGTGCGAGGCGGCGCACACCGTACACGCATCCGCGGCCCCGCCCCCCGGCGCGCATCGGGCCCAGAGGTCAGGTGGCGGGGGCCGCCGCCAGGGCCTCCCGCCAGTCGGCCCCGGCGGCGATGGCGGTCCGTCGGCGGCGCAGCACCTTGGGCGGCATACCTACGGACAGGGCACCGGTGAGACGGCGACCGGTGCGGTAGGCGACGAGGAACCGGCCCCGCGCCGTATCGCCCTCCACCACACGTGCTTCGTCGTGGCCACGGAGGTGGCCGTATGCCTGGATCTTGGTCCCGTGCTGGTCGGACCAGAAGTAGGGGACCGGGGCGAACGGCCGGGCGGATTCGGGGTGGAGGAGGTTGCGGGCGGCGGCCATGGCCTGCTCGGCGGCATTGGTCCGGTGCTCGATGGCATCGCCACCGCCATCGCCGCCAGCCCGTGCACCGACGCCCACAGCAGGGCGGTCGCCCGCTCCGGGGCGGCCGGGCCCTCGCCCGCTTCGTGACAGGCCGCCACCGCGTCGGCCCACACGGCATGCACCGTCCACAGCGGATGCGACGCCGCCTCGTCCCGCGACACCTCGATCCGCTCGATGCCGAACATCAACCGATAGGCCCGTGGGTTGTCCAGCGCGAAGCCGCAGTACCCCCGCGCCAGCGTGCGCAACGCGGCGCGCGGACCTGTCTCGCTCCCGCCCGTCCAGGCATCCCGCAGCTCGGCGGCCAGCCGCGCGTACGCCCGTTGTGTCACCGTCGCCACCAGTTCCGCCCGGTCCTTGAAGTGCAGGTAGACACTGGGAGCCGAGATGCCGACCTCGCGCGCCACCGCCCGCAGCGAGAGATCCCGCTCCCGGCCGGACTCCATCAGCATCCGCGCCGCGGCCCGGACGATTTCCTCCTTCAGCGCAGCGCCCTCGCCCCACCGGCTCTGCGTACGGCGTGAGAACCCCTCGCCCATCCCGAACTCCTCCTGATCTCAAGCCGTTCACCCGGTGAGTGTGACCGGAACCGACCGCTACCTCATCACACACCGCAACTGCGTATCGGGCAGACAGCGGACCTGCGGACGATCGGCGATGCCCGATGGCCCGCGCCCCGTCCTCCCGTGCTTCTTGGCGGTGACGGCGGGAGCGGTCCGGGTGATCGTCATGCGTGAGTTTGCTCCCAGCGCCCGGTCCTCCGTTCGGAGGCGACCCCGAGGCCGCCGGCATGACACGGGATCCGGCCGGAGCCCGGTCGCCCCGCGAGGCAGCCGGCCCGATCCGCGCGAGCCCGGACAATGGGCTTCATGAACGCATTGCCCATGCTGTCCGCCACTGAGATCAGCACTGATCGTCTCCGGCTGCGAAGAGCGCAGGACGCCGACATCGACGGCCTCATCGAGCTCCAGACCGATCCACAGGTCCGCGCGCACCTCGGCGGCCCGCGGCCCCGCAGCGCCGTCGAACAGTACTTCGGCGCGAACGGCATCAGCGCCGTCGCAGGCAAGCCCGGTACCTACGTCATCGCCGACAAGGACACCGACCGGTTCATCGGGACGCTCGTACTCGACCGCCGATCCGCCGACCTTCCCGGACACGTCACCGAGGAAGGCGGGGAACTGGAGCTGAGCTACCTGCTCCGGCGCGGAAGCTGGGGTGCGGGGCTGGCAGCCGAGGCGGCCACGGCCGTGCTGTGCGCCGCCGCCGACGAACTGCCCGACCAACCGGTCCTGGTGGTGACCCAGACGGCCAACGAGCGTTCCCTGAAGCTCGCCACCCGCCTCGGCTTCCGGCACGTCGGCACCTTCGAGGCGTACGAGGCGGAGCAGACCCTTGCCGTAGCCCGACTGCACTCCTTCAGGACCCGGTCCGCCCCGTCCGGCCCGCGCTGAGTACGGGCGGCCATGACGTCCTCGGCGCGCGGCGGGGTCGTCCTCGGCGACGCGCCGGGCGACGCGCCGAGGACGCGGCGGGCGTGCCACTGCGAGGAGCGGCCGGGGCGGGCCGGCCCGGTGCGCGGAACTTCCCGGGCCGCGAACGGGGCGAGCGCCTCGCCGCTTCCCCCGTACGGGCGGCGGTCCGTGTCTCCGCCGTCAGCCGGGTGGACCGGCAGGGGTGGCGTGGCGCCCGTGCCCGGTACAAGCATGGATCATGACCGACGTACCGAGCGGCTCCCCCCGGGGACCGGAACACGAGGACCGCCACGCCCACGCCACGGGAGACGTGCACGCGCCGAAAGCGCACCCGGGTTACCAGGAGCCACCCTTCGAGGGGCTCCTGCACCACCTTGCCCGCACCGCCTGGCAGGTCGTCCTGATCACCGGCATCGCCTCCCTGATCCTCGGGATCGTGATCCTGGCCTGGCCGGGCCCGTCCCTGCTGGTCGCCGGGATCCTCTTCGGCATCTACCTCATTCTCAGCGGCGCGCTCCAGCTCGCGGCCGCCTTCGGCACGCACAAGGCGACCTCGCTGCGTGTCCTTGCCTTCATCAGCGGGGCCCTGTCGATCCTGCTGGGCCTGTTCTGCTTCCGGGGCCGGCTGGAGTCGGTCCTGCTGCTCGCGTTGTGGATCGGCATCGGCTGGCTGATCCGCGGGATCACCCATACGCTGGCCGCCATTCACGATCCCACCATGCCCGCGCGCGGCTGGCAGGCCGCTCTCGGTGTCGTCACCCTGATCGCGGGTATCGTGCTGATCACCTCGCCGTTCAACTCGATCGCCGTGCTCACCCTGGTCGCCGGCTGGTGGCTGGTCGTGGTCGGCATCGTCGAGTTCATCACGGCGCTCCGGCTCCACGGCCGTGCGCAGCGGATTCCGCGCACGGTGTGAACCGGGTGGGCCTCCGCCAACCTGAAGACGCAGGTCAGGAGGGTGTGTGACGGCCTTCCGGGGGAGGGTCACACCGCGGAGGCCCAGTGCGGTGCATCGGCCGCGGACCGTACAGGTGGCGCGGGAGGGCGGGTTCCGGTGGCGCGTTCGCTGCCCTCCGGGGCTCGGGGGTAGCCTGAAGCCAACTGCTCCCGCTCCCCAGCACCGGGGAGGTCACATGATCACCGGTGACAGCCTCCGCCCCTGCAGGGCCGACGCGCCACGCTACATGCCCATAGCCGAGCACGGACTCATCGGTGACCTTCGTACCGCCGCACTCGTCGGTACGAACGGCACCATCGACTGGTACTGCTGCTCGCGCTTCGACGCGCCCAGTGTCTTCGCGTCGATCCTGGACGCCGACCGTGGTGGGTCCTTCGAGCTCGCGCCGGACGTCCCCGCCCGGACGAAGCAGTTCTACTTTCCCGACACCAACATCTTGATCACGCGGTTCTTCGCGGACAACGGCGTCGGCGAGGTCCAGGACTTCATGCCGGTCGTCGACGATTCGCGCGAGGCCGACCGCCACCGTCTGATCAGGCGGGTTCTCTGCGTGCGCGGGTCGATGCCGTTCGCCGTACGGGTGGCCCCCCGGTTCGACTACGGTCGGTCCACGCACACAGTGAGTACGCAACAGGGCCATACCGTGTTCGACTCCCCGGATCTCACCCTGGCGCTGACGTCCAGCGTTGCGGTCGAGATCGACGGTCGGGACGCCGTTTCCTCCTTCACACTGAACGAGGGCGAGACCGCGGTCTTCGCGCTCGACAGGATAGGCGGGAGGGTCGAGCCGCGGTCCTGTGCCGTGCTGGAGGCGGAGGAACTGTTCGGTGCCACGGCGCGGTACTGGCGTACGTGGCTTTCGCACTCCCGATACCGCGGGCGCTGGCGGGAGATGGTGCACCGCTCCGCGCTCACCCTCAAGCTCCTCACCTACGCACCGACCGGCGCCATCGTGGCCGCCCCTACGACCAGCCTGCCCGAGCAGATCGGCGGCGAGCGCAACTGGGACTACCGATACGTGTGGGTGAGGGACGCCGCGTTCTGCATCTACGCGCTGCTCAGGCTGGGGTTCACCGACGAGGCCGAGGCCTTCGTGCGCTTTCTGTCCGGAAACATCTGCTTCGAGAATTGCTGTTCCAGCGGCCCGTTGCAGATCATGTACGGCATCGACGGCCGCAGCGAACTGCCCGAGCAGGAGCTTTCTCACCTGGAGGGCCACCTGGGATCGGCTCCTGTCCGGATCGGCAACAACGCCGTCAAGCAGCTCCAACTGGACATCTACGGGGCCCTCATCGACTCGCTCTACCTCTACGACAAGTGGGGAACACCGCTTTCCAGTGAGCACTGGGACTCCGTCGGAACCCTTGTCGACTGGGTCTGCGACAACTGGGACCAGCCGGACGAGGGAATCTGGGAGACCCGTGGCAAGATCCAGAACTTCCTGTACTCGCAGCTGATGTGCTGGGTCGCGATCGAACGGGCGATGCGCATCGCGACCCGCCGGGGCCTGCCCGCGGACATGTCCCGTTGGGCCCACGCCCGCGACGCGATCTACCGGCGCATCATGCAGCGCGGATGGTCCACCGAGCGGAAGGCATTCGTCCAGCACGAGGGCGAAGACGTCCTCGACGCCGCCGTCCTCATGATGCCGTTGGCCAAGTTCATCTCCCCGACCGACCCGAAATGGCTCTCCACGCTGGACGTCCTCGGCGAGGGGCTGGTGTCCGACTCCCTGGTCTACCGCTACGACCCACGCAGCAGTCCCGACGGGGTGCGAGGTGAGGAGGGGACGTTCTCGATCTGCTCGTTCTGGTACGTGGAGGCGCTCGCACGAGCCGGCCGCGTCGACGAGGCCCGGCTCGCCTTCGAGAAGATGCTCACCTATGCCAACCACCTCGGGCTGTATGCGGAGGAGATCGGCCGTACCGGCGAACAAATCGGCAATTTTCCCCAGGCATTTACCCACCTGGCACTCATCAGTGCCGCGTTCAACCTCGACAGGACGCTGGGCTGAGTCCGGCCGTATGCGGGTCTTCTCACCCCGCCACCAGGACCGGCCCGCTCGGGCGGACCTCTCGGGTTCGGTGGGGAACGCGATGCCTCGGACCACGGCACGCACCGCTCGGCAGTCGGCGACCGGGGCCGGTGGCCACCCCGACCGCATGGGTACGGGCCGCGGACGGCACGGTCCTGATCGGGGACGGCGCGGGTGCCGGACGGCCCGTCACCCGACGCAACGGCCCCGCCCCGGCCCCGACGGGACCGGGGCGGGGCCGTTGCGACCGTCCGGGTATGACCAGCGGGGTCAGCCGTCGGACTCCGCCGCCGGGATATAGGCGCCCGGCACCTCCTGCGGCGCGACGATCCGGTCCTCGCCGGGGTACGGCTTCTTCCACTCGTGCGACTGGTACCACGTGAAGTGGTTCATCTGCGCGGGGTTCGCGGCGTCGGGCCGGACGCCGGGCCCGGTCAGCCGCTGACCCGACTTCCAGGCGTCCCACGTCGCCGCGACCGCCCGCATCTGCGCCGGAACCTTCGCGGACGGCACGGCCGCCGCACGCGGGTTCTGCGGCGCCGGGGTGTCCACGCCGCACGAGGGCGGGGTCTTCAGCCCGTCCGTGAGCGGGGTCCGGTTGGGCAGCGCCGTGAACGGGGTGAGGTCGGCCTTCTGCGTGAACGCGGTGCGCATCGGGGTGGCCGCGCTGTCCTTCTGGTTCATCGGGCGGATTCCGAGGATCTGCTCGATGGTCCGGATCACCGTGATCTGGGAGTAGTAACGGCTGTCGACGACGCCGTGCCGGGCCCAGGGACTGATGATCTGGATCGACGCACGGTGGCCGTCGACGTGGTCGAGGCCGGCCTGGGAGTCGTCCTCGAGGATGAAGATCGCCGAGTCCTTCCAGTACTTGCTGTGCGAGATCTCGTCCACGATCCTGCCGGTGGCGAGGTCGTTGTCCGCGACCTGGGCCGGGGCGTTCGCCGGCCCGCCGGTGTGGTCGCTGGAGAGCCAGAACATGTTCAGGTTCGCCGGCCCGTTCCTCTCGAAGTCACGCTTCCAGATCTGGTGCCGGTAGACGTCCGGGACGCTGGTGTCGAACATCGGGTAGCCGGGCACCGACACGTCGTTGAGCGACGGGATCGGCGAGGACGAGTGGAGCGGGTAGGCGGTGTCCTGACCGGTCGCCGCCATGTTCCTGGCATCGCAGTACAGGTTCTGCCAGGTCGCGTCCGCCGGCTTGGTCAGGAAGCTCTGGAACTCGCCGAAATTCCGCACGGACTTGCCGGCCGCCTGCGCGCCGGTCCACAGGAAGCCGGTCCGCTGGTGCCCGAGGGCGTCGTCCTCCGTGTCGTAACTCCGCTTGTACTCACCGGCCGAAGACTCCGTGTACTCCGGATTGTCCGCCTGCATCAGCCAGTTGTGGCCCTCGGCGGAGTTCGTGCCGATGTCGTACGTGTTGTCGTACAGCCCGAACTGCCGGGCCATCGCGTGCTGGTTCGGCGTGACGTTCTCACCGAACTCCGCCAGTGCCGGATCGCCGTTGCCCTGCGGCATGTCGCCGAAGACCTGGTCGTAGGTCCGGTTCTCCTTGACGATCAGGAAGACATGCTTGATCGTCGAGGGGTCGCCGATCCGCGCCGGGACCGGTACGGCCTTCGTCTTGCCGCCGCCCTTGCCCCGGGTCAGTTCGACCGAGCCGTTGCTCCAGCCGTTCTGCCGGAAAACCTTCTTGGTCTCGGACCTGATGACGCGGTCGGAGGGCAGCGTGAACCGTTGCAGGCTCGACGTCGTGTCGTGGGTGCCGTGCCCGGCGGGGTTGTTGGGGCGGCGGGCGTCGATGCCGCGGGTGTTGGAGACCACGATCTGCTTGCCGACCGCGGCGATCTCCGCCGGGAAGTAGTCCGTCGGGAGCAGGCCGACGTAGCCGACCGGCTCCTGTGGGGAGGTGTAGCGGTAGACGGCGATCGCGTTGGCGCGGCCCAGCGCCACCAGCAGGCGACCGTCGTCGGTGAGCGTCACCGCGTCGGGCTCGTAGCCCACCGACGCCTCCGGCCACGGCTGCGTGGCGATGGTCTGCACGACCTTGTTCTTGCGGAGGTCGACGACCGACACGTCGTTGGTGGCGGTGTTGGTGACGAACAGGGCCCCGTTCTTGGCGTACAGGGCGGTCGGGTGCAGACCGACGCGGATGCTCCCGACGCCTGCCTCCGGGTTCGCCAGGTCGATGACGCTCACCGTGCCGCTCGTGGTGGCCGCGGTCACCGGATCGGCCGGGACCTGGGTGTTGTACGAGTTGAGCGTGGTGTCGCCGGGTTTCGCCGGGCGCCCGCCCTCGTTGCTCACATAGAGCTTGGAACCGATCATGAGCATGTCACGCGGAGCGTTGCCGACGGCCCAGCTGCTCCGGATCGCACCGGAGGCCGCGTCGATGGCGACCACCCGGTTCTGGCCGTTGACCGCGGAGTACACGGTGGACCCGTCGGACGAGAACACGGCCCCGCCCACGAGCGCATGCCTCGGCCCGTCCGCCGGGATCTTGACGACGACAGGGGCGGCGACGCTGCCGTCCGCGCGCACGGTGAACCTGGTGTAGCCGTCGATCCGGCCCAGCCAGAGCTGCGAACCGTCGGGCGAGTACGTGGGGCCCTCCTGGCCCACGTCGTTGCCGCCGATGCGCGGCTGCGAGGACGCGGAGCTGCCGACGACCTGCTGAACCCTCCAGCTCTTCAGGTCCATGATGGCCAGCGCCGCGCCACCGTCGGCGACCGAGGCCGCGAGGTGGGTGCCGTCCGGGCTGACGGACGACGACATGATCTTGCCGTTGTTCACGACCATGCGCTCGCCGTACGGCGCGATGTACTGGTCGCTGGAGACGACCTGGCCCCGGGCGGTCGTCTGGCCGACCCGGTCGGTGCCGAACTGGTCGGTCTGGGCGAAGGCGAGGCCCGCGGCGGCGACGGCGGTCGCGGTGACGCCCGCCGTGATCAGCGGGGCCCGGCGGACGAGGCGTCCGACACGCGCTCCGGATCGGTCTCTCTCCGCACGCCTTCGGCGTGTGACCTGCATGGAGTCATCCCTTCGGGGTCGCGGGAAGCAGTTCGACATTGCCGTCGAACTGCCACAGGGGGTTCGGTGCGTCCCCGGTCGGGGTCCGCACCAGGAAGTAGCCGTTCACTTCCTTCGGTCCGTCGCCGTCGGCCACGAACCGCCCGTCTGTGGTGACGTCGAGCTGGTAGAGGGCCGTGCCCGCGGCCTCGACGCCGGGGAGGTGCCAGGACACGACGCAGCGCCAGTCGTTGCCCGACCCCTCCGGGTCGGCGGTGCTGCCGCCCTTGTCGCACGCCGCCGTGGCCTTGAGCTGCGCCTCGGTGACGTCGGGGCGGTTGAGCTGCCCGGTCTGCACGCGGTAGAGGTGGGCGAAGGCGGTGGCGACGGAGCGCTGCACCTTCTCCTGATCGATCCCGGAGCCCGTCGCCCCGGTCGCCGTCCGCACGGTCACGACCATCACCGCGAGCAGCGCGGCGAGCGGCAGGACCCCGACGGTCACGGCACGGCGTCCCGGGACGCCGTCGGTCGGGTTGGTGAAGTCGCGCCGCAGGAACAGCGCGTACGCCAGCGCCGTCGCGGCCGTGGCCCACACCAGGCCGACCACGACGCCGATCAGGAGCGGGCCGACCTGCGCCGGGCCGGTGAAGAGGCCGTTCCAGGAGATGAAGGCGTAGCCGGGCAGGGCGAGGCGTACGCCGACGGGGAGCGGCAGCATCTGCGCGAGCTGCATCGCCAGGGCGACCAGTGCGGGCAGCAGCAACCCCATCGGGGAGCGCCCCAGCGCGACGGACCCGAGGAGACCTGTCGCCGCGAGCGCCAGGGTCGGGGCGAGGACGCACAGCCAGGCCAGCAGGACCCGGCCGGCGGCGTCCCCCGGCGCCAGCAGGTGGCCGTCGAGGCCGATCAGCGGCCGGTGGCCGACCGCCACCAGCCCGCCGACCGTGCTGGAACCGGCCAGCCCGACCACCAGCAGCAGAATGACGACGAGACTGGCCAGCGCCTTCGCCGCGAAGATCCGCCGCGGCGACCGGACCGCCACCAGCAGGTGCCGCCAGGTGCCGAGCCGGTCCTCGGCGGCGAACACGTCACCGGCGACCACCGAGGTCAGCAGCGGGAGCGCCCAGATGCCCGCGAAGCCGAGCACCACCAGGGGGCCGGCCCATCCCGTGGCGAGCATCCAGCGGCCGAAGAGCGTGTCCGTGGGCAGTGTGCTCTGCTGGCTCACCGCGGCGACGAAGAGCCCCGGCGCGATCCAGCAGGCGAGGAGCAGCAGCCGGGTCCGCCACTGCGAGACGACCTTGACCAGCTCGAAGTGGCAGACGCGGAGCAGTGGGACGGGACGGTCCTGCGTGATCCGGTCGCCCGCGACGGCCGGGGGCGCGGCCGGGTCGGGGATCCCCGGCGGGGGCGTGGCCGATGCCGAGGACGAGGGCGACGGCGAGGACGCGGGCGTGGTCATCGGCCGGCCTCCTGCGGCTCGGTGAGGGCGAGGAACGCGGCCTCGAGCGGCGACACCACCGGGGCGAGTTCGCGCAGGGCGATGCCCGCTCGCACGAGCCGGTCCACCAGTACGTCGAGAGCAGGCACCAGGGTGTGCACGACGAGTGCCCGGGCGTCGGGCCGGGGGCCGGTGTCGTCGACGACACGGATGCCGGCCGTTTCGGCGGCCAGCCGGCGAGCCGCCTCCGGATCGGACGTCAGCATCCGGTAGTCGAGCGCGCGTCCACGGTCGGCCAACTCGCCGAGCGGGCCGGAGAAGACGACGTGTCCGGTGGTGATGATGGTGACTTCGGAACACAGTGCCTCGAGGTCGTCCATGCGGTGGCTCGAGAGCACAATGCTGTTGCCCTGCTCCGCGAGCCGGTTCAGCACACCGTGCACGTGTTGTTTGCCGGCCGGGTCGAGGCCGTTGGACGGCTCGTCGAGCACGAGCAGCCGGGGCCGGCTGAGCAACGCGGCGGCCAGTCCGAGCCGTTGGCGCATCCCGAGGGAGAAGCCGCGGGTCCGGTCGTCGGCGACGTCGGTCAGTCCGACCTCTTCGAGCGCCTCGTCGATCGCAGCCGTCCGCGCGCCATGGCCGCGCAGCGCGGCCAGCGCGGCGAGATTCTGCCGGGCGGTGAGCGAGGGGTAGAGGCCGGGCCCGTCCACGAATCCGGCGACGCCACCGGGGGTGGCGAGGGCCCGCTCGACCGGTGTGCCCAGGATCTCCAGACGGCCGCTGTCGGCCACGGCCAGGCCCAGCAGTAGCCCGAGCAGGGTCGTCTTGCCCGCGCCGTTCGGCCCGGCCAGCCCGTGGATCCGCCCCTGCGGCACGTCCAGGTCGATGTGATCGAGTGCGACGACGTCACCGAACGACTTGGTGATTCCGCGAGCTCGGATTGCGGGGAGTCTGTCCATGGGTCCTTCCTTCGAAGCCTTCAAGGACCCTAGGAGCGGCGCACCGCCCGGTCGTGAACCACGAGTTGAACGCTCACGGAACAGAAACCGACCGGCATCCGGCGCCTTGCCCAACCCCAACCCGGAAGCCCTTGGGCCGCGTCCGAGCGGGAATGGCGAAATCGGAGGCATGGTGACGGTCCATCACCTCGTTGATCGAGGTACTCGACCGCTCGGCCCCTGGCAGGCGGCCGGGAGAGAGGGGAGGGCCGGGGCGCATATCCGGCAGGCGTTCTGGTACTGCCGCTCGAGCTTGCGGACGGCATGGGTGCCGCTTTGCGAGGGATTTCCGTAGGCGTATTCTCCGCGAGTCTGCCATTTGGGGGATTTCGAGTGGACAGGAGCAGCTTGGCATTCTGATGTCGATTCGCGGCGCATGGCATCATGCACGGTCTCGGCGATCTGATGAGGTGTCCGTCGCCAACGTGTGCCCGGCCGCGGCGACGCGCTCGCGGTCATCGGGGGCACCGGCCGTGGCTGCGCGGCGTCGACCGGTCCCGCGGGCCCCATCGCCCGGCCCGTGGTGTCACCGTCAACTGCCCTTGAGCACACGTGTGAAGCCCGTGCCCGGTCCACCGTGCACCCCAATCAGCCAATCCCCAACCGGCGGCACAGTAAAGGAAGTTGCAACATCCCTGGTGAGCGATGCCTGGTCGGAAAAGAATTCAGCCGTTCTTCTCCCGCCTCGGCCTCCACTCGCGACCGGCGGGTCGATAAAGCGGCTGTCGATCGTTCACCAGAACCTTGACCGGTGAGTAACCAGGCCACTACCTTTCACTCCACTTCGAACAACTCTTCATATCGGCGTTCCGCGGTGGGCTTTTCCCTGCAGGAAGCCGGTGAGCTCTCGTCTGTACAGAACCCCCCACCGTGCAGTCTCGCCCTTGATTCGGAGAACGATGAACTCCGTTTTGCGTTCCGAAGACATGATTATCGGCATCACCCCGTTAGGTGAGCCCGATGCCGGGCTCACCCTGGCCGTCTGCCGGGCCGGCGGTCTGGGCGTGCTCGACCTCGGGCCCGGCGACCGGAGGGCCCGCGAGGCCCTCGCTCATGTGCGGCGCACGGCTTCGGGCGGATTCGGCGTCCGGGTCGACGCGCGTTGCCGGCTCGCCCCGGCCGACCTGGCTCCGGACGGCCCGCACACCGTGGTGCTCACGGCCGCAGCGGCGGCCGGGGAAGCAGGTGCGGCCTGGACGATCGCCGCGCTCGCGGCACGCTTTCGCGTGCTCGTCGAGGTCACCGGCCCGCAGGACGCACGGGACGCGATACGCGCCGGGGCGCACGGTCTGATCGCTCGCGGCACCGAGTGCGGCGGCCGGATCGGCGAGTTGAGCACCTTCGTCCTGCTCCAGCGGCTCCTCGCCGCGCCCGAGGTGACCCGGCCCGTGTGGGCGTGCGGCGGCATCGGCCCGCGAACGGCCGCCGCCGCGATGGCCGGCGGAGCGGCCGGCGTCGTCCTCGACGGCCAACTCGCGCTGCTCGCCGAGTCGGCACTGCCCGAACCGGTCGCCGCCGCGCTGCGCACCATCGACGGCTCGGAGACCGTCGTCCGGGCCGGTCACCGTGTCCTGCTGCGGCGAGGCCCGGACGCCCCGGGCCTCGCGGAGGACGCCGGGCCGCAGGACGTGGCGGCGCTTCTCGGCGGGCGGGACCCGCGTACCCAACTGCTCCCGGTGGGCCAGGACGGCTTCCTCGCCTCCCGGTTCGCCGAGCGGTGGGGCGATGTCCGTCGGACGCTACGCGCGTTGCGGGAAACCATGCTGGTCGCAGTCCGGGACGACACGGCAGCACGGGCACTGCGGCCCGGATCGCCGATGAGCCGGGCGCTCGGCACCCGGATTCCCGTCGCGCAGGGCCCGATGACAAGGGTGAGCGACGGACCCGCCTTCGCCGCGGCGGTGGCATCGGACGGCGCACTGCCCTTCCTCGCCCTGGCGCTGGCGGACGGCGAGCGGACGCGGACCATGCTGACCGAGGCACGGGACGCGGTGGACGGCCGGCCCTGGGGCGTCGGGGTCCTCGGCTTCGCGCCGGAGGACGTGCGTGCCGCCCAGCTGGAGGCGGTACGGGACGTGCGGCCGACCCATGCGATCATCGCCGGCGGGCGGCCCTCACAGGCGCAGGCCCTGGAGCAGGACGGCATCCGGACGTTTCTGCACGTGCCCTCACCGGGGTTGTTGCGGCAGTTCCTCCAAGCCGGGGCACGCCGGTTCGTGTTCGAGGGCTCGGAGTGCGGCGGGCATGTCGGGCCGCGCGGCAGTTTCGCGCTCTGGGAGGCCCAACTGGCCGTCCTGGAGGATTTCCTGGAGAGCCACGAGGCCGACGACCTCGAGGTGTTCTTCGCGGGCGGAGTGCACGACGAGCGGTCGGCGGCGATGGTCGCCGCTCTGGCCGCGCCGCTGACCGCGCGCGGCGCGGCCGTCGGTGTGTTGATGGGGACCGCGTATCTGTTCACCGAGGAGGCCGTGGACCGCGGGGCGATTCGGCCGCTCTTCCAGCAGCAGGTTCTGGATGCCGAGCGCACCACGCTGCTGGAGTCGGCACCGGGGCACGCGACGCGGTGCGTGCCGAGCCCGTACACCGCCGGCCACCGCGACCAGGAGGCCCGGTTGCGCGCCGAGGGCGTGCCGGACCGGCGGATCTGGGAGGAACTGGAGAGGCTCAACGTCGGCCGACTGCGCATCGCCAGCAAGGGCGTCGGCCGATCCGCCGACGGCTGCCTCACCCCGGTCGACGAGCGGCGCCAGCTCGCCGAGGGGATGTTCATGGCCGGCGAGGTGGCCGTGTTGCGCTCGGCGACCACGACCGTCGCGGCACTGCACGAGTCGGTGACCACCGGCGCCGCCGAGCATCTCACCCGGCGGACGAGGCAGGCGGCCCCGACGAGCGAGGCACGGGAGCCGGTCGCGCCCGCTCCGCTCGACGTCGCCGTCGTCGGCATGGCCTGCATGTTCCCGCAGGCGCCCGACCTGCCTGCTTTCTGGGCGAACGTGGTCGCCGGAGTGGACGCGGTGAGCGAGGTCCCGCCCGAGCGCTGGGACCCGGCCGTCCATCATGGTGAGTCCACCCCGTCCAAATGGGGCGGCTTCCTGCCCCGTATCCCCTTCGACCCGCTGCGCTACGGCATTCCCCCGACCTCTCTCGGCAGCACCGAACCGGTGCAGCTGCTGTCCCTGGAGGCCGCCCGGCGCGCTCTGGAGGACGCCGGATACGGCAGCGGGGGACGGGAGTTCGACCGTGCCCGCACTTCCGTGGTGTTCGGCGCCGAGGCGGGCAGCGACCTGTCGAACGCGGCCACGCTGCGGGCGGTGATGCCCTCGTACTTCGGCCGCGTCCCCGCGAGTCTGGACGACCAGCTCCCGAGACTCACCGAGGACTCCTTCCCCGGCATGCTCGCCAACGTCATCTCGGGCAGGATTGCCAACCGGCTCGATCTCGGCGGTGCCAACTACACCGTCGACGCCGCCTGCGCCTCGTCCCTGGCCGCAGTGGACGTCGCCTGCAAGGAACTGGCCGGCGGCACCTCCGACGTGGTGTTGTGCGGCGGCGCCGACCTGCACAACGGCATCAACGACTATGTCCTGTTCTCCTCCGTGCACGCCCTGTCTCCCACCGGCCGCTCACGCGCCTTCGACGAATCGGCGGACGGCATCGCGCTCGGCGAGGGCATCGCCTGCGTCGTCCTCAAGCGGCTCGCTGACGCCGAGCGGGACGGCGACCGGATCTACGGCGTCATCAAGGGCCTGGGCGCCTCCAGCGACGGCCGTTCGCTCGGCCTGACCGCGCCCGGGCCCGAGGGCCAGCGCTCGGCCCTGGAGCGCGCCTATCGCAACGCCGGCGTCTCACCGGCCGACGTCGGTCTCGTCGAGGCGCACGGCACCGGGACCGTCGTCGGCGACCGCACCGAACTGCGCATCCTCAGCGAGGTGTTCACCGACGCCGGGGCACAGCCGGGCGGCTGCGCGCTCGGTTCGGTGAAGTCGCAGATCGGCCACACCAAGTGTGCTGCCGGTCTCGCCGGCATGATCAAGACGCTGCTGGCCCTGTACACCGGCGTCCGGCCGCCCACCCTGCACGTCGAGACTCCCAATCCGGCCTGGGCGGCGGACACCAGCCCCTTCGCCTTCCACACCGAGGCCAGGCCGTGGGCGGCGCCCGCGGAGGAACGAATCGCCGGAGTGAGCGCGTTCGGCTTCGGCGGGACCAACTTCCACGTGGTGCTGGCCGCTCACGCGGGTGGCGTACCGCCCGTGCGGGGTCTGGACGCCTGGCCGGCCGAACTCTTCGTGTTCCGCGGACGGGACGAGGCCGCGACCCGTCGGGCGATGGAGGAGCTCCTCGCAACCGCCCAGCCCCGGGACCGGTCGTGGCGGCTCCAGGACCTCGCGCTGAGCGCCGCCCGGCGGTCGGACGCGAGCGGGGACCCGGCCCGGGTCGCCATCGTGGCGACGGACGTGGACGACCTGGTCGAGAAGTTGCGGCAGGTCCTGGCCGACCCCGACGCACACGCCCCGGCTCGCGGCATCCACCGGGCCGGAACTGCTGATTCGGGCGACGCCAAGGTGGCATTTCTCTTCCCCGGCCAGGGAAGCCAGCGCACCGGCATGCTCGCCGACCTGTTCATCGCCTTTCCCGAGCTTCGCCGCTATCTGGAACTCGCCCGCACCCACGCCGACACCCTGTATCCGCCCGCGGCCTTCGACGACACCGAACGCGAGAGGCAACGGGTCGCGCTGACCGACACCCGCGTGGCACAGCCCGTCCTCGGCGTCGCTGGACTCGCCGCGCACGCCGTGCTCACCGCGGCCGGCGTGCAGCCGGACATGGCCGCCGGGCACAGCTACGGCGAGCTGGTGGCACTGTGCGCGGCCGGCTCACTGACCCCCGAGACGCTGCTGGAACTGAGCGCGGAGCGAGCGGCGGCGATCCTCCGGGCCGCGCAGTCCGCCCGGGGCGACGGGGGCGACGGGGGCGACCCCGGGACCATGGCCGCAGTCTCGGCCGGCGCCGAGGACGTGGCACAGGCGCTGAAGACGACGTCCGCGCCGGACAGCGTTGTCGTCGCCAACCGCAACTCGCCCGGGCAGACGGTGATCTCGGGACCGACGGACGCCGTCGACGAGGCCGTCCGGCTGCTGCGCGAGGCCGGCTACGGCGCCAAGCGCATCCCCGTCGCCTGCGCGTTCCACAGCCCGCTGGTCGCAGGCGCCTCCGACCGGTTCGCCGAGGCGCTCGCGGCCCGGCCGCTGCACGCGCCCGAATTCCCGGTGTGGTCCAACCGCACGGCCACCCCGTACACCGCTGACGGTGACGCGGTGCGGGCCGAACTCGCCGCACAGATCAGTGCCCCGGTCGCCTTCGTCGAGCAGATCGAGGCCATGTACGAAGCCGGGGCACGCGTCTTCGTCGAAGCCGGCCCCGGCACGGTTCTGACCCGGCTGGTCGGGCAGATCCTCGGCGATCGCCCGCACCACGCGGTCGCCTGCGAACCCCGGCCGGGCAGCGGCCTGCGCGGCTGGCTCGACGCGCTGGCCGAACTCGCCGTCGCGGGGCTGCCGGTGCGCGCCGGGTGGCTGCTGCGCGGCCGGGACGCGGTGGACGCGGCACATACCCCGGCGCCGAAGCCCCCCGGATGGACGGTCGACGGACAACTGGTCCGCACCGCCGACGGCGCCCTCCTCAGCGGTGCGCTCGCACCGGCCCGACGAGTCACGGAGACCCTGGAGACGACGGTGACGACGAACTCCCCGCACAGTGCCCCCTCCGACCAGGACACCCTCATCTCCGAATTCCTGCGCACCAGCCGGGAGATGATCGCCGCCCAACGGGACGTGCTGCTCACCTACCTCGGATCCGCTCCGGGCGCGCAGTCCGTCCCGCCCCAGGCGTCCCCGCAGGTGATCCGGGCCGTGCCCCAACTTCCCCCGGCGCAGCCGCCGATGAAGGAACCGGAGCCGGGCACGCCCGCCACCGCCGTGGAGCCGGCGGCCGTGGCGCCCGTCGCAGCGGCCGACATCCAGCGGGTCGTCCTGGAAATCATCAGCGAGCGCACCGGCTACCCCGTCGACATGATCGAGCCCGACCTCGACCTGGAGGCGGACCTCAGCATCGACTCCATCAAGCGGGCAGAGATCGCGGGTGAACTGGCCCGGCGCCTGGGTGCCGGGGCCGGATCCGACCTCGCCGCGCTGGACGACGACGCGCTGGAGGAGCTGGCGAAGGCGCGGACGGCCGCCGCGGTGACCGACTGGCTGACCGCGCGGACGGGCGGGCCGGCCGAGCGGCCCGCCGTCCCGGCGGCGGTGGAGCCCGGACCGGACGCGGTCGCCGCCGAAGCCCCCGGACGGCACCTCCTGCGCCCGGTCCTCCTCGACGAACCGGCCGACGCTCGCACCGACCCGTCGTCCGCTCTCGCGGGCACCCGCTGGATCCTGCTCGGCGACGCCCCCGAGGTCACCGCCCGACTGGCGTCCCACGGCGCCGAGGTCGGCACACGGGCCCGGGACCACGTCCTCACGGCGACCGACGGCCCGGTGGACGGCGTGCTGTGGTCGGGAGCCCTCGGGGGCGGCGACATACCCTTGCTGCCCGCCTCGTTCCCCGTGCTGAAGGCCGCCCTGGCACGCGCCCCGCGATGGCTGCTGGCCGTCCGGCCTGCCGACGGCGAGGCGCCCGACCCCCGGACCGCAGGGCTGCGAGGTCTGTTCCGGACGGTGGCGCACGAGTATCCGGAGACGGTGGCCCGGCTCGTCGAGGTCGCCGACGCCTCGCCGTCGGCGCTCGCGCACGCCGTGGTCGCCGAGGCCGTGGCGTCGGACCGGACGCCGGTCGTGCTGCGGACGGCGGCCGGGCGGCACGGGTTCGAGCTGGTGGCGGCGCCGCTCGGTGTGCTCGGCAGCACGGGCGCCGGACCGGCCGGTGCGGGTGCCTCGGAGGCCACGGCAATCGGACTGGACCAGGACTCGGTGGTGCTGCTGGCCGGAGGGGCGCGAGGCATCACCGCCCAGTTCGCCGCCGTGCTCGCCGGGGCCGCACACTGCCGCCTGGAACTGCTCGGCCGCACTCCCGCCCCGGACGGTCCGGAGGCCGAGGACACCGCGTCCGCGGACACCCCGGCCGCGCTGCGCGCCGCGCTCGCCGCCCGCGGCGGACTGAGGCCCGCCGAGATCAACCGCGCCGCCGAGCTGTTGCTCGCCCAGCGGGAGATCGCGGCCACCCTTGCCGAAATCACCGCCCTGGGCGGCCGGGCCCGCTACCGATCGGTCGACTTCCGCGAACCGGACGCGGTACTGCAGGCGGTGAAGGAGATCCATGCCGAGCACGGCCGGCTCGACGGCGTGGTGCACGCGGCCGGTGTGATCGAGGACCGGCTCATCGCAGAGAAGAGCACGGAGTCCTTCCGCCGCGTCTACGCCACGAAGGCCACCGGCGCCGACGCCCTGCTCACCGCATTGGAAGAACTGCCCGCACCGCCCGCGTTCACCGTGCTGTTCGGCTCGATATCGGCTGTCCTGGGCAATCGCGGCCAGGTGGACTACGCGGCCGCGAACGACGCGCTGGAGACCCTCGGCGCGGCATTCGCCGCCCGCACCGGACGGCGCGCGGTGACGGTGCACTGGGGCCCCTGGGCGCCCTCGGCCGATCACACCGGCATGATCGGGGCCGAGCTGGCCCGGGAGTACGCCCGGCGCGGGATCCGGCTGATCGATCCGGAGGAGGGGACCGCGGCGCTGCTGCGGGAGCTCGCCTGGGGCGAGGAGTCCGTCACCGCCGTCGTCTACACCGCCTCGGGCTGGTGACGGTCGTGGTGACACCATCCCGGCACGGTCCCGGCACCCAGGTCACGCCCGCACGGCAAGTGCCGGTGGCCATCGTGGGGATGGCGGTGCTGCTGCCGGGCGCTGCGGATCTGGACGCCTACTGGCGCAACCTGCGCGACGGCGTGGACGCGATCGGCGCGGTACCGGACGGGCGTTGGGACGCCGAGTACTACCACCCGGGCACCGCTGCCGAGCCGGCCGTCGCGAACCGGGTCTACGCCCGCCGGGGCGGGTTCGTGGACGGGCTCGCGCAGGTGGAGGTCACCCGGTTCGGCATCATGCCGAACTCGGTGGCCGGCACCGAGCCCGACCAGCTCATCGCCCTGCACGTGGCTTCGGCCGCCCTCGACGACGCGGGCGGCACGGATCGCCTTCCCGACCGGGGGCGGGTCGGCGTCGTACTGGGCAGGGGCGGCTATCTCACGCCCGGCCTGGTGCGGCTCGACCAACGGGTCCGTACGGCGGGCCAACTGGTCCGCACACTGGCGGAGTTGCTCCCGCACCTGACGGGAGGTCAACTCGCGAGCGTGCGACAGGCGTTCACCGAGCGTCTCGGTCCGGACAGCCCCGAGTCCGCGATCGGCCTGGTGCCCAATCTCGCCGCCTCCCGGGTCGCCAACCGGCTCGATCTGCGCGGGCCCGCGTACACCGTGGACGCCGCCTGCGCCTCCTCACTGGTCGCCGTGGACCAGGCCGTGGGCGAACTCGCCTCCGGGCGGTGCGACGTGATGCTCGCCGGCGGCGTCCACCACTGCCACGACATCACGTTGTGGAGCGTCTTCTCCCAGCTGCGCGCACTCTCGCCCAGCCAGCGCATCCGGCCCTTCCACCGGGACGCCGACGGCATCCTGATCGGTGAGGGGACGGGCGTGGTCGTCCTCAAGCGGCTGGCCGACGCCGAGCGTGCCGGTGACCGGATCTACGCCGTGGTCCGGGGGACCGGCGTGGCGAGCGACGGACGGGCGGCCGGTCTCATGAACCCCGAGCCCGGTGGTCAGGCGCAGGCCGTACGGCAGGCGTGGCGGGCCGCAGGACTCGACCCCGCCGAACCGGGCTCGGTCGGCCTGCTGGAGGCGCACGGCACCGCGACCCCGGCAGGCGACAGCGCCGAACTCGCCACAATCGCCGAGGTGTTCGGTCTCGGGGACGGTGACGCGGTACTGGGATCGGTCAAGTCGATGATCGGGCACGCCATGCCGGCCGCCGGGGTCGCCGGTCTGGTCAAGGCCGCACTCGCCCTCCACCACCGCACACTCCTTCCGACATTGCACTGCGAGGACCCGCACCCCGCCCTCGCCCGCACCCGGTTCCGCACCCTGGAGAAGTCCGCCGACTGGGAGACCACCGAGCACCGGCCCGTTCGCCGGGCCGCAGTCAACGCGTTCGGCTTCGGCGGGATCAACGCACATGTGGTGCTGGAGGAGGCCCCGGGCACCCGCGGGCCCCGCGCGAGCGTGCCGGCCCGCCCGGTCCTCGAGGTCGCCGAGCCCGAGCACGTCCTGCTGCTCGCGGCCGACTCCCCGGCGCGCCTCGCCGACCTGCTGGACGCCGACGACGACACCGTACGATCCGCCGGCCTCACCCCCGGCCACCCGCACCCGGAGGCGGGCCCCGCCCGTCTCGGCATCGTCGGCCCGACCGCCAAACGGCTCGCCCTGGCCCGCCGCGCGGTCGCCCGGCAGCGAGGCTGGCACGGACGCGGTGACGTCTGGTTCCGGCCGAGCCCTCATGGGCGTCGGCCACGGCGGACTGGCCTTCCTGTTTCCGGGGCTGGAGGGCGAGTTCACCCCGCAGGTCGACGACGTGGCCGCCCATTTCGGCCTGCCTGCCCCCGCAGTCGGCGGAAATCGGACCGGCGACGTGGGCCGGCACGGTATCGGCGTGGTCGCCGTCGGCCGCCTCCTCGACGCGGCGCTGCGCCGCAGCGGGATCGTGCCGGACGCGGTCGCCGGACACAGCGTAGGCGAGTGGACGGCCATGGCGGCGGCCGGGATGTACTCCGGGGACGAGGTCGACGCGTTCATGGCCGCCTTCGACCCCGCCTCGCTGACGGTCCCCGGTCTCGCCTTCGGTGCGATCGGGGCCTCCGCCGAGCGCGTCCTGGCCGCCCTGCACGACGAGGGCGGGAGCCGGGCGGGCCTGGTCCTCTCCCATGACAACGCCCCCGGTCAGTCGATGGTGTGCGGTCCGCAGGGGGCGGTGGAGGACTTCGTACGGGCACGTCGCGCCCAGGGCGTCCTCAGCCAGGTTCTGCCATTCCGCTCGGGCTTCCACACCCCCATGCTGCGCCCCCATCTCGGACCGATCGAGGAGGCCGCCCGCCGGTTCCGGCTGCATCCGCCGCACACCCCGCTCTGGTCCGGCACGACCGCAGCGCCGTTCCCCGAGGACGAGAAGGGGATCCGGACCCTCTTCGTCCGGCATCTGCTGGAACCCGTGAGGTTCCGGCAGCTGACCGAGGCCCTGCACGCGGCCGGTCACCAGGTGTTCGTCCAGGTCGGACCCGGTCAGCTCGGCTCCCTCGTGAGCGACACGCTGGGCGATCGCGACCACCTGGTGGTCGCCGCCAACTCGCCCCACCGCACCGGCCTCGCCCAGTTGCGCCGGGTGGCCACCGCGCTGTGGACGGCGGGTTCGACGGTGGCGCCCTCCTTGCGCCCCACCGAGGCGGCGGCCACGCATCAACGGCCGCCGGTTCACCTGGACCTGAGTGGTGCTCTGGTGTCCCTCTCGCCCCGGCGGCTCCCCGCGCTGCGGGCCGGGCTGCGGGCACCCGCGCGTGCGCAGGTCCCCGCCGGTTCGTCGCCGCTGGACTCCCTCGTCGAGAGCTCCCCGGTGGCCGCCGAGCTGAGCGCCCTGCTGAGCGAGACCGCGGACACGGCGGCCGCCCTCATGTCCGCGAGAACGAGGACACCTGCGCCGGCCCCGGCTGCCGGGCCGCGGGCCACGACCGTCCACGTCTCGCCCGACACCATGCCCTACCTCCTGGACCACTGCTTCTTCCCTCAGCGGCCCGGCTGGCCCGAAGTCGCCGACCGATGGCCGGTCGTCCCGGCCACGACGATCGTGCAGCACATCGTGGACGCGGCGCAGGAGACGGTCCCCGGCGGGCTGCCGGTCGCCGTGCACGGCGCGCGGTTCGACGAGTGGCTCACCGCCACCCCGTCCGTCGACGTGCCCGTGACCGTGACGCCGAAGGGAGCGGGCCTTCTCGCCGTCTCCTTCGGCCCGCGGGCACGCGCCACCGTGGAACTCGCCCCCGCGTACCCCACCCCGCCCCCCGCTCCCTGGACCACCGATCTCGGAGCCGAGCACGCCCCGGACCACACCGCTGCCCAGCTCTACGCCGAGCGGTGGATGTTCCACGGCCCGGCGTTCCAGGGCGTGAGCGAACTCACCGCGATCGGTGACCGCCATGTGCGCGGACGTCTCACCACCCCTTCCGCGCCCGGCGCGCTGCTGGACAACGTCGGCCAGGTCCTCGGCTACTGGATCATGGCGACCCGTTCCGAGCGCACCGTCGTGTTCCCCGTCGGGATGAGGGAAATGCGGTTCTACGGGCCGCATCCGGTGCAGGGCACGGAGGTGGAATGCCTGGTGCGCGTCACCTCGCTCACCGACACCTCTCTGGAGGCCGACGTACAGCTGAGGGCCGGGGGCACCGTGTGGGCGGAGCTGTACGGCTGGCAGGACCGCCGCTTCGACAACGACCCGCAGACCCGGCCCGTCGAGCGCTTCCCGGAGCGCAACACCCTGTCCGAGCCGCGGCCCGGCGGCTGGCGGCTGCTGCACGAGAGGTGGCCGGACCTGGCGTCCCGGGAGCTGATCATGCGCAACGCCCTGGGGAGCGCGGAACGCGCGGAGTACGCGCGGCACGCGCCGCGCGGACGTCGGCAGTGGCTGCTGGGGCGCATCGCGGTCAAGGACGCGGTGCGGCAGTGGCTGTGGGACCACGGCGAGGGCCCCGTCTTCCCGGCGGAACTGCGGGTGCACAACGACGAGACGGGCCGTCCGTACGTCACCGGCGTGCACGGGCGGGTCCTGCCCCCGTTGGACGTCTCGCTGGCCCACTGCGCGGAGGCGGCCGTCGCGATCGTCCGACCGCACGGCCACGGCCCCGGCCCCGGCATCGACATCGAGGAGGTCACCGACCGCCCCCCGCAGGCCCTGGCCGCCGTCCTCGACGGGGACGAACTGCCGCTGCTGCACCGCCTGTCGGCCGACACCGGCGAGAGCGAGGCCCTGTGGTTCACCCGTTTCTGGGCTGCCAAGGAGTCCGTCGCGAAGGCGGAGGGGACCGGATTCGGCGGCCGGCCACGGGACTTCACCGTGCTCGACGCGACACCGGCCGGCGACCGGCTGACCGTCGCGGGCCGCCTGGAACGCGCCTACACCGTGCACTGCGTGCCGGCCGCCAACCCGCCCCGGCTGCCGGAGCGCACATACGCAGTGGCATGGACGACGGGAAACCCGACCACCAAGGAGTACGACGCCCGATGACAGCTCCCACCCCCCGAATCCCCGTCACCGCCGACGAGGAGTCCGTCCTCGCCGACCTCTCCGACATGCTGGCGCGGCTCCTGGAGGACGAGTACGGCCTCGACGACGTCGAGATCGGCATGACGACGACCTTCAACCGCGACCTGGAGCTGGAGAGCATCGACCTCGTCACCCTGGCCGGGCTGCTCCAGGAACGGTACGGAGACCGGGTCAACTTCGCGGAGTTCCTCGCCGGTATGGAGTTCGACGAGATCATCGAGCTGACCGTCGGACGGCTGGTCGAGTACGTCGTGGCCGGTCTGAAGGCCGGGGAGGCGAGCTGAGCCGTGGCGATGGTCGACACCGGCGCCGTCCGGTTGCACGTACAGCGGATCGGTCCGCGGGAGGACCGGCCGGCCATCGGCACCGTGGTGCTGGTGCATGGTCTGCTCACCGACAGCCTGGCCAGCTACTACTTCACCGTCGCGCCCGCGTTCGCCGCCGCCGGTCTCGATGTCGTCATGTACGACCTGCGCGGCCACGGGCGCAGCGAACGCCCGGCCGAGGGCTACACGGTCGAGCACAACATCGACGACCTGGAGGCGCTGCTCGACCGGCTGGCGGTGACCGGTCCGGTGCATCTGGTCGGCAACTCCTTCGGCGGCACGATCGCGTTCGGCTTCGCGGCCCGGCGCCCCGAGCGGGCGGCGAGCGTCGGTCTCATCGAGTCCGAACCGGCCACCGCCGCCTGGGCGGTGAAGCTGGCAGGAATCCTGGACCGCGTCGTTACTCAGCTCGCCCACAACGAGCCCGACGCGATCGCCTGGATCAGCACCCACCGCGGGCACAACACCGCGCGCCTGGCCAAGGGCGCGGCCCGGCTGGCCCGTGAGACCACCCTCGGCCGGGACATCCCTGCCAGCAACGTCCTGACGGCCGACCAGATCGCCGCAGTGCGCTGTCCCGTGCTCGGCCTGTACGGCGGCGAATCCGACCTCGCCGAGCTCGCGCCCTGGCTGGCGTCAGCGCTTCCGGACTGCCGGACCGTGGTGATCCCGGGGCACGAGCACTCGGTTCTGGTGGAGGCATCCGGGACGGTCGGCAGGCACATCCTGGCGCTCGTCGAGGAGGCCGGCCGCACCACTGGGCGGGTGGCGGCGGAGGTGGCCGGGTGAGCCGCTTCCTCTTCGTCGTCCCGCCCCTGGTCGGGCACATCAACCCGACCGTCGGTGTCGCCGCCGAACTCCGCGCGTCAGGACACGAGGTGGCGTGGGTGTGTCCCGATCCGGCGCTGGTCGGCCGACTCGCGGGCACCGGGGCCGGCCCCGTCATGGCATGCGACGGGACGCCCCCGGGCGAGCGGCCGGCGGAGCTGCGCGGTCCTGAGGCGCTGAAGTTCCTGTGGGAGTGGTATCTGTTGCCGCTGGCCGAGGCGATGGCCCCGGGCGTCCGGGCCGCCGTCGAGGCGTTCCGGCCGGACGTCGTCGTCGCCGACCAGCAGGCATTCGCGGGTGCGCTGATCGCGGAGCGGCTGGGCCTGCCGTGGGCGACCTCGGCGACCACGTCGGCCGAGTTCACCGATCCCCTCGCCGGACTACCCAAGGTCGGCCAGTGGTTGCAGCGGCGGCTGGGCGCGCTCCGGGAGACCGTCGGGGATCCGGCGGGCACGGCCGACCCCCGCTTCTCACCGCACCTCGTCCTCGCTTTCAGCGCACCCGAGTTGGTGGGTTCGGCGCACGACGGGGTCTGCTGGGTCGGTCCGTCGATCACGGCGCGTCCGTCAACCTCCGACTTCCCGTGGGAATGGCTCGACGCCGACCGCACCACCGTCCTGGTCACATTGGGCACGGCGAACGCCGATGTCGGCGGCCGGTTCCTCGATGTGTGCCGGAGCGCGCTGCGGGAGCGGGCCGACCGGGTGCAGGCGGTGATCGCCGATCCCGGTGGCGTGCTCTCGGCGCGGGACGGCGACAAGGATGTGCTGATCGTGCCGTCCGTTCCGCAACTCGCCCTTCTGGAGAGGGGCGTCGGCGCAGTCGTCTGCCACGCCGGACACAACAGTGTGTGCGAGGCGCTGTGGCATGGGGTTCCGCTCGTGGTGGCTCCCATCCGCGACGACCAGCCGGTGGTGGCCGGACAAGTCGTGGACGCCGGGGCAGGGGTGCGGGTGCGGTTCGGGCGGGTCACCGTCCAGAAGCTCGGCTCGGTGGTCGACTCGGTCCTGGACGACACCGGATACCGCGACCGGGCCCACCGGATCCGCACGGCATTGCGTTCCGCGGGTGGGGCCCGTGCCGCCGCGCTCCGGCTCGGTGAACTTGACGAGTCCTTCCGGAAGTCTGCGGGCATGACGGGAGGACGCCCGTGATCATCAGTGACGGCGAAGCCGGACACCCCGGCGACCGCACACCACAGCCCGGCCAGTCGTCGAGCACCTACGCCCCGGACCCGAAGACCTCCTCGACCGCGTGCACACCGGCCAAGCCGCCCACCCCGCACAGCGCAGCGCGTGCGGACAGCCGGTCGACCCGCCATGTCCCGGTGATCTCGCTGTGCGTCAGGTGAGCATGTCGAGGCCCGGGAAGGCTCCGCCCCGGCCCACCCGAGCCGCCACGACCCCGACAGACACTCTCGCGCACCGCGCATCCGCCGATGCAACCCCACGACGTACGGGAACAGCCAGGGAGTTCAGATGAGCGAAGACACCGAACCCGCTGTCCGGATCGCCCGGCTGCGGCCCGCATATCAGGCGGACATCGCCGCCGGCTGGGAGAGCTTCTTCGAGCCGCGCCGCACCGACTGCCCATGGTGCGGTTCGCAGGAGCTGACCACCCGGCTGCGCACCACCGACCTGCTCCAGCACAAGCCGGGCCGTTTCGTCCTGGACCGCTGCGAGGGCTGTGGTCACACCTTTCAGAACCCTCGACTGAACGCGCAGGGACTGGATTTCTACTACCGGGACTTCTACGACGGGCTCGGCGAGAAACAACTCGGTGACACCTTCGGGGGCCGTACCAAGATGTACCGGGGGCGGGCCGAGTCGATGCTGCCCTACGACTCCGCGCCGAAGAGATGGCTGGACGTCGGGACCGGGCACGGCCACTTCTGCGAGGCTGCGCGGGCGGTGCTGCCCCACACCGCATTCGACGGACTCGACTTCACCGACGGCGTCGAACTTGCCGAGCGGGAGGGCCGGGTGGACCGTGGCCACCGAGGCAACTTTCCCGACCTCGCAACCGAACTGGGCGGCCACTACGACGTGGTGAGCATGTTTCACTACCTGGAGCACAGCACCGAGCCCGATCGTGAACTGCGCGCCGCATGGGAGACGGTACGGCCCGGTGGGCATCTCCTCATCGAGGTGCCGGACCCCGAGAGCCGCTATGCCAGGCTGCTGGGCCGTTGGTGGCTGCCCTGGCTCCAGCCGCAGCACCTGCACTTCGTCCCGGTGGCCAATCTGCGCGAGCGGCTCACGGGGATGGGCTTCACCGTGGTCGCCGAGCAGCATGCCGAGCCGCACGATCCGGTCGACCTGCTGGCCGCCGTATGGCTGTCGCTGAACCATGTGGCACCGCGCGACGATGCGCCGTGGCTGCCCGAGCCACCGAGCCGGCTGCGCCGCACGCTGCGCGGGGTACTGCTGATTGCCGGCATTCCGGCGTTGGTGGTGGGAACCCTGCTCGACCGGCTCGCGGTACGGCCGCTGTCGTACCGGCTTCGGGTGTCGAACGCGTATCGGATCGTGGCCCGGCGCAACTGAGGCAGTTGGGCCCTTGACGAGGTACGGCCGCGCCGGTCCTGCCACGGATCGGAGTGCTCGGGCGTCGAGTTGCTGCGGTGCGGCCCCGCGCAGCACGTCGTCCGGGAGGAGGACCGACCCCTGACTCGGATCGGATCCGGGGCTCGGACCGGCTGGGGCCTCGGTCGGGGCGTGGTGCGGCTGGTCGGCCGCTACTGGCCGTGATTCCTGCCGGGGGTGTGGAGACGGTTCCGGCTTGTCGGGTGATCTGCGATCATGCCGGGATGCCGATCACCGTCGCCGTGCCGTGCCCGACGTGTTCGCGGCGCGCCCGCCCCGCCTGGTCGGAGAGTCCTGCGCCGCGCTGGGCCGCGCTGGCCGGCACAACACGCGTGGAGTGGGCGGACGTCACTCCTGACAGCCTGCCGCAGGACTTGCACGAGCCGTTCCTCAGGACCCAGTCGCTGCCGCTGCCCGGCGAGGAGCGCGTGGTCAGGGTGCACGGGCCCTTCCTCGCCGATGGTCGAGTCCCGTTCTGGGCTCTGTTCGAGCCTGCTCTCGCCGCGCTGAACGGGCTGGACGAATACCCGGAGCTGATGCGGGACTGCGCGATGACCGCTTGCACGCCCCTTGCCGTGCTCGTCCGGGGAAGCGGGTACGTCTGGTTGCGAGTCCGAGTGGAGGAGGTCGTGAAACTTGTCGACGCCGCAGACAGATTCCCGCCCTCGACTGCCGGGGCATGGGAAGAATTGCTCCCTCCGGACGGAGCCGGGGTGACGTCCATTCAGGCCGCTTCTGGCAGGCTGCGCTACTACTGCTGGTCGATGCAGAGCGACGTCGGGTGCTGGGCGGTGTGCACCGACGACGAGCACGGCATGGCGGTCCTGCTCTACGGGAAGTGGGCTTTCGATCAGGACGACGTCGTTCTCGGCCATCGCCTGCTCTCCCCGTCCGAGACCGCCCTGCTGCGGGCCGCGTGGCCCGACCCGCACCCCGGCCGCAGCGGGTGATCCACCGGCCGAGGGCCAAGAGCGGCAGCCACAGCCGGGCGGCGGCACGCGATGCTGTCGCGCATGGACACCACCGGGGTGCTGTTCGGGGGCAACGCCCCACCGGCCGCTGATCCTGGCGCTTGTGAACCCGCGCGAGGACGTGGCCAGTGGGGGAGCAGGAAGACGCCGGGGCTGTTCGCCCGGCCGGAGCAGATCGCACTGTCTGCCCATGACCGCATCGCCGGTCTCGTCCTGGACCGAATCGCCGTGGACGGCGCCTTTGCCAAGGCCCCCGGCGGGGGGCAGCTGACGCCGCCCCTCCTCAGCCGATCAAGAGGCAGTTCCTTGCCCCATCCATGTAAGGAAATATGTGTCACATTCTGCACGTAACCCCCATGAAAGGTATTCCATGAAGATCGCAGTCATCGGCGGTACCGGACTGATCGGGTCCCAGGTCGTCAAGAACCTGGCCGCCGCCGGGCACGAGGCCGTACCGCACTCGAAGTCCACCGGCGTCGACGTCATCAGCGGCCAGGGACTTGGACGAGGCGGTGGCGGGAGCCGATGTCGTCGTCAACCTGACGAACTCCCCGACCTTCGACGAAGCCTCCCCGGCCTTCTTCCGGACCTCGATGGACAACCTCCTGGCCGCGGCCCGCAAGGGCGGCGTCGGCCACGTCGTCATCCTTTCGATCGTCGGCACGGACCAGGTGCCGGAGCTGGACTACTACCGGGCCAAGGCGCTCCAGGAGAATCTCCTCGCCTCCGGGGCGATTCCCTACTCGATCGTCCGGGCGACGCAGTTCATGGAGTTCATGGACGCCGTCCTGTCCTGGACCGCCGACGACAGCACCGTCCGGCTGCCCGCCACGCCAATCCAGCCGATCGCCTCCAAGGACGTGGCCGCCGCGGTGGCGGAGGTCGCCGCGGGCGCCCCGCTGAACGGCATCCGCAACATCGCGGGCCCCGAGATCTTCGCCCTGGACGAGCTGGGCCGGATCACCCTGTCCCACAAGGGCGACCACCGTACCGTCGTCACCGATCCCACCGCCGGCATGTTCGCCGCCGTCAAGGGTGACGTCCTCACCGACAAGGACGCCCACCTCGCCGCCACTCGCTACGCCGACTGGCTCTCCTGACTTCACCACCTCTCGCGTGTCCTGTTTCCCGGCCCGGCAGCCGGCTTCGTCGCGCCCGCCGGGTTCGACGGCCCGGGTCGGACGGGGATCCGGCCCTGGTCCTCCGGTACTGACCGCCGCGGCCTGGGCGCCGTCCGGATCGAACCGCCGGACATGGCGGGCCTACGTGGTGACCGGTGAACCGCTGACCGAGCTCAAGAAGCGTGTCGGCGAGCGCGTGGCCTCAGGTGGCCCCTGGGACGAGCGGGAGCGGCTCAAGGCCGAGTTCGCCGAGGCGGTCGAGGAGACCGGCGTGACGGCTGCATCGACGTCAGGAGCCGCCCGCAGCCGCGGTGGCACCCTGGAGGATGAGGTCGGCCACGGCGTCGGGGCGGGCGATGAGGGACACGTGGCAGGAGTCGATCTCCTGCGTGTGGGAGTGGGCGCGTTCGGCCTCGAAGCGCTGCTGCTGGGGGCTGATGGTCATGTCCTGCCGTCCCACCAGGGCCCAGGACGGAATCTCCTTCCAGGCCGCCACCTTGGCCGTCTCGGAGAACGCGGTCGTGGCCGCCGGGCGCTGGGTGACACCCAACAGGTCCGCCCGGTTCTCCGGCAGGCAATTGGCGAAGACCGGGTGGACCTTGTCCCGCTTGAGGTACAGGTCGGTGCCGCCGCCGTCGGCTGTCCGATACGGCACGGAGGTCGTGGCGGTGCCCAGGGCGCTGGGGAAGCGGGCGGACAGCGACATACCGCTCTCACCGACGTCGGGCATTTGTGCGTTGATGTAGATCAGGGCTTTGACCTGGGAGTTTCTCGCCGCGGCAGTACTGATGACGGCACCGCCGTAGGAGTGACCGGCCAGGACGATCGGGCCTTTGACCGTCTTCAGGACGGAGGCGATGTATGCGGAATCGCTGTACAGGCCGCGCAGCGGGTTGGCAGGGGCCATCACGGTGTAACCGCGGCGCTGCAGCCGCTCGATCACCCCGTTCCAGCTGGAGCTGTCCGCGAAGGCGCCGTGGACCAGGACGACGGTCGGCTTGGGGGCGTTCGCACCGTCGTCCGCTGCCACCGGGATCGCGGTCAGCGCGGACAGGGCGGCTACCGCGCATCCTGCCGTGGCCACGTGCAGCGCTCTGCTTCGGAACAGTGAGCGGCGTATCGCGGGTACTGTCATGCCGACCTCGCTCTCAAGAGGGGCCTACGTCATCTCAGCGTTCACGTGGTAGACCGAACGGGCCATACATCGGCATCCAAGCGGGTGACGTGGGCGCGGCACGGGAGTGACATCCCGCATGGGCCCTGGTCGCCCCGGCCCAGCAGGGCACGCGTCCGGCAGCAGTGCGGTTCCCGCTGCGGTGAACACGGACCCGATCCGTGCGGGCTCCGGGTGGACGGAGGTGATGTCCGCCCCGGACCCGGACCGCGGAACCGCTGCGACAGTTCACCGTCGCCGTCGGACTCGACCGCGCCCCCGAAGGCGGGCTCGGCTCACGGTCCGCGCCAGAGGTTGGCGAAGGCCGTTTTCTCGATGTTCCGCCTCTGGCGTACGGCCTCCAGTTCCATCACCGCGTCGTGGACGGCGGCCACCACGGTCGTCACCGCCTCGTCATCGAGGCCGGTCTCATCGTCGCCTCCTTCGTCGGAGATGCCCACGGCGGAGGCGAGGGCGGCCAGGACGGGTTCCTTCTCCTCCCAGCGTTCGGTTGCACGGCGGCGCGCGGGGGTGTCGACGGGTTCCACGCGTTCCGAGCCGAAGGGCAGCCGACCGCTTCGCTGCGGCTTCAGCTCACCGTTCTCCTCCAATGCGGCCTGGTACGCGGCCGAGAGGTCTCGGCCCCGGCGCCACAGCCAGTCCTCGATCCGCTCGTAGGGTGCCTGCCGAGTGAGCCCTGCCGCAGCCTCGCCCACGAACCGATCGTCCAGTGTCGGCGGTCCACCCGGCACGATGCGGTCTCCGTCCACGGTGACCGCATCCGCACCGATGAGATCGATCAGCTCGGCTCCCGCGAGCGCGAGGGACAGATCGCCCTGCCCCACGGAACGGTTCAGGCCCATGGCGACGATGAACAGGTCTTTCGCCGTGGTCATGAGTGGCTCCCCTCGGAGACATCGACAGCGGTGCGCCCCACCGACCGGGCCCGCACCCGAGGCCGGCCCGACGGCGCGACGACTGTCACGATCAGTATTGCCCGCCCGAGCGGCCGAAGCCCTTTCGCAAGGCTGCGGGAGCTTGTGCCGACAGTCGGCCGCGGGTGCGAGATGGGCGGGGAATCAGGAGCAAGGGGGGAATTTCTCCTGGCCGCCCGAGAGGAACGCCGTTGGGGCGCCTGCCGGGCAGAAAGCCCAGGTCAGGCGCCCTTGTTCGAGCCTCCGGAAGAAGCCGAGCCTCTTCGGCGAGATACGGCACCAGAAGATTCTTCGTCTGCTGGCGGTACACCGCCCGCTTGGCTCTGACCAGCGCAAATGTGCCATGCGGAGGGGCATGGGTGGACCTTGGTCCGAGTATGGTCCGGACCTTGCGTAGGTTGGCGCGACCGCCGCTCCCAGCGCCGTGCAGGCTGGTGCGGTGGTGCCGCGCGGGCAATTGACGGTGCCCGAGGGCGCGAGCGAAATCGTGGTGTTCGCGCATGGCAGTGGCAGCGGTCGGCACAGCCCGCGCAACCGGTTCGTGGCCGCCGGACTGAATCGGGCCGGGCTGGGCACCCTGCTGTTCGACCCGCTCACCAAGGAGGAAGAGATCGAGTTGTGCCTCGCGGTTGAGGTCGAGCACCAGCTGGTCATGGCCCCCGACGATCAGCAGCGTGGGCGCCGTCACCGCCGGCAGTCGTGGCCCCGCCAAATCGGGCCTGCCGCCCCGCTGGAGCCGGATGTGGATGCGCCGCCGCGCACGGTGCGGGGGCAGGGCTCGGGGAGGACCGTATGACTGTTTCGTCGCCTGCAACTGACGCACCGCCGGCCCGGTACGACGACCTGCGTGCTTGGTGATCAACTGTACGCTCGAACGCTCGCCGGAGACGAGCAGCACCCACGGACTGATTGACCGCAGCAGCGCCGCCATGGACTCGCAGCGAGTGCATGTCGATGTCGTACGGGCGGTGGACCACGACATCGCCACCGGTGTGTGGCCCGACAAGGGGGAGCGCGGCTGGGAGAGACGGACGCCCGGCCGGACCTCCACCAGCAGGTCCTGGCGGCCGCTGGTGGCGGCCGACGTGCGGCCTGCCTGCGACACGGCCCCACAGCACCGGTACGGACGAGTCACGCAGAGACGAAGAAGCGCCGGCTGTCGGCAGTCCCGAGTGATGACCGGTTCGCCAAATCGACCCCGGCCCGCGACAGGGCTACCAGGTGGAGGAGCCTCTCGCGTTCCCAGTCCGCGAGCCGCCCCGCCGGCAGGTCTTGGCCAGGTGACCATCCGCCCAGTGCCGCCGCGAGCCCGGCCGCGTCGGCGAATGCCTTGGAGGTCCCGGAGGCCGTATGAGGACGGACCGTTCCGGCAGCGTCACCGATCAGAGCCACGTGGTCGGCGACCATCCGGTGAGGCGTCAGGTCGAAGACCGGCTGCATGAAGACGTCCGAGCACCGTACGAGTTGCGCGAACTGCGGTGGAAGCGATGCGTCCGCCGTGGCGGAGAGTTCCGCCGCGGTCCGCGGCAGCATCTCTCCGGGCGGCAGGAACGTCGTGTACGGCTTCCCGGACCGGCTCGCGAGCAGCCTCTGCAGATCGCGTTCGGGCACGTTCATGTACCACACCCAGTTGACGCGTCTGGAGCCCTCTGTCAGCTCACCGTCGGGGCCCGGGACGAGGTAGCACAGCATCTGCAGGCCGTCCGAGCCGAAGAACGTGAACCGGCCTGCCAGCAGCTCCAGCAGATCGCTGGGCAGGGCGGATTCCGGCTCCAAGCCTCGCCAGGCCACGTAGCCGGCGTACGAGGGGCGGGCGGCGGGATCGAGCAGTCGGCGCGTCGCCGAGCCGATTCTGTCGGCACCCGCCAGGAAGTGGCCCTGCGTCGTGTGCCCGTCCGCGAACTCGGCCGTGACGGCGGAGCCCTCCGCCCGGACCCGTCTCAGGGCGCTGTCCAGGCGGTAGCAGACCCCGGTGAGGGGTTCCCGCAGCGCCCGGTAGAGGGTGTCCCACGCGGTCATGAGCTGGGGTGCCTCGTACCGGGTGGCCCTGCCGTGGAGGTGGAGCTGTTGGCGTTCCCGCAGCTCCACGCTCACCGCCCGCGCCGACATGCCCAGACGAACGAGCAGTGCCTCCACCTCGGGTTGCATGACGACCCCGGCGCCACGGGCCTGCATCCTGCCTGCGGAACGCTCGTACACGGCGGCCTCGGCCCCCACGGCCCGCAGCTCGTGGGCTGCCGCGAGACCTGCGACGGACCCCCCGATGATCACAACCCTTACCGCTTTGCTCGGCTGCATCGGATGCCTTCCTGTCGTCGGCCCCGGCGACGCGGCCCCTCCTATGCTCGCGCTGTCGCGCGAGACCCGCACCCGCGCTCGCCGTCGTTCCCTGATCCGCGCCCACGACAGCGTCCGTCCGAAGCCGCGGTTCGCCTTCCTCCCGGCCGCGTGCCCGCCTCCGGATCGTCTGTCCTGGTTGCCGTCCGTGGGGTGTACGGGACATCAAAGGTTCGTGCCGTTTGCGCAGACGGTCACCGTCCTGCCGCTCTGAACACCAGTCATCGTGTACGACTTGCCCGTGCCGAGCAGGCTCGCGTTCTTCGCGACGCCGCAGACACCCTTGATGGCGAACGAGGTCACCGACTGCGCGGGAACGGTGAACGCCGCCTTGCCATCGACGACTTTGACCGGGGCCTGCTTCACCAGCTTGCCGGCCGCGTCGGTGAGGTCCGACCCGCGGCACCACCCTCGTCCCGACCCGCCCGCGAGAGCACGGCCCCCGGCGGCACGCTGATGTGAGTTCTTGGACCGTTTCCCATGTGGCGGTGGGGCGTTGGGCTGTTCATGCGACGGGGGCGCGGCGCTCGCCCCGGGGGTGGCCACCCAGCTGATGTGTGGTGGACAGAGCGGCCGGGTGGACACCCGCACGCCGCGCGAGTACGAGGTGCTGGAGCTGAGGGTGCAAGGCCACTCCAACCGCGCCGTCGCCGCGCTGCTGCTCGGCCCCGACGAGTGGCTGGTCCTGTCCCGCACCGACGGCACGGCGCTCGCGGACAGGGCCGTCACCCGGCCGCCGGGGTCGCGCTCGGGATGACCGCGGCCGAGCGGGCCGACGAACGCACCGTGGGCCGCTTCGGCGACCTGGTCGCCGGTGACGTAACAGCAGGGTGCTCTCGTCCCCGGCCCCGGCGTGGGCGCGGGCGGCGTCCACGCGCGGCCCGCCACGTGCCTTCGTTGATCCGGACGAGCATGATCACATCAGCCTCCGACAGCCGACAGCCGACAGCACCGTCCACCGTGGCGCAGCTGTGGCGGACGCGGCAGCAGGCACGGACAGTGGGACGGTTTCACCGGTCTGCGACGGGACGCGCGGCCGGTTCGGGCCCGCACGGCCGTGCCCGGCGGAGGGCGGGGCCGTTCGCTGTGCCTCTGCCTTCGCTATACCTCGGACACGGTGAAGAGGCCGCCGTCCGGGTCGCGAATGACATACGCGGTCTTCGAGGAACCGGTGTGCGAGGAGGCAACCGGTGAGGACTCGCCCCCGGCAACAGGCTTGGCGTGCGCCGTGGCCACCGAGAAATCGCCGCCGAGGCCGCTGTCACGGAAGCCCCATTCCGTGACCGGCGCGTAGAGGACTGTGCGGCAGGCAGATCGGGTGCCATCAGGTTCACCCAGCACGGTGCGCCGGTCACCGGTGTGATCCGTTCGAAGGCCGACATGCGATGCTCCTTCCGGTCGACGTGTCGCACGCGCTGCGTTTCCGGGAACCGGCGGAGCCTTCGAACGGCCAGGGCGTACCGGTCACCGCCTGCCTTTCAGCCGGATACGGGGCCTCCAGGAGTGGCGGGAGCCGCGTGACGTCGTAGCGGTACCCACCGGTCGGCGTGATGGCGAGCGGAGCGCCGAGCCGGTCGGTGCCCAATTCATCTTGAAACGATCAGTCAGAAGAAGCCGCCGTCGACGGGCAGGGTGCGGCCGGTCATATAGGCGGCGTCGTCGGAGGCGAGGAAGGCGTAGCCTGCGGCGATCTCCTCCGGTTGTGCCAGGCGGCTGAGTGCCCCGTGGACCGCGAGCCATTGAGACAAGGGAACGGGCGACGGTATCCGCACTCTCAACGTCGTTCGCAGGCGCGAATCAGTGGCCGAGTTGGAAGCCCTCGGAGCCGACGCCGTCATCGTGTCCACAGAGGGGCCGATCGATGAACAAGTCCGCAAGATCGTTGGGCCCGAAGGCGTGAAGTACGCCATCGATCCGGTGGCCGGAGAAACCGGAACGCAGATTTTCAAGGCGCTCCACGAGGACGGGCGGATGCTGGTGTACGGCTCCCTGACGGGCGAGCCGATCCGCGTCGGTGAGGATCCGCGTTACATCCTGGCAGGCCGCCGTATTGTGGAGGTCTACTGGCTCGGCTACTGGCTTCCGAGGCTCACGGACACAGAACGACGGCAGCTGGGGGAAGACATTGTGGCGCTTATGCGAGAGGGAGTCATCGAAACCGCTCCCGGGCGCAAGTATTCTCTCGACGCGATCGGTGAAGCCGTCGCTCAAGCAGAACAGAAGGGCAGGCAGGGAAAGGTGTTTCTGGTACCCGGAAAGTACTGAACTTGAATTCGTGATGTCAGCCAGTCGGAGTTCCGGTCGATGAACTCCCGCATGCCGCATGTGAGATGCAGACGGACGTTGTCCCGGACCAGCACGATCGGGCCGCCGAGCTGGATGCGGGCCCGCACGAGGAAGCGGCAGAAGTCCCGCCATCCGAAGCCCTTCGGCTCGCCCTCGCGGCCCCGGTACTCACGCAGCCCGTAGATCAACCCCGAGCTGGACCCGGGTTTGAAGCGGCACATACCCACCATGGACAGACGACCAGATCCCCGGCCGCGGACCCTCACAACGGGCGTGCGGCCGACCCGGCCCCAGGCTCTGGCCCGCGGCGGCGTCATCGACTGCCCGGCCTCGTCCTCGAAGGCGATCCACGCACCCCGGGCCGCCGCTGCGTTTTTACCTGCGGCCAGACCTACTTCTTCCACAGCTCCACCGCGTCGTCGTCCCGCTCGACCGCCCGCCGGCACGGCTGCTGCCAGGACCAGCCGTGCCGCTTCAGCAGCAGCCAGGTGCCCTCGACCGTGTACGAGACGTGAAACAGCCGGCCGACCAGCGTCTTGATTCTCGCCAGGGTCCACCGCTGGTCCGGCCGGCCGTGCGCGAGTGGACCACGCTCCAGCTCCCGCTCCAGCCGCTCTACCCGGGCCGGCCCCAGCCTCGGGCGCCCCGGCAAGCCCTTCGACAGGACTCCGGCCCCCCGCTCGCGGGGGGCCCTCCGCCAGCGCTCCACCGACCGCTCCGACACCCGTAACGCCGCGGCGATGTCCCTGTTCTTCGCCCCACGCTCGAAGCGTTCCACGGCCAGAAGCCGAACACGCTCCCGCGCGGCCCTCCCGGCGTCGGTCAGCCCGCCGCCCTGCGCGTATCTCACCCGGCCAGAACTACCGGAACCACCCCACAACTGTCAGGCCGAAGTTCAGTAGCCGGCACACCAGCCGAACACGTCGTCCGGTGTGCCCTGCAGAGACGAGTTGATCTGCTCCTGGAAGGCGTTGTGGTCCTTGGTGTTGACCTTGACTTTGATGCCGGAGCGCTGGGTGAACTCGGCGTAGGCATCGGCGCATGCCTTCTTCGGGACGGCGTCGGAGGCGCCGGAGCCGGAGGGTGACCGTGTTCGGGTCGGACGACCCCGAGGCGCTGCCGCCGCACGCGCCGAGCAGCGGGATGTCGGCGCCCAGGGCTGCCGTCCCGCCCAGTCCGCGCAGGATGGTGCGGCGTCCGGGGCCGTGGGCGGAGGTGGCGGCGGGAGGGAATCCCATGACGGCTCCTGAAGGCAGAGGGAATGGTGCTTGTGCCGTCGCGGCCCGCATGATCAATCAGAACAGAACACGATCGAACAGCGGCGCCCATGAGAGCCGTTCGGCTGGTCGAACGTCAAGGGTTTGGGTGCCGAGTGCACCTTTCTCGGTGGGTGGCCGGCACGGGAGATCGGCTAGATCGACTCCGCTTCGCCGTACGGCCGTCCGGCCTGGTTGCTTACCTCTAGAGAAATCGCTTTCCCCAAATGGTCACGTTTTACAGCGAGTTGGAGACGTGGCGGCCAGAAGTCCAAGGTCGTTCGACATTCCTCCATGGCGGCACCTGAGTCGCAGGGATAGAACTCGACGGGGTCGAGCTTCGGCGATTCGTAGCCCGACGCGGGTGCGGATCGCGTTGTCTGCACCTCCAGTAATCCACCACAACCAACACAACCAAACATCGTAGTCGGTGTCTGTGGGAACGATCACGCACTCCCCTTCCACCTCGGAGTCGACATGACCTGGACAAGCAAGTGGAGACCGGCGCTGTTCGCGGCGCTCCTGGCACTGCTCCTCGGTGCCGTGACGGGCTGGGGCGCACCGCCCGCCCACGCGGCCACCAGTACGGCAGTCATCGTCGATGGCACTCAGCCCGGCCGCACTTTCGACGGCGTCGGCGCGATCAGCGGCGGCGGTGGCAATTCGCGTCTGCTGATCGACTACCCCGAGCCGCAGCGCAGCCGGATCCTCGACTACCTCTTCAAGCCGGGCTACGGCGCGTCCCTGCAGTTCCTGAAGCTGGAAGTGGGGGGCGACACCAACTCCACGGACGGCGCCGAGCCCAGTCATATGCACACCCGGGGCAAGGTGGACTGCAACAGCGGCTACGAGTGGTGGCTCGCCGAGCAGGCCAAGGCCCGTAACCCCCACATCAAGCTGCAGGCCCTGTCCTGGGGGGGCGCCGGGGTGGATCGGCAACGGCAACTTCTGGTCCCAGGACATGATCGACTATCTGATGTCCTGGTTCGGCTGCGCGAAGAAGCACGGGCTGGCCATCGATTACGTGGGCGGCTGGAACGAGCGGGGCTGGGACGCCGACTGGTTCAAGCAGCTCAAGTCGACGCTCATGGCGAAGGGTTTCCGCACCAAGGTCGTCGCGGCCGAGAGCTTCGGCTGGGACGTCGCCGACGCGATGGCCAAGGACAGCGAGTTCAAGGACGCGGTCGATGTCATCGGATCGCACTACCCCTGCGGCTACCAGAGCGCCTTCGCCTCGTGTCCCTCCAGCGACGTGGCCCAGTCCATGGGCAAGCCGCTGTGGGCCAGCGAGAACGGGTCCCTCGACACCGACGGCGGAGCCGAGGCCGTGGCCCGTGCGATCAACCGCGACTACATCGACGGCAGGATGACGGCGTTCGTCAACTGGCCCGTGATCGCCGCACTCTACCCGAACCTCCACTTCTCCACGGACGGCATGTCCGTCGCCAACCAGCCCTGGTCCGGCGCCTACCACATCGGCGCGACGACCTGGGTGACCGCGCACACCGCCCAGTTCACGCAGCCCGGATGGAGCTATATCGACTCGGCGAGCGGCTATCTGGGCGGTGACCGATCCAACGGCAGCTTCGTGTCGCTGAAGTCGCCCGACGGCTCCGACTACTCCACCGTCGTCGAGACGATGGACGCCACCGCGGATCAGACGGTGAACCTCACCGTCCGGGGCGGGCTGTCGACCGGAACGGTCCACGTCTGGTCCACCGATGTGAAATCGACCAGCACCGCGGATGACTTCATCCGGGGCGAGGACATCACTCCCGTGAACGGCGCGTACTCCCTGACTCTCGAGCCCGGCCACGTCTACACGCTCACGACGACCAGCGGTCAGGGCAAGGGCGCCGCGACATCCCCGGCCGAGGCTCCGATGCGGCTGCCCTACTCCGACAGCTTCGACAAGCCGACCGCCTCGAAGAGCCCCCGCTACTTCGCCGACATGAACGGCACCTTCGAGACCACGGCGTGCGCCGGCGACCGCTCCGGCACCTGTCTGCGCCAGATGGCGCCGGCCGGCCCGATCCGGTGGACCGACGAGCCCTACAACGCCCCTTACTCGATCATGGGCGATGGGTCCTGGTCCAACTACACCGTCGCCGCGGACGCCCTGTTCAGCGAGAAGGGCACGGTGGAACTCCTCGGCCGGGTCGGTCAGCAGGGCCGCAACAACAACGGCCTGAACGCTTACCACCTCCGCGTGAGCAACAACGGCACCTGGTCGATCGACAAGAGCGACACCACGTGGAAGTTCACCCGGCTCACCGGGGGACGGACCAACACCCTCGGCCTGAATACATGGCACACCGTCGCCTTCACCCTGCAGGACACGAAGCTGACCGCCTCCGTGGACGGCAAGGAGCTCGGCAGCGTGACCGACTACTCGCTCAGCAGCGGCCAGGCCGGGCTCGGGGTGACGGGCTATCAGACCCAGCAGTTCGACAACTTCGACCTCACGCCGGGCGCACCGTCGCCGCAGCACCTCGGCCCCGTCACCTCGGGTCTGACCGACACCTGCCTCGAAGCGGAGAACGACACCGACTTCAACGGCACCCGGGTCCTGGTCGTCGACTGCGACGAAACCGCCGCGCAGGTGTGGTGGTGGGGTAACGGCCTTCTACGCCTGGGCAGTTCGACGGGCAGGTGCCTGGACGTCACCGGAGCGGGAACCGACAACGGCTCCCCGGTCGAACTGTGGGAGTGCAACGGCGGAGGCAACCAGAAGTGGGTGCCCCAGGCCGACGGCACGCTCCAGGGCCAGCAGTCCGGGCGGTGCCTCGCGGTGCCCGGATCCGACGCGACACAGCAGCTGGTGATCCAGGACTGCGACGGCACGGCGGCGGATCAGCGCTGGACCCTGCCGTAGCGGGGCATGGGGTGCCCGTCTGCGCCTGACCCGATCGGTGTGGTGCGACGGCGGTACGTACGGTCCGGTAGTCGTCGCACCACGCCTCACTTTCGCCGGACCACGCATCGAAGGAGCAGGTCCGTGATCGACAACATGAATGGTGTGAGACGCCGGGGCGTCCTCGCCAGTCGGCCAGGGCGGGCGCCGTGTGCTGAACTTCAACACCGCCTGGGCCTTCTGGCGGGAGGACGTCGCCGGTGCCCACAAGCCCGGCTTCGACGACGCGCAGTGGGCCGCGGTGTCACGCTCCGGATGACGAACCCGGTGCACATCTCCGACTCACCTCGACGATCACGGAGGACATCTGGATCCGTGTGCGTCGCGCCTCGGCTCAGTTTTCTCTCGGCACCTCGATGTCGTAGACCAGCGCATACACGATGTCCCGGGCCTGGCGTAGGTCGTAGCCCGCCGTGTCCACGATCACCTTGAGCGCCCGGAAGGTGTCGCCGCCCAGCATGAACATGCGCGCGTCGGCCTGCGCCTCGGCCGGAACCGGCAGGGCACGGGCTCGCCGTGGATCCACGCTCCGCGGGATCCTCGGCAGCCCGCCCTCCTTTTTTCTGCCCCCGAACACCTTCAGTCCCCAACCCCTCACCCGTACGACCAGTTCGTGGAGCGCATCCTATGCGGACGGGCGTTCCGGCAGATTCAACGTCCTCGCCAAAGCCGAAGCCGATGGCTTCGCCAGGGAGCAGTAGCCGACCAGGCCGACGACCAGCAGCCTTGCTCCAACCTCACCCAGAAACGGATATCAGCTCACGAACCGTCCCTCTGAAATATCGCCCCGCGCAGACCGTCTCGGCCGGGGGCCACCGCTGCGGCCCTGAGCACGTCGGTAACCAGCGAGGTCCCAATGTGGTCGGCGATCGACCAGCCCGTCAGACGTTTCGAGCACAGGTCCAACACCTTCGCCAGATAAAGGAATTGGCCGTTTCCGATGGGGAGGTAGGTGGTGTCTCCCACATACCTGGTGTTCGGCTCCTGGGCAGCAAAGTCCCGCTGGAGCAGGTCCGGCACCGGTGTCGCTGACGGCTCGGGAATGGTGGTGCGGACCTTCTTCCGCAGGTGCAGCCCGACGATGTGGAACGTGCGCATGACGCGCTCGACCCGCTTGTGATTGACCGGCTTCCCGGCCTCCTTCAGCTCGGCGGTGACGCGCGGAACCTCATAGGTGCCGTCCGGTTCCTGATGGATCCGGACGATGTGCTCGGCGAGCTCGGCATCCGCCCTCGCCCGGCCGGCCCGCGCGGATGCGCCGGCCAGCCACCGGTAGAAGCCGGAACGCGAGACCGCGAGTATCCGGTACAGCCGCTTGACGTCAAAGGGGCCACGTCGATCCTCGACGAACTGGAAGCGGCTGCTCACCAACTGGTCTCCGCCGCAAAATACTTCGTGGCCCTCCGCAGCATCTCCCGCTCGAGCTCGAGTTCCTTCACCCGCGCCCGCAGCTGCCGGTTCTCCTTCTCCATTGCGGTGGCCTCAACGGCCCCGGGCCACCATCGGCGCCCTTCGGTGATCCCACCTCTCGGCCACCGCGGTGACCGCACCGCGATTCGCACGCCACCCCGCACCGGCATCCGCTACGGTCCATGACAAGGCACGTGCGCACTCCACCGCTCACCTGCGGCCGGTCGGATCTCCCCCTCCCCCCAGACCCACGTACGCCCGTCTGCGACTGCCCCACTACGCCGGGGCAGTCGCAGGGCCGCCTCATATCTCGGTGGTTTGCGGCTCGGCCCGGCGGCCCCTGTTGGACACCACGGCGCAGACCGCGAAGGTCACGCCGAGCAGACCGAAGATGATCGCCAAGTTGCCCTTCGCCTGGATGTCGGCCTGCCGTGCTGCAGTCTCCCTTTCCCAGAGCGCCGCACCCTGTTGATTGGCCGACTGGTACTCGAAGAGGCACTTCATGTACGGCTGAGTGGGTGCGGCGTCGCGATCGGCGTCGCAGTTGGGGTCCTTGTAAAGAATCAACGTGCCGCCGGATTCGCCCAGTGGCTCATCAGCCACCTTGGAGGCCGCGTCCAACGCGACCGCCGACAGGATCACCGCCGTGATCACGCTGATCATGGCCACGACGATGCACAAGACGGTTCCGGCACTACGCCCTTGGGATGTCATGCCCTGGAGAGTATCGACACGCGTAAACCACCGCCCCACCAACCGCACTTACTGACCAGTTCGCCTGATGCACCCGACTCATCCCTACCAGCGCCACGCCCTGACGGGCACCTCATCAGATCCAGGCACGGGACTGGAGCAGGAGTCCGGTGTCGACCTCAACCGCAGGTCATTCCGCAGGTTCTGATGGCTGGACCTACCAGCATCCTCGGCGGGCACGGTTGCCTCCTGGATGGGGGGCTGGGTTTCAGGTGTGCGTGATCAAGTAGGCGGGGCCCTCGCCGCGCCGGGCTCGTTCGATGGCGTCGAGGCGGGCGAAGACGCGAGGCGCCATCAGCTCCTGCCAGGTCGCGAGATCGTGGACGGCCCACATGTCGTGCTCGGCGGGATCGAGGCGGATCCGGCCGAGCTGGTCGGTGGTCAGCCGGCCTCCGTCGAAGATGAACCCCACCTTGTTCAGCGGCTGGCGCGGCCCGGCGTGCAGGAAGTGCGTCAGGAGCAGCTTCGGCGTGTCCAGACCGAGTTCGAGGCCGGTCTCCTCGACCGCCTCGCGCTGGGCGGTCTGTAGCGGGTCCTCACCCGGGGCGTCGAGGTTGCCGCCCGGGAACTGCCAGAGTCGCGAGCCGTAGACCGAGCGGAGCTGGACCGGCCGGTCGTGCTCGTCGCGGACGTAGAGGCAGCCGTACACCGCGTGGTGGGGGACGGTCTGTGCGTACTGCGTGGGCGTCATCGGCATGGGGCGGCCGGGCCGGGCAGGGCGGTGGTCGAATGCGAGGGCGAGGACGCCGAGGGCTTCCTTGGCCGGCGAGTAGATGCTGCGGAGGTTGGCGAGAAGCTCTCCGGGCGGCCCGCCCGGGTCGATGCGCGCGGGGTTCTCCGAGCTGAGCAGTTCCTCGAAGGAGGAGTACGGGGTGATCCGCTTCACGATGACGTCGAGTTCCTGCCCGGTGTCCCGGTCGTGGAAGACGACCGCGTCGCCGACTGCGACGGCGAGTTTCCGCGGGGTGGCCGCTCTCACTTCGATCGTCTTGCGGCCTGCTTCCACTTGGCGGTAGTACCGCCCGAGCAGGTGCATGTGGTGCTCTTGCCGTTCATCTCCGGTCGCCGGACTCGGGACGGCTGGGATCGCCTGCTGGGTGTCGTCAGGCACTTGTGCCTCCGTTCGGTGCCACCCCAGAGGGGCGTGAAACAGGAAGAGTCGAGGCGTAATGTTCGCTTGTGAGCGCGGAGCTGTGGAAGACGTAGCTGGTCCTGTCGTTCCAGGACCAACCGGAGTGGGGAGACGGTGACCGTAACTCGGGAGCCAGGGTGAAGGGCCTGGCCGAGTTTGGAGGCCGGAGGATCCTCGCGGGGACACCGTCGGCGCAGTGCTTCTCACTATGCACTGTCCCGTAGCCGCTGGTCAGGGGGAGATGATCTTGCCGTGGCTGGTGTGATTACGATGTCGGAGCCGTCCTGGATTGTCCCGTTCACCGGGCTGAGCCTGCGCCAGTTCGGCAAGCTGGTCAGCGCGCTGCGGCGCGAGGGTGCCGGCCCGGTCCGCAAGGGCCGGCCCTGGAGCCTGCCGCTGGAGGACCGGGTCCTGCTGGTCGCCGCGTACTGGCGCACGAACCTCACCCTGCGCCAACTGGCTCCGCTGTTCGGGGTGTCGAAGCCGGCGGTCGACCGGATCGTCGATCACTGGGCCCGTCGCTCGCGCTCCAGCCGCGCAGACGGTTCCGCAAGGACACCGTGCTGATCGTGGACGGCACCCTGGTGCCACCCGCGACCACACCATCGCCGCGCAGTCGAGGAACTACCGGTACTCCACGCACCACCAGGTCGTCATCGACGCCGACACCCGGCTCGTCGTCGCCGTCGGCCGGCCGCTGCCGTTCGTCCTCGGGCAGGCCTGCGAGCTCGGCCCGCTCCACCGGGTGCAGGTCAGCGGCGAGTCCGCTCAGGACGTCGGGCGGCGGGATTCGCTCCATGTCGACGCCGACGGGTGTGTCGGCGAGCGCGATCAGGCAGAGGCCGCCGCTGTAGGCGAGGGAGAAGTATGGTGGTGTGTCTCCCGCCACTGTCGGCCGGCCGTGCGGACCGCCGCACACCGGGCACGGCTCGCGAGTGAGCGCCACCTGCCGGGGTGGGACACCGAGCCGGGCGGCAACAAGGCGGCGCAGTGCAGCGTGCCCGGCAACGTACCGGTCGCGGACCGCATCCTGGGCGAAGGTGCGGGCCCGCCGCCGCTCCCCGGCGTCCAACGTCGTCGGCGCAACCGGCGTGTCCGCGCGCACGAGCCACAGGGCGGGCGGTGGTGTCACCCCTGCATCACCGCTTCCACCAGGTCGAGGGCCAGGTCCAGGGTGTGCTGAATCTGCAGGCAGTGATCGGTGTACCAGTCATCCGTGGCCTCCGGGTGTGGTCCGGCGACCGCCACAGGACCGCTGCCGAACCGGGTCACGAGGGCAGCGGGGGTGCCGTTGTCGTAGGTGGCAAGGATCCTCGCGTCGGCGTTCTCTTCGAGGATGAAGAGGGGGCCGTCCTGGAAGAACACGGTGCGCGGGCGACCCCGCCACGTCACCTGGACCAACGTGTTGCCCTCGTCGTGGACTCCGGCCCCCGGAGAGCGGATGTACTGGTCGGTGTCGCCCGGAAGGAGACCAAACCCCGGGGTGACCCCGGCGAGGTAGCCGCCGAGGCAGAAGCCCAGATAGCGCCCGCCGCCGCGGACGAAATCGCGGATCGTTCGGCGCTGCCGACGCAGGGTTCGCCAGGCGGCGGCGAGTGTGCCCCCGCCGGGCTGGGCGTACAGCACGGCGCGGGACAAGGACTCGGCTGACAGCGGGCATGTCTCGTCCGGGCCGGTGAAGCGGACGTCCAGACCCCACGGACCGGAGGCGAGGAGTCCGGCGACCGCCTCGGGACAGCCGGGCAGCGAAGCCGGCCCGCGGTAGACGAGAGCGAGGCGACGGTGCCCGGCCGGGGGATCGGCGGCTGCCATGGCAGCCTCACCGCACCTGCTTCGTCGGTCCGGCGGGCACAGACCGCACGGTGGGCGGTATGCCGAGCCCTTCGGCGGGGAGCCCGTGCCAATTCGTTCCCGGCGTCAGCCGCTCGCCCTTCATGACCAGGGACAGTGCCCCGAGCCGGACACCGGCACCCACCACCGCGTCGTAGAGCACGATCGTCCGCGGGCCGATGCTTGTGCCGGGGCCGACGGTCACCGTCGACATCTTCATCACGCGGTCCTCGAACAGGTGGGTCTGCAGTGAGACGTGCAGGCCGATCGCGGCGTCGTCGCCGATCTCCACCAGGTCGAACTCGGTGAGGTACGTGGTGCCGATCCAGGTGCGCCGTCCGATGCGGGCGCCGAACCGGCGCAGCACCGGGGGCAGGAACGGCGTCCCCGCCAGGACACCCACACCTGCCGGGACCGCGGCCGCCTCGAACAGGCCGGTGACGAACTCCGTACGACGCACGAACAGGCTCCACAGGGGCTCGACGCGCGGCCGGTACCGTCCGGCGACCACCCACTTGGCCAGCGCGCAGTACCCGATGACGGCCAGCGTGGCGCCCATGGCGAGGAGCGGCGACACGAGCAGCGGCACCAGCGGCCCCGTCCGGCCGGCGATGCCGGCCAGGACCAGGAGGTAGAGGCAGGCACTGGTGGCGAGCACGGAGGCAGGCACGGTGGCGCGGAAGAACTCGATGGCCAGGCGGACGAGCACCGCCCTGCGCGTGGGCCGGAAGGTCAGTTCCTCGGGGAAATTCCCACTGCTCTGGCGCACCGGCAGCCGCAGTGCGGGCGAGCCCAGCCAGGTGCTGTCGGCGGGCACATGGTCCAGGGACGGCACCGTTCCCACACCGATCAGAGAGCCCGGGCCCAGCCGGGTTCCGGCGGGAACGAGCGCCGCGTTGCCCACGAATGCGCGCCGGCCGACTTCGGTGGGCAGGAATGCCACGCGGTCGAACGCGAAAGTGGCGACGCCGATGCCGGCCATGTCGGCGACGAAACTGCCGTCGCCGAGGTCGAGCAGGTCCGGGTCGATGTGTGCCGCAGTGGAGACCTCGGCGCTGCGGCCCACGCGGGCGCCGAGCAGCCGCAGCCATGGGGCCGTGTAGAGCGTGGCGTAGAGCGAACTGGTGAGGAAGAGGCTGTGCTCGAGCAACTTGTCGGCGAACCACTTGCGCACGCCGAGTGCCGAGCGGGCCGGGTGGATCCCGGGGGGTGTCCTCCGCAGGACCGCCCGCTTCCCGACGGCGACGATCAGGCACGCCGTGGTCACGAAGAGCGGGCCGGACAACGCGGATGCGACCAGACCGGCGGCTGCTCCGCCGTACAGCCAGGCCCACCAGAACAGGGCGACGCCCGGCAGGGCCATGGCGACCACCGCCGCTTCGAGCATGGCCAGGCCGAGGACGACGGCGGCCAACTGCCGTGGGTGCCAGCGGTCCGTCCCGGCCCCGGTGCTCAGCATCTTCTCGACGAGCGGGGAGAGTGCCTCCACCGGGCGTGCGGGCGATCCGGCACGGCGCGCCCCGGCGGGGACCGCCTCGTCGGGGCCTGCCACGGACTGCTCGCCGAGCCCGGACCGGGGGCCCAGGCACGCGCCGGGTTCGAGGACCGCGTTGGCGCCGACGTACGCCCGCTCTCCGACGGTGATCGGGGCGACCGTGACCCATCCGTCGGAGACCTGCCAAGGGCGCAGCGTGGCGCCGTAGCCGATCGCGGCGTCACGGTCGATGCGCAGCAGTGTGGGCAGGCCGACGAAGCTGGTGGCGATGGTGGCGCCAGGGCCGATGCGTGCGCCGAGAAGCCGCAGGTAGTGGCCCATCAGAGGGGACCCGCTCAGTACCCGCAAGGGGCCGATGTCGTGCAGCAGCACGTCCAGCGCCCACACACGCAGATACGTCGCTCCCCACAGCGGGTACCGGCCGGGCCTGATGCCCGCCGCCAGCGGTCGTGCCAGGGCAAGGGGAACGAGCCAGCGAATGGTGGTGTAACCGGCCAGCACGGCGATCGTCGACACGACGGCCCCCCAGCCCGATGTCCGGCCGTGGTTCAGCGCGTAGGAGATGGCCACCGGTCCCGTGAGCAGGAACAGCAGCCCGTAGAACGCCGCCGCCTGGGCCAGTCCGGCACGCGCGATCCGTGCGCGGCTGTGCCGGAGGGGCGCGGGCCGGGCCCGACCCATCGGGCGAGGCGCGTTTGCCGAGGAACGCAGACGTGCCGCGAACGAACGCACGGTCGGGTTCTCGTACAGGTCGCGCAGGGTCGGGCCGGTCCCGCCGTCCTGACCCCGCAGCAGCGATACGGCACGGGCGGCGAGCAGGGAGTGACCGCCGAGGTCGGTGAAGAAGTCGGCCTCTGCCGACAACTCCTCGGGGGCGATGCCGAGCGTCTGCGCCCAGGCGCCGCGCACCGTCGTCTCCAACTCGCCGCGGGCCGGCGTCACGCGGCCGGTGTCGATGAACCGGCGGCCGGTTGGTGCGGGCATCCGTGTGTGGTCGGCCTTGCCGCTCGGCATGACCGGCAGCCGGTCGAGGAAGTCCAGTGTCGAGGGCACCATGTAGGCGGGCAGCGAGCGGCGCAGGCGCTCGTGCAGCCGTCCGGCGAGGATGTCGTCAGGGATCACGCCGTCGCCGGCGCGCACCACGTAGGCGGCCAGGACGCGGTCACCGTCGTACCCGTTGTCCCGGGCCACAAGAGCGGTGGCCGCCTGGGCCGCTCCGGAGTCCTCCAGCAGTACGTTGTCGATCTCGTCCAGCGACACGCGATAGCCGCGGATCTTCACCTCGGCGTCGGCCCGGCCGAGGTAGTCGATCTCCCCGTCGTCGGTCATCCTCCCGAGGTCCCCGGTGCGGTACAGGCGGCCGCCGGGCGCCAGGTGGTGATCGACGAAGCGGTCGGCGGTCAGGTCCGGCCGGCCCACGTAGCCCCGGGCAAGGCCCGGACCGCCCAGACAGATCTCACCGACGGCTCCCTGCGGCACGGGCCGGCGCCGCTCGTCGAGGAGAACGACCGAGTACGTCGGCAGGGGGCGGCCTATGGTCACCGGGCGGCCCGGCCGGAGTTCCTGCCAGGTTGCCGTGACCGTGGCCTCGGTCGGCCCGTAGGTGTTGAGGATGCGCCGTCCTGGCCTGCTCCATCGTTCGACGAGCGAGGCAGGGCACGCTTCGCCGCCCACGACGACGCTGCGGATCCGCGGAAGGCTGTACGGGATCGTCGCCAGCAGCGTCGGCACGCAGTACAGGACAGTCACGTCCTGGTTCTGCAGGAAGTCGGCGAGTTCGGCGCCCAGCCGTCCTGGACCGTCCGGTCCGGCAACGAGCGTGGCACCGGCCGTCCAGGTCGGCCAGATCTCCTCGATGGAGAAGTCGAACGAGATGGTCATGCCCTGATACACCCGGTCCTGGGGCCGGACGCCGTAGATCGGGGACACGACGCGCAGGAAGTTGCAGATGCTCGACTGAGCGATCTCCACCCCCTTGGGCCTGCCGCTGGATCCCGAGGTGTACATGATGTACGCAAGCGGATCGTCCGCGCCCCGCTCCTCGGCGGCCGGGCGCGAGGACGGCAGCGGGTCGAGGTATCCGGCGCACGCATCGATCTCGATCACCGGGCACACCTGGCGCAGCCCCGCCCAGGCGGCGCCGGCAGCGAGAGCGGACGTGGTCAGCACCGCGGTGGCGCCCGCGTCACTCAGGATGAAGGCGACCCGGTCGGGCGGCGCGGCGGGGTCGATGGGAACGAACGCCGCGCCCGTCTTGCAGACGCCCAGCAGGCACACGTACATGTCCACGGACCGGGGCAGCAGCAGGGCCGCGCGTCTGCCCGGGCCAATGCCGATACGGCGCAAGTGGCGGGCGACTCGATCGGCTCGGGCGTCGAGTTCTGCGTAGGTCAGACGGCGCGGGCCGCATTCGAGGGCGACGGCCGAAGGCGTGCGGTCGCAGGCATCCTCGAAGAAACGGTTCAGTCCGCCGACGGTGCCCGCCGCCCCCGAGGTGGTGCGGTCTCCCGTAGGAACGACGGGCGGGGCGGCGGTGTGGGAGGCCATGGATTCTCCCTTTCCGGTGCGAAAGGTGCGCGGTCATTCCCGGTGACTCTTTCAGTCTGGGCGACGCCCGCTGAGAGGACGCTGAGAAGCGGATCGGCGCGTGATGGCGCAGCATTCGCGGGCGCCCGCGAACAGAGGGATCGACTGCGTGCAGGGCGCGAGTTCCAGCCGTATCCGTGAATTCCGCCCGTACTGCATGCCGGCTCAGGGCCGCCACACCGATACCGTCAAGTTCGGTCGGATGACGACGATTTGGTGGATTCGTCGCGGACGTCACTCGAACTCGGAAAACGTCCCGCTCCCCGCCATGGGGAGGGCGGCGGCCGTCGTGATCTCAACTCGGCGGAACCGCCCCGTGGCCGAGGAGATTCTGTGCCGTGAACCCCAGCAGCCTGCGCGCGGCCGAGGTGTCGACCGGCGCCGCGCGACCCGGCAGCGGGCGCCGCAGCACGGTGGTGGGGTGATAGCGGCGCAACAGCTCTTCCGTCGGGTACGGCACGATGATCTCGGGGGCGCAGAGGTGTACCGCGTGCGCCGCACGGCCGGGTACGTCCAGGGCCAGCAGCGCGGCCCTCGCCGCGTCATGGACCTCGAGGTACGTCCACAGGTCCCTTGCCCCCGCGGCCGGGTCGGCCGTGAGCCGGGCGGCGTGGGCGTGCAGCCGTTCCTCGAATCCGCCCACGTACGGATAGCGCAGGCACACCACGCTCATCCCGTGCCGCCGCGCCATCATCTGTGCTGTCAGCTCGTCGACCTGTTTGGACAGGCCGTAAGGGTCGGCAACCTGGGAGGCCATTGCCTCATCGACCGGTGCGTACGGCGGATGCGGATCCTCGACGTCCGTCCAGGGCAGGCCCGTGACACCCCAGGAGCTTGCCACCGCCGCATGCCGGATCCCGGCCCGGCCGGCCTCCTCCAGGACGGTGAAGGTGGAGAGGCTGTTGCCCGCGAAGACCTCAAATGCGGTGTTGCGGGCGGGAGTCGGGATCGCCGCCAGGTGGATGACCGCGTCAGCGCCTTCCAGGGCCGCCCGCACGGTCTTCGCGTCGGCCGCGTCACCGGTCACGACCAGGCGCGCCGCGAGATCACCGGGGTCATCGAGGACCAAGGCGTTCGCCTCGATCCCGCGCTCGGCGAGCAGCGCGAGGACTGCTCGCCCGATCCGCCCGGCGGCCCCGGTGACCATCGCTCTTCCGACCATCCAGTCACTCTCCTGCGTCGGTGCTTCTACTCGTAGGCGCGCACGGCGACGACGTGCGCCGACGCCGCCCCGTTGGTGGCTTCGACGACGACCCGGATCGCCGATGTGGTGATCGGCTCCGCCGGCGTGTGTGTCTCGCGTCGCCGCCGATTCTGTGTCGAACGGGCGATGACGCGCCAGGTGCCGTCAGTATCCAGTGCCTCGACGCGGTAGTCGCGAAGGAGGGTGGGGAGGGTGTCGAAGGGCGTGCGGTGGTGGTGCAAGTTGATCAGGTCCTCGTTGACGTCGTCGTCGGCGATGACCTCGATCCGGCCCAGAGCGACCGGTTCGGGCCAGGCCAACTCGAGCCAGGGAGAAGGGACGTCCGCCAGTGGTGCGGAGACCCACATGTGCGGTCCCGCGTACGGGCGGGCATAGCCGTCGGTGGCCTTGGCGGGGGAGTAGGCCGCGGTCTCTCCTGTTCGGAGGCAGAAGGTGCGGCGCAGCAGACCCATGTCCGTCCACTCGCGCAGCGGCTGCGGCGATTCGTCCGACGGGCGCAGGGGGACGCGCGTGAAGCACAGGACGCCGGGGGTCGGGCGGTCGGAGCGGTGCAGAGCGAGGGCGTCGTTGGCGCGGACCACCAGGAAGGCGTTGCGCGGGGTTTCGGGAGACCAGTCCAGGCCCGTCTTGAGCCACTGCCGGGCACCGGCGGCGACGGGCAGAGTGGTGGAGGTGACGAGGCGGCGCGGGACGTAGTTCTGGCCGAGTTCGGGGTCGTACAGATCGATCACGATCTCGGTGTCGCGGTCGGCGTCGACGAGCAGTTCCACCCCGGAGAGGTCCGGGTCCGCAGGGAGGACGAGTCCGGCGTCCGCCGCGAGCGGCCACAGCGCGTCGGAGTCCTCGACTGCCAGGCCGGTCAAGGTGGATGAGGCGGTGGCCCTCGCCCGCAGGGCCAGGTCCTCCGGGTCCGTCGAGGCGAGGCCGATGAGCGAGGCATCCTGGCGCAGCAGCGCCCGGTGCAGCTCGGGTATGGGGAGTTCGCGCGGGGTGACATCTCCGGTGGCGCAGAGTGCCGCCGCCGTGCCGGCCGCCTGTCCGATCGTGGCGCAGGTCGCCATGACGCGGGTCGAGCCGAAGGCGACATGGCTGGCGGAGATGTTGCGCCCGGCGAAGAGCAGGTTCTCGGTGTTCACCGAGTAGAGGCTGCGGTACGGAATGTGGTAAATGCCGTCCGCGTAGAGCTGTCTGGCCCCTGCCTCGGTGGCGAACATGCCCTGCGGCGGATGCAGGTCGATCGACCAGCCGCCGAAAGCAACCCGGTCGGAGAACTCGGTCTGGCCGAGGATGTCGCCCTGGTGCAGGACGTAGTCGCCGAGGAAGCGCCGGTACTCCCGTTTACCGGGGACCGAGCCCACCCACTCCAGGGTCATGTTCGCCGCGTCGAACTCTCCGGAGTTCTTGATGTGGTCCCAGATGCCGTGGATCACCGACCACAGTTCGTCGCGGATGCGTTCGTTGTCGTGGACGGTGTCGAGCTCGCCGCCGAACTCGATCCACCAGTACGCACAGCCGTTGTCGCCCGCCTTGATGATGCGGCGCTGCGGGATGGAGGTCCGGGTGATGTCCTTGGCGAAGTCCGGAGCAACGAATTTGACCGGGTGACCGGCATCCTTCGTATAGAAGAGGAGAGTTGAGCCCAGAGTGATGTCGTCGGCCGTCTCCGGAGCCCATGCCTCGTCGTACTCGGCGCGCGATTCCCGGCCAATGCGGTGGTGTGCGCCCGCCAGGTGGCCGATCAGGCCGTCTCCCGTGCAGTCGAGGAAGAGCGAGCTCTCGAAACGTATCCGCCGTTCCGAGCCCATCATCCAGCCGGTGACCGAGGTGATCCGCCGGGCCTCGTCCGGACCTTCGGCGTCGACCTCGCGCACGTCGGTGTTGAGGTAGAGCGTGATGCCGGGCTCGGCGCGCACGGCGTCCAGGACCACGGCATCCCAGTAATAGGGGTTCCCGTCCGGGTTGCGGAACTGGTTCTCCACGAGCAACTCGCCCATGATGCCGCCCTCGCGGGCATGGTGATTCTTGCCGTGGCCGGTCGCGCCGCACACCCAGACCCGGACCTCGCTGCTCGCGTTGCCGCCGAGCACCGGCCTGTTGTTGATCAGCGCGACGCTTCGGCCGAGCCGGGCCGCGGCGATCGCCGCGCAGACCCCGGCCAGGCCGCCGCCGACGACGGTGACGTCGTGCCGTGCGGTTTCATTCCTCATGTCGTACGTCACCTACTTCCAGTCGGGATTGGCGGCGAGACCGTAGTAGACGCGCGGGGCACCGTCGAGAGTGAGGGTGACCTTGCCGTCGGAGGCTTTCAGAGAGCGCTCCTGACCGATGCAGTTCAGCTCCCGCACCCTGCCGTCGACCGTCCCGGAGTGGGCCACGACCGTGGTCTTGGTCGTCCAGGTGTCGATCCATGGTTCGGGCGATGCGTACCAAGGATCCTCGCCGTGCTCAGGGTTGAGGATGTACCCGTCCTTGCGGCTCCAGATGATCGACACCGGTCCGCCGGGAGTGGTGAAGAGGAGCCCCTTGATGTCCTGGTCCGCGAAGGCGAGATGCCGGACGAACTCGGCCTCGTCCAGGACCCGGGCGGCGGTCGCGAAGGCAAGGAGCGAGGGCTTGGCGCTCGTGTCGCGGTTCATCAGGCCGTAGTGGTACTCGGGGTTGGCCGGGTCGGCCTCCTGGGGGTGGTGGATCGTCGAGTCGTGCAGCTGGTACCAGTTGACGGCGCGTACCTTCTCGGACTTGGCGAGGGCGAGCGTGAGCAGCGTGTTCTCGGCGGCGTGCCGGTAGGTGTCGCTCCACCACGCGTTGGGCCGGGTCGGTGCGTACGCCTCGGTGAGCCAGAGCTCCTTGTCGCCGCCGTACTCCTCCAGGACCTGGTTCGCCTTGCGCAGTGCGCCGAGGAAGTTCCAGTACGTGCCGGACGAACCCTGCGTCCACTCCTCGGGCGGCGGTGCGAAGTCGGGGGTGAAGTTGCCGCGACCGGGGTGGAAGGCGAAGGCGTCGATGAGACCCCAGCCGCCCGCGTCATGGAAGTTCTTGGTCCATACGTAGTCCATGCCGCCGAGGCCGGCGTTCATGACCTTCATCCGCGAGCCCGCCGCGTCGAGGCGCGTGGTGACCTGGCGCAGACCGTCCCTGACGTAGGCGTCGGCGCCGCGGCCCGACATCCAGGGCTGGTTGACCTCGTTGCTCACCTCGAAGTACGCGGCCTCGGCGTCCAGGGCCTTGGCGACATTCGTGTCGGCCCAGGCCGCGACCTGCTCCGGACTGCCGCCCACGGGGATGCCGCTCAGCTCCACGTTGTGCCCGATGCCGTTCGCGTCCAGAGTCGCGGTGTCGATGCCCGGGGCGCCTGCGTAGGCGATGCGGATCCACTTGATGCCGAGCGTCCTGACCAGGCCGAGTACGGCGTCCTTGCCGGGCTTGAGCAGCCAGGGGTAGTTGGCGAGGCCGAACATCGACTCCTTGCCCGCCTTGTACGTGAACTCCGGGAGCACGCTCAGATTCGTGCGGGCCAGCGCCTTGTCATTGCCGCTGACCGCTTCCACCTCGGTGAACACGATGTTCTGCGAGGGCGAGGTCAGAGGAAAGGAAGCGTTCCAGGCGGCGCCCGCCGCGAGGCTCTTGGAGAGCGTTCCACCGGCGATCTTCTTGCCGCCGAAGTCCCGCGCCCACCAGGTGAGCGTCACCGTCCTGGCCGCGGCGGAGCCGTTGACGACCTGTGCCTTGAGCGTCATCGTCTGCCCGGCCGCCTTGTAGAGGTTGAACGGCTGGTCGGTCCACACCTCCACGCCGAGGGGCCTCTTGGCAGCGAGCGCTCCCGCCCCGCGCGGCCGCAGATCACCGAGGACCAGATCGGCCTCGGTCACCGCGGTGCTCGCGCCGGTCGAGGTGCCGGGGGAATGGAGCCATGTGGCATTCGTGCTCGCCGGGTTGGTGGACGAAAGGCAGAAGAAGCCCTGCGATCCCGCCCACGTCTCCACGTACGCGCCGCCCGCGTTCACCTCGTACGGAATGCCGCCTCGGGCGTCCCGCTCCCAGACGGTCAGCGCTTCGTACGACTCCGCCGCGCTCGCCTCGTACACCGTGCGGGAGAACATGAAGCCGGCCGGTGTGAGTGTGCTGGAGCCGCTGACCTCCCACTTCATGTGTGCCTTGTGAGGGGTGACGTCGAAGGTGCCGCGCACCGTGACTCCGGACACGCCGCTCGACATCGTGTACGTGACCTGAATCGCGGGCCGCCCGTCGGGGAGCGTGATCCGGGCGGGCGAACCGCCGAAGGTGCGCTGCTGGCCGAAAGCGCTGTCCTTGATCATGAAGTGGTTGAGCAGGATGCGGTCGGCGCCCGCACCGTCCTGCACGAGGACGCTGCCGTCGCTACGGCCGATCAGGGTGATGCCGTCGGCTTCGATGGTGACCGGGGCCGCTGCGTACGCGGGATTGGTCGGCAGCAGTGCGGCGCCGGTGGCGACAGCCGTGCCCTGGATGAATCTGCGGCGGGCGACTGACATGGAGGTGCCCTTCTCTTGGTCGGGATGCTCCGAAGGCTCCGAAGCGGAAGATGTGGTGGGGAAGTTGAGGGCTCGGCCGTTGGCTCCGGTGGAACTCAGCCCTTGACTCCGGTGAAGCCGAGCCCGGCGACGATGTACTTCTGGCAGACGACGAAGACGAGCACCGGCGGGGCGACGGCGAGCACCATCGCGGCGATCAGCTGGTCCTGCGGAGCCTGTGTGGCGAGCTGGGCGAGAGCGACACTGATCGGCTGCTTCTCGGGGTCGGTGATGGCCACCAGCGGCCAGATGAAGTCCTTCCAGGAGTGCATCACCGCGAGCAGACTGATCACGGCGAGCACCGGCTTGCTCATGGGCAGCACGATCTTGGTGAGCAGTTGCCAGGTACTCGCCCCGTCGACCCGCGCCGCGTCGAACAGCTCCTTCGGCAGGGCGTCGAAGAACTGCTTGGCCAGGAGCACCGTGAAGGCGTTCGTGCCGGCCGGCAGCCAGATCGCCCAGTAGGTGTCGCCCAGGTTGAGGTGGAGGAACGGCACATCGATCACGGTCATGAAGAGGCTGACCATGTTCACCGTGTACGGCACGAACATCGTCGCGAGGATCGCCCCGTAGACAGCCTTGCCGAACCTCGGCCTGAGCACCGACAGGGCGAAGCCCGCCGTGGCCGAGACGAAGAGCTGCACGAACCACGATCCGCCGACCACCAGGAAGGTGTTCATCAGATAGCGGCCGACACTCAGATCGGTGTACGCCGCCGAGAAGTTGCCCAGGGCCGGCCGGTCCGGCCAGAGGGCCAGGGGCTGAGTGGTGAGCTCGGTGGGCGTTGAGACCGCACCCTTGACCATCCAGTACAGCGGTCCGATGCCGATGAGCAGCAGCAGGATCAGGGCGAACGCCTGGGTGGAGCGCACTGCGGCGCGTACGCCGGGGCGTCGGCGGTCGTTGGTGGAGACGAAGGTGGTGAGCGTGGTCATGACGTGCTCCAGCTGCGGGTGGCCCGCAGATACACCGCGGAGAGCAGGGCGAGGGCGAGCACCATCAGGAAGGAGAGCGCGGCGGCCTGGCCGTACTCGCCGTCCTGGAAGGCGTACCGGAAAATCAGCAGCAGGACCGTGAGGGTGGAGTTCTCGGGTCCGCCGCCGGTGAAGACGTACGGCTCGGTGAAGACCTGCACCGTGTTGATCAGCTGGACGAGCAGCAACAGTCCGATGACAGACCGGAGTTGCGGCAGCATCACATGCCAGATCCGCCGCCAAATCCCGGCGCCGTCCACCTCGGCGGCCTCATAGAGTTCGCCGGGGACGCCGACCATCGCCGCGAGGTAGATCAGGACGGCGCCGCCCATGCCCGCCCAGGTGGCCTCCAGGACCAGCGAGAGCATGGCGCTGCCGGAGGACTCCAGCCACGAGTACGGGCCGAGCCCGACCTTGCCGAGGACGTTGTTGAAGAGCCCGCTCCCGGGGTCGTAGAACCACTTCCAGAGCAGGATCGCCACCACTGGCGGGATGACCACCGGCAGATACACCAGGAAGCGGTAGACGCCCGCGCCGCGCCGCACCGTCGACATGATCGCGGCCAGGATCAGCGGCGCCGGGAAGCCGATCAGCAGGCCGAGGACCACGAAGAACAGGGTGTTCCCGACGGCGGTGCCGAGCAGCGGATCGTCGAACAGGGTACGGAAGTTGTCCAGGCCGACCCAGACCGCGGGCTCGACGAGGTTGGTCTTCTGGAAGCTGAGCAGCAGGCTGCGCACGATCGGCCACCAGGCAAAGAGCCCGAAGACCAGCAGCGCGGGGACGAGGAACAGCCAGGCCGTGAACTGCTTGCGGGAGCCGGTGCCACGCCGCCGCTGCGGCAGGGTTCGCGGCACGGGCTTCTCGGCCACTGCGGCCGGGCGCCGGGACGGAGTGAGCAGGGCCATGGGCCGACTACTTCTGGTCCGCGGCGAGCTTGGCATTGACGTCCTTCTCGGCCGAGGCCAGCAGGGAGTCGATGTCGGCATCGCGCTTGGTGAGCACAGCCTGGACCACCGGGTCGAGCACGGTGTACAGCTTCTGCGCCTGGAACGGCGGCTCCGGCTTCAGCTTCAACGAGGAGAGACCGTCGATGTACGGCTTGAAGTTCTGCAGCTTCACATTGACGTACGGCTTGATCGCTGCGTCGATCTCGGTCTGCCGTTCTTTGTCGAAGACCGGAAGCGTCGGCACACCCACCGCGGACTTCGGGTCGGCGGAGAGCGCCTTGGCCTGCTCGGCGGCGATGTCGGTGCTGTACTGCGGCTTGGCGTAGGCGAAGGTCAGCCACTCGACGGCCGCTGCCGCGTGCTTCTTGTCGGCGGACTTCGGGACCATGTAGATGTCGCCGCCGGTGAGTGTCGCATCGCCGCCGGACTGCGGCATCGGAGCCACTCCGAAGGCGTCGGTGTTCTCCATGCCGAACTGCATCTTCGCCAGTCGGTACGTCCCCGGGCTGCCCATGAACATGCCGACCTGCCCGGCAGCGAACTGCTTGATCACGTCGTTCTGATTGTTGAGCAGGGTTCTGCCGAGCGAATCGTCCTTCCAGCGCATGTCCTTGAGCAGTCGCAACCCCTTCTTCGTCGGCTCCCCGGTGAGCGTGGCGGCGTACTTGCCGCCCTGCTCCGTCTCCAGCTCGCCACCGAAGGCGTACGACAGCATCGTCAGTTGCCAGCCGCCCTGGTTGTCCTTGGACTCGTGGACGAAGCCCGCCTTGCCGGTACTGTCGCTGATCCTCTTGGCGGCTGTGCGGACTTCGGCCCAGGTGGCCGGCGGTCTGTCCGGGTCGAGGCCGGCCTTCTCGAAGAGCTCGCGGTTGTAGACCAGGCCCTGGGCGTACGGATTCTGCGGTACGCCGTACACGTCGCCGGCGCTGTCGGTGAGTGGCTGGAGGACCTGGGGGTTGAACTCCTTGAAGTGCTTCCACTCCTTGAGCTGCCCGGTGATCGGCTGCACCTGCTTCTGCTGGATGAGCCGCTGCGGTTCGGTCAGCGGCACCTTGATGACGTCCTCGACATTGCCGCCGGACAGCTTCGCGGAGAACGTCAGCGGGTCGAAGACCGTGGTCGAACCCTTGATCCTGATGCCCGGGTTGGCCCTCTCGAAGTCGGCCACCTGCTTCTTGAACAGGGCGACCCCCGGCTTGTCGGTGGCCGGCGGCATGCCCTGCACCCGCAGCACGAGATCGCCGTCCCCGCCGGCACTGCTCGGGGTGAGGGAGGAACAGCCCGCAAGGGTCGCGGTCAGTGCCATGCAGCCAAGTATGGCCGCACAGCGGGAGTTTCTGGGCATAACGGCTCCAAGAAGGGCAGGAGTGGGCTCGGTGCGGTGCAGTGCCGTGTTTTGCTTGTTGTGTGGTGTGCGCCGTGGATCAGTGGGCGGGTGCGGGTCCCGTCGAGGCGCGGGGGATCAGGCGGGAGCCGATTTCCACGAAGCGGGAAGTGACTTCAAGTCCCGGCCCAGCGCTGCCGGTTGAGCTCGCGATTGTCTCGATCAGGAGGTCCCCCGCGCGCGTGGCGATCTCTTCGGGGTCGATCCTGATCGTGGTGAGGCTGGGGGTGGAGACGGAGGCGAGCAGCGTGTCATCGATGCCGATGACGCTGACGTCGCGCGGCACGCTCACGCCGAGGTTGGCCATCTGGTGCAGCACGCCGAGGGCGACCAGGTCGTTGTGGGCGATCACGGCCGTCGCGTCGTGGGCGGCGACGAGGGTGGCGGCGTGCACCCCCGTCTCGAACCGCGGCTCGTACGGGCCGAGCTCGGACAGGGAGAGGTCGAGCGCTTTGAAGGACTCCTGGATGGACTTGCCGCGGCTCAGCTCGGCGCGGGACGCGTTGATGAAGACGCAGCGCCGATGGCCGTACGCCTTCAACTGTTCGGCTGCCTGTGCGATGCCGGCGGACAGCGAGATCCGGACCTCGGGGATGCCCGGCACATGACGGTTCACCACAACCAGCGGCATCTGGCCCGCGAGTTCATGGAGCCGGCCCTCGGTGAGGGTGGAGGCCCACAGGATCAGGCCGTCGACCCGTTTCGATACGGCCGCGATGGCGGCCAGCTCGTCCGCCTCGCGCTCGTCGCTGTCGGCGACCAGGACCGTGTAACCCAGGTGCCGGGCGCGGGCCTGCAGCGCCTTGATGATCGGCGGGAAGAACGGGTTGGCGATGTCCGGGACGATCAGGCCGAGTGTTCCGGTGCCGCCGCCGCGTAGTGAACGGGCCGCCGGGTTGGGGGAGTAGCCGAGCTTGGCCGCGGCGTCGAGGATGCGCTGCCGCGTCGTCGGCTGTACCTGGTCGGGTGCGGTGAACGCACGGGACACCGTCGACACCGAGACGCCTGCGGCGCTCGCCACCTCCCGGATCGTGACTGCCACGGACGGCCTCCTCGTCGTCTTGAGCCGGGGGACCCCGGTTGTCTCGCATCTGGATCCTGCGAATGCGGTTGATGTTTGCGAACGTTCCCAGAGCGTGTCAAGACGTGCGTCAGGACTATTTCATTGAGGAAAGCCTTCTGGATGCATGGGTCTTGTGCTTCGACTCGACTGCTGCCGATGATGTGTTCTCAAGAACGATGCTGAAATTGCGGGAACGTTTTCATAGAGGAGTGGCATGAAGATCACCGGCCTGGAAGTGCTGACTCTCCCCGACCACGGCGACAGCATGATGCTGGTCGTGGTCGACACCGACGAGGGCATCCACGGCTTGGGCGAGGTCGGCATCAGGTCGCGCCAACGGGCGGTCGCGGGCGGCCTCGAGCACCTCGCGGAGCTGATCGTCGGCGAGGACCCGCGACGGATCGAGCACCTCTGGCAGGTGATGTTCCGGCGTGGGTTCTTTCCCGCCGACCGCGTACTCGGCGCCGCCATCGCAGCGGTGGACGTGGCGCTTTGGGACATCCGCGGCAAGGCGCTCGGCGTACCGGTGCATGAACTTCTCGGGGGCCGGGTGCGTGATCACGTACCCGCCTATGTGCATGTCGGCGACGGCTACCACGACCGCGCATGGTTCCTGGACCGCTGCCGCGACCTGGTCGCCGAGGGCTGGCGTCACCTGCGGTTCGCCTCGCCGCACGACGCCGACGGCACGCTCGACGCCCGCCGCTGCCTGCGCGACTCGGTCGACCTCTTCCACCAGGTGCGGGACGCGGTCGGCGACGAGGTGGAGCTGATCCTTGACGTCCATACGCGCCTGGATCCGCCGGAGGCGCTGACCCTGTGCCGGGAGGTCGAGGCGGCCCGCCCGTACTTCGTCGAGGACCCGCTGCGTTGTGAGAACCCGGACAGCTACCGCATGCTGCGGACCCGTACTGGCGTGCCACTGGCCGCAGGTGAGCAGTACGGCTCCAAATGGGAGTTCAGAACACTCATCGAGGACGATCTCATCGATTACGCGCGCGTGGACGTCGGGGTGGCCGCGGGCCTGACCGAGGCGAGGAAGATCGCGGCGATGGCGGAGACCCACCACATCAAGCTCGCCACCCACAACCCGCTCGGCCCGGTCACCGCCGCTTCCTCGCTCCAACTCAACCTGGCCTGCCCCAATGTGGCGATCCAGGAGCACCAGACAGACCCCGATCCGGCCATCGCCGATCTCTTCACCGCGCGGCCGACGATCCTGCCCGGTCGGGTGGAGCTGAGCGAACTGCCCGGCATCGGCGTCGACATCGACCGGGAAGCGGCGCGCCGGTGCCAGGCCGCGGCGGCCGAGCGCCCGCACTTGCGCACGGCGGACGGGGCGTTCACCAACTGGTAGTCGGGCAGGGCCGGTCCGCAACGCGGGCCCGCCCCTGCGCAATGGAAAGCCGCGTACAACCCTTGTGTCCCATCCGGTACCGAACAGGAGACCGGACAACGAGCGGGTCCCCTTCCGGTTACTGGCTGGGAAGCCGCACACCATGACAACGGGGCATTCGTATCACTGCCCCGGCGGGCCCACAGCCCGCGTCTGCACACCAAGTACGTATTCCCACTCCAGAAAGTGAGGCGAGTTCCGTCGTGCTGTTCAGAGGAGCCGCGAGACCGGTCGAACTGGGCCTTGCCGGCGTAGCGTTCATGGGCGTGCTGATAGGCGCGTCGGCGACCCCGGCCGGCAGCCAGGAACGCGAGAAGCTGCAGGTGTCGGTCGTGTCGTCGCGGCCCGGCACGGTGTCGGGAGACGACGCCCTGATCCGTGTGGAGGTGCCCGCCTCCGTAGCGGCCGACAAGGTCCGGATCGAGGTGGAGGGCCGGGACGTGACCTCGAACTTCCGGCCCTCCGGCGAAAATGCGCTGATGGGCGTGGTGAAGGAGCTGTCCAAGGGCGACAACAGGCTCACGGCCAGGGCTCAGGGCGCGGGCTCCGGACAGCTGACCGTGAAGAACCATCCCATTACGGGGCCGGTCTTCGCCGGGCCGCACGAGCAGCCGTTCGTCTGTGACACCGCCGAGTTCAAGACGGTCGCCGGCGGCACCCTGGGGCAGCCGATCGACAAGGACTGCTCGGTCAAGACCCGCGTCGACTACATGTATCGCACCACGGCCGGCAAGTTCGTTCCGTTGCCCGACGAGAACGTCCGTCCCGCCGACCTGGCGACCGCCACGACGAGTGCGGGCAGGAAGGTCCCGTACATCGTCCGCGTCGAGACCGGCACCATCAACCGCGGCATCTACGAGACGGCCGTGCTGCACGACCCGAACGCCGGTACCCCCGACCCGCTGCAGCGTGGGCCGGGCTGGAACGGGCGCCTCGTGTACGGCTTCGGCGGGGGCTGCAACGGCGGCTGGTACGTCCAGGGCCGCAACACCGTCGGCATCATGAACGACACGTATCTGAGCAAGGGCTATGGCGTCGCATCGTCCACGCTGAACGTCTTCGGCAACAACTGCAACGACCTCTTGGCCGCCGAGACGATGAGCATGGTCAAGGAACGCTTCGTGGAGACGTACGGCGAGCCTGCTTTCACCATCGGAAACGGCTGCTCCGGCGGCTCGTACCAGACCCACCAGATCGCCGACAACTACCCGGGTCTGCTGGACGGCATCCTCTCCGGCTGCAGCTTCCCCGACGTCGGCTTCGGGACGATTCAGACGCTCAGCGACGCCCAGCTCCTGAACCACTACTTCAAGGAAGTCGCGCCGGACGCGTTCACCAAGGAGCAGCAGAGGGCGGTCTCAGGGTTCGGGAAGTGGGAGAGCATCGGCAGCCTGGCCAGGGCCGGCGGCCGTATCGACCCCACGGTGTTCTGCCCGCCCCAGCTGCCCGAGGGGCAGCGCTACGACCCCGACACCAACCCGGACGGTGCCCGCTGTGACGTCTACAGTCACACCGTGAACGTCTACGGCGAGGTGCCGGAGACCGGGAAGGCGCGCAGGCCGCTCGACAACACCGGTATCCAGTACGGACTTGAGGCCCTGAACAAGGGGACCATCGACATGGACCAGTTCATCGACCTGAACCGGCGCATCGGCGGCCTCGACGACGACGCCAAGCCCGCCGCGGAGCGCACCGTCGCCGATCTCAAGGCGGTGCGGACGGCCTACCGCACGGGCCGCATGCTGAACGGCGGTGCCGGCCTCGCCGACATTCCGATCATCGACTACCGCGACTACACGGACGACGCGTCGGCCGGCGACATGCACATGCGCTTCCACTCCTTCTCCACCCGGGCGCGCTTGGACAAGGCCAACGGCACCCACGCCAACCAGGTCATGCTCACCCGCTCCAATGGGCACGGATTCACTCTCGCCGGGATGCTGTCCGACATGGACCAGTGGCTCACCGGCATCAAGGGAGACGCCGGCAACGACGCCCCTATCGAGAAGATCGTCCGCCACCGGCCGCAGGGTCTCACGGACGCCTGCTGGAGCCGCGGCATCGGTGCGAAGAAGATCGCGGAGCCTCAGGTCGAGGGCATCGACAACACCGAGTGCAACACCCTCTACCCGGTGTGGACGTCGCCGCGGATGGTCGCCGGAGCCGATGTGGCCAACGACATCATCAAGTGCCGCAAGCGTCCCGTGATCCGCTCCGACTACCGAGTGCCGGTGACCGACGGCCAGTTCAAGGATCTGAAGGCGATCTTCGCGGACGGTGTCTGCGACTGGTCCAAGCCCGGGGCGGGCCAGCAGGACCTCGCCGGTACATGGCTCTCCTTCGACCGGAAGTGACAGGATCGCGGCAGGTGAGCCAAAACGGGGGCAGGCACGACCTCCTGCTTTGGTGTCAGTGGTGGTGAACTCCCGCGTTCGTCGAGTTCAGCACCTCTTTCAGGTCCGCTGAAGCATCGTCACCCCTCCTCTCTTCCCCTCCTTGTCGTCAATGAGGGGAAGAGAGCATCGGGGGTGGGGAGCGGCCTGGCTGCTTTCCCAGCCCCGGCGGGCCGTGTCCAGCGCCTGCCGGGGACCGGACGCGGCGGACGATGGCCGCGAGCGCCGGCCGACGGCGCCGACGAGCAGACCGCCGATCACCGGTCCCGCAACGGGGGCGACCTGTCCGGGCACGGCCACGATGCCGATCACCCGTCCGTGCTGCTCGGGCTGAGCCGCCTGAGTCAGGATCGTCATGCTCAGCGGCACAATCACGCCGCCGCCGATGCCTTGGAGGGCCGGGAACGCGATCAGGCTTGCCATCGACCAGGCGGCCCGGCACAGAACCGAACCGGCGAGGAAGGCGCTGAGCGAGAACATCCACGTGGCTCGGGTGTCGAAACGTTAGGCGAGACGGCCGGTCGCCGGGATGGCCATCGCGATGGCCGGCAGGTAGGCGGTACTGACCCACTGGACCGTGGTCACTGACGCGTCGAACGTACGTGTGAGGTCGGCTGTCCTGATCGTCGTAGGTGTACGTCTTGGCAGTGCCGCCCTGCCCACGTCCTCGCCAGCTGAAGTCGAACTGATCACCTCAATGCACGAAGCGGCCCCCGCCGCCCGGATCGAGTCCGGGCAGCGGGGGCCGCTTCGTCGTCGCCAGAATCCTTTGAGCCCGCGGTGGACTACTCCTCGCCCGTGATCGGAACCAGCCGGGACGTGGGTTCAGCGACGGTGAGTTCGATAGACAACCCGAGGGTCCTCCCGAGAAGGTTGCCACCAACTGGCCGGACCGAGAGTCCTGCGTCTTCACGCAGCACGGTCAAGTGGACGGCAAAGGAGGCGGCGCCGAAGCGGCCCAAAGCACACCCGCAAACAGCAGCCTGTCCATGGCGAGTTGCGCCACTCACGGATCCCGCTCTGCGACGTTCGGGCCATCGTGGGCAGCCCGACTGCGGGCAGGAGCCCCAGTGCTGTGCTGGCCGCCACCCGACTGGTGAACTGTCCAGTCCACGCCGGCGCCAACGCGGTAATGACGACACACAGCGGATCAGCGAAGTCCGGCGAAGAGATCGTTCTCGGGTACGGCCGCGCCAGTGGCGTCCTTGACACGTACGACGGTCTCCATGCCCATCAACTCGCCGAACCTCTCCTTGCCCATCTTGAGGAAGAAGATGTTCTCGCCCTGACTGGCGTGCGCGGCCAGCGCATCGAACTTCTGACCGCTGAACGCGGTGGTGTCCACCCACGTGGTGATCTCATCGTCGGGCAGGCCGATCTCGGCCATCGCGGCGGCCTCGGCAGGATCCAGTTCAGGCATGTCCCCACGAAACTCGCGCATGGTCTCCCCGAACCGCTGCATCATCGAGCGGGGCATCGTGGTCCAGTACACCTTCGGTGTCAGCGCGGTCATCTCCAGCGCCGCCATCGTGATGCGGTGGGCCTGGATGTGGTCGGGGTGGCCGTAGAAGCCGTTCTCGTCGTAGGTGACGACCACATCGGGTCGGTAGTGCCGCATGAGTTCCGCGAGTCGGGCCGCGCCTTCCTCCACGGGGGTCCGCCAGAAGGATCCGGGGGCGTCATTGCTCGGCCAGCCGATCATCCCGGAGTCGGCATAGTCCAGCAGCTCCAGATCGCTGACCTCCAGTACGTCACAGCTCGCCTTGAGTTCTTGGCGGCGCATCAGGGCAACGGCCGCCGGATCATGCCCGGGATCGCCCGGCTTGACACCCGCCGGTCCGTCACCGCAACCGCCGTCGGTACACGTCACGAGAACCGTGCGGATACCTTCCGCCGCGTACCGCGCGAGGACCCCTCCGGTTCCGGTGGCCTCGTCGTCGGGGTGAGCGTGCACTGCCATGAGCGTCAACGGCTGCTCAATCATGAAACAGTCCTCCTGCAGAAAAACGGGTTGGTCCGAGTGCGCGGCGGGCGTACCGCGATCCTGGGGCCCGGATCCTGGCGGGGCGGCCCCCTTGCAGTCTCCGCGTCCCCCCGCCCGTACGGCGCCGGTCCCTCGGTCGATGTAACCGTGCCGACCGGGCCGGCTGTTCCCGGCACAGCCAATTGGCCTTCCAGGCGCCGGAGTTTCAACGCGAACGCGGTACAGGCGCGACCTGCACGTGGCAGCTCCACGTCGGCCTCCGTGCCTTGCACCAAGCCGCCAGTCAACCGAGTTCAGTGCCGCATGCTGCGCATCGGCCGCACAACACGTGCCGTCGCCGAACCGTTGCTCCGCGTGCTCGAAAGCGGAGGGCCGGGGTACAACGGTGTCCGCGCCGAACGCTGCACGCCGTCGTAGCCCCGCCGCGCCACGAAGCCCCGCCGGATATCCGTCAGGGCTTCGTCGTCGCACGCACTCTGCCAGAAACCGGCACCATGAGGACGACGCTCGGTGCCCAGGATCTCGATGAACTCCGGCACGTCACGCCAGTGCCTCGAAACCCTACGGGTGTGTGCCCCTCCGCCCGCCGGGTGGTGGGTGCAGGTCTCACACGGTTGCGATGCCCGGGTCGCTCACGCCGACCTGACCGTTGTCGACGTGCCCGGCCAGACGCCGCAGGTATCCGGCGTTGCCCTCGACGACGACCGTCAGGTCGTACCAGCGTTTGGTGGCGCGCAGGTCCATGCTCTGCACGATGGTGGCGCCGGCGTGGACCGTGTGGGTTTGATGCTCGCCGCCGTACGCGTTGGTCACGGTGAGGTGCGCGTCGGCGGTCGACGGGTTGGTCAGGGTGAGCTTCAGGTTGCCGGCGTCGTGACGTACCGTCACCTCCGGTTCGGCGGTTTTGTTGTTGCCCCTGAAGGTGCGCAGGAAGCCGTTGGGGCCGTGGACCGTGAGGTCGTAGCTACCGCCGGAGTACACCGAGTTCCAGCTGTCGGAAACGGGCTTCCCGGCTGCTGCCGTGTACGTCCACGGGCCGTCGGTGCGCTTCTGCGAGCGCACCTGGAAGGCGGCGCCCGCCCGGTCCCCTGCGCTGAACGTCAGCTTGTACTTGCCGGTGGTGAGGTCTGCGGCCCCGTCGACGTAGGGAGCGTAGGAGAGCGGGCGGCTCGGCCGTGCCCCGGCCTCTTGCCGGGGCAGGGTGCCCTGGGCGGGTGGCTTCGGCACGTAGCTGTTGTGGCGGTCGCGGTCAGGCGGGGTGTAGCCCGCGGTGTCCGGCAGGTCAGCCGGGTCTGTGATCTTGAGGGAGAAGTCGAAGGCGGATGTGAGGTCACCGCAGATGGCGCGCCGCCATGGTGAGATGTTGGTCTCCTTCACTCCGAACCGGTTCTCCATGAAGCGCAGGATCGAGGTGTGGTCGAAGGTCTCGGAGCAGACGTATCCGCCGGTGGACCATGGCGAGACGACGATCATTGGGACGCGTTGTCCGAGACCGTAGGGGCCTGCGGCGTATCCGATACTGCCCTTGTAGTGGTCGAGTGTGGTGTCGACGGTGGACAGGCCTTGGCCGGCGGAGGCCGGCGGGTAGGGCGGCACGACGTGGTCGAAGTAGCCGTCGTTCTCGTCGTATGTGATGAACAGGGCGGTCCTGCTCCATACGTCAGGGTTCGAGGTGAGCGCGTCGAGTACGTGGGAGATGTACCAAGCGCCGTAGTTTGCAGGCCAGTTGGGATGTTCGGAGAACGCTTCGGGGGCGGCGATCCAGGAGATCTGCGGGAGCCTGGCGGCTTTGACGTCGGCTTTGAGGATGTCGAAGTATCCGTCTCCTGCCTTGGCGTTCGTGCCGGTGCGGGCTTTTTCGTACAGGGGGTCGCCGGGCTTGGCGTTTCGGTAGTTGTTGAAGTACAGCAGGGAGTTGTCGCCGTAGTTGCCGCGGTATGCGTCGTTGATCCAGCCCCAGCCGCCGGCCGCGTCGAGGCCGTCGCCGATGTCCTGGTACACCTTCCAGGAGATGCCTGCCTTCTCGAGGCGTTCGGCGTATGTCGTCCAGCCGTAGCCTGCTTCCTGGTTGCCGAGGACCGGGCCGCCGCCGGTGCCGTCGTTGCCGACGTGGCCGGAGAGCATGTAGTAGCGGTTCGGGTCGGTCGCACCGATGAACGAGCAGTGGTAGTCGTCGCAGATGGTGAATTTGTCGGCGAGGGCGTAGTGGAACGGGATGTCGTCCCGTGTCAGGTACGCCATGGTGCCGGTGCCTTTGGCGGGGATCCAGTTGTCGTACTTGCCGTTGTTGAACGCGCTGTGGCCGCCGGCCCAGTCGTGGTCGAGGCCCGCGATGAATTGCATGCCCAGGTCGTCGGCGTCCGGGTGGTAGGGCAGGGTTTCCTTGCCGCCGCTTGTCTGGTGCCATACCGGTTTGCCGCTGGGCAGTGTCACCGGGCGGGGGTCTCCGAAGCCCCTGACGCCCTTCATCGACCCGAAGTAATGGTCGAAGGAACGGTTCTCCTGCATGAGGACGACGATGTGCTCGATGTCCAGGACGGTTCCGCTGCGCCGCGCCGCGGGGATGGCTGCGGCGCGGTCGATGGAGCCGGACAGGGCGGCGAACCCCGTGGTGGCTCCGGCGATTTGAAGGAAGCGACGCCGATTGATTCCGGTCATGGCTGTGAGGGTCCTCCTGTTGTGTCGGTGATGTCCGTCCTTGAAGAGGGGCAGACGGAGTATTCAAGAGGACCCGGACTTGAGGAAAGTGGGCCGAGGTGACGGTCGAGCAAAATGTGGGCGGCCGGCGTGCGGGCCGTCAGGGCGTCGTGGGGGATTCCGGAGCCGTTCGGCCGCCGGGGCCAAGGCGCTGATCAAATGTTCGGGACCGTTCATGGGCTGGATGCTGCTCGTCGCTCCGGCGGTCGGCGCTCTGAAGATCGTGCCGCAGCCATGGAACGTGGAGGTCGTCCCGTTCACGTTCGGAGCGCGGGAGGCACCCCAATGTCACCCCCCACCGATATCGGCCGGCACCCGCTTGCGCGAGGTGCCGTCGCGTGAGTTCCCCGGCCGCGACGACAGGCCGTCCCGAGAGGGCTTTCTTCAGGCGCCCGAGTTGACGGTATATCAAATGGGTCATCCGTCCCGGACTCTTGACTCAATGTCAGGTCCGCGCCATTCTCGACGGGACCTACGCGCGAGTAAGTTGGCGCGCGCCCATCCCGGACAGCGAAGGTAGCCCGGATGACCCTCCTCCGCAGACGTGGACTGTTTGCCGTTGTCGTCACCCTCCTACTGGCTCTCGGTGTGGGCTCCCCGCCCGCCGTCGGAGCCGACAGCCCCTGGTGGGAGCCCACGGCACGGCCGACCGCCGATTCACAGATCAACGTCACCGGCGAACCCTTCCGCGGCACGGACAGCCAGGGCCGGGTCCGTGGCTTCGTCGACGCGCACAATCACGTGATGTCCAACGAGGGCTTCGGCGGCCGCATCATCTGCGGCAAGCCGTTCTCCGAAGCGGGCATCGCCGACGCCCTCGCGGACTGCCCCGAGCACTATCCCGACGGCTCGCTCGCCCTCTTCGAGAACGTCACCGGTGGTTCGGACGGCCACCACGACCCGGTGGGCTGGCCGACGTTCAATTCCTGGCCCGCCCACAACTCCCTGAGCCATCAGCAGAATTACTACGCGTGGCTGGAGCGCACCTGGCGCGGCGGCCAGCGGATCCTGGTCAACGACCTGGTCACCAACGGCCTGTTGTGCTCGATCTACGTCAGGGACCGCGGCTGCAACGAAATGGACGCCATCCGTCTCGAAGCCCGCAAGACCTACGAGATGCAGGAGTACATCGACAAGATCTACGGCGGAACGGGTAAGGGCTTCTTCCGTATCGTCACCGACTCCACCCAGGCCCGCCAGGTCGTCGCGGAGGGCAAGCTCGCCGTGGTGCTCGGCGTCGAGACCTCGGAGCCCTTCGGCTGCAAGCAGATCCTCGACGTCCCCCAGTGCAGCCAGGCCGACATCGACAGCGGTCTGGACGAGCTGTACAAGCTCGGTGTGCGCAGCATGTTCCTGTGCCACAAGTTCGACAACGCCTTGTGCGGGGTGCGGATGGACTCCGGCACCATCGGGACGGCCGTGAACATCGGCCAGTTCCTCTCCACCGGCACCTTCTGGAGTACGGAGAAGTGCAGCGGTCCGCAGCACGACAACCCCGCCGGTAACGTGGCCGCCCCGGCCGAGGTGACCAAGCTGCTGCCCGCCGGCACCAAGGTGCCCGGATACGACAGCAGCGCGCAGTGCAACACCCGTGGGCTGACCCGCCTCGGCGAGTACGCCGTCAAGGGGCTGATGAAGCGCAACATGATGTTCGAGGCCGACCACATGAGCGTCAAGGCAGCCGGCCGCGCCCTGGACCTGCTGGAGTCGGCGAACTACCCCGGCGTGCTCTCCAGCCACAGCTGGATGGACGACGGCTGGCTGGAGCGTGTCTACCGCCTCGGCGGCTTCAAGGCCTCGTACATGACCAGCGCCGACAGCTTCGCCAAGGAATCCGCCGCCACCAGGGCGCTGCGCCAGAAGTACGGCGTCGGAATCGGCTACGGCACCGACATGAACGGCGTCGGCGGCTGGCCGGGACCGGTCGGACCCAGCGCCCCCAACGCGGTCAAGTACCCCTTCCGCAGCGCCGACGGCGGCTCCGTCATCGACCGTCAGCAAACCGGCCAGCGCACCTGGGACTTCAACACCGACGGTGCGGCCCATGTCGGGACGGTGCCCGACTGGATCGAGCAGATCCGGCTCAGCGGTGGCAAGGACACCGTGCAGGACCTGCTCGACGGCGCGGAGTCCTACCTTCGTACCTGGAAGGCGACCGAACTCCACAAGCCCGCACCCAACCTCGCCGCCGGCGCCGCGGCGAGCGCCGGTGAAACGGAGTGGAACCCGTTCACCAGCTACGCCGCCGAGAAGGCCGTGGACGGCGACACCGGCACGAGATGGGCGAGCGGCTGGTCGGACGACCAGTGGCTGCGGCTCGATCTGGGCAGCTCCCGTACGGTCGGCAAGGTCTCCCTGGACTGGGAACAGGCCTATGCGCGGGCCTACCGGATCGAGGTCTCGGACGACGGGACCACGTGGCGGACCGTGTGGTCCACGGACAGCGGGGACGGAGGTCTGGACAACGCGGTGTTCAGCCCGGTGCAGGCGCGGTACGTCCGTATCCAAGGCGTGACGCGGGCCACCAAGTACGGCTACTCGATCAACGAGGCAGCGGTGTACAGCCGCTGAGCTACTCCCGCACCAACGTCAGGATCTGGTCTGCGACGATGTCCAGCACGTCGCCCGCCTTCTCCTCGTCGCCCAGCACGAGGAAGTTGAGGGTGAGCCCGTCGGTCAGCGCGGCCAGATACCTGGCGGCCGCGGGCTCGGGCACCGTCAGCTCCACGCCGAGGACCGAGGGGAGCTGACGGATCACTGTGGTGTGTGCCGTGAGATAGCGCTCGTACTGCCGCCGGGCGAGATGCTCATAGCCGGGCTCCCGCAGGGCGTACTGGGTGAGTTCGTACGTCAGCATGTGCTCGCCGGGATTGGCCAGCACGTGATCCCAGTACGCCTGGAGCCCGGCGCGGATCGTCTCGCGCAGAGTGGGCCTGCGGATGAGCGTGGTGAGGACATCCGACTCGGAGTGCTCGGAGATGGTGTCCATCACCGCTTCGAGCAACTCCTGCTTGGAGTCGAAGCAGTAGTGGAAAACGCTCAGCGAGACACCCGCCTCCGCCACGACGGACCGTGTTGTGGTCTTCGCGACGCCATCGCGGGCCATCACCCGGATCGCGGCCTCGACCAGTTGCCTGCGCCGCTGCACCGACGGCATCCGCCCCATGGCGCCTCCTCCCCTGACCGGCGCAAGCATACGCTGCGGGGCACGCGCGGCAGCGGGCTGCGAGGCCATGCGGCCCCACAGGTCATCGGACACCCGACAGATCCTGCCGGTGCATCACACAACCGCTTGGAATCACAACGAACGTCATTCCGAAGCGATCAGTCAGCAGCGGATCAGGGACCGGGGCCAACAGGCGGTCGGCCAGAGCTGCTGCGGCGCCGAACCGTGCCCCGTCCGGCGCGGTGGCCCCGCCCGGCATCATGGTGGTGCGTCTCAACGATGTGCTTCGGTGGCAGTGCCGACGAAAGGCATGGGCAGGTGGATGAGGGTCACCATCGTGGGCGGGGCGTCGTCGGGCCGACCTGCGCCCTGGGCCTGCACGCCTGCTCGTTGCCTGCGACCTCACGGGACTCCACGGTTCCGCAGCAAGACCGATGAGCCGAGACTCCGGGCGTGGTGTCGGCGTTCTCATCCCGGTGGCGTGCATGAGCTTCCCGCCGGAACCGGCAGCGGCGCGCTTGTCGGGGTAGACCGCTACGCCTCGGGCGTTCCTCGCCGTTGGTCAGGCTGCATGGCCTGAACCGGCCCTTATGCGCGGCCCCTTGAGTGGGACCCCCGATCGGACTGGGAGAATGATCAACTGTGCTTCGTCATGGCCGTGACGACGGATTTCACGGCCTGTCCGGAGGCCGTGGGAGAAGGGGAGGGCAGGGGATGAGAGACAGGTTGCGGACCCGGTTCCGGTATTGGTTCGACGGCACCATGGACCGGGGAACGCCGGCCCTGATCAGCTGGTTGGCGCTCTCCTCGGTCGCGCTCATCGCGCTGGCCTCGACCTTGGTCGTCCTGTTCACAGACACGGACGCGGAGGCCAACGGCGGCTGGCTGGGTGTCGCGTGGATGAGCCTCCTGCGGACCCTCGACGCCGGAACCATGGGCGGGGACACCGGCGGCCCGGTGTTTCTCGGCCTGATGCTGGCGGTGACGCTCGGCGGCATCTTCATCGTCAGCGCGCTCATCGGTGTCCTGACCACTGGTCTGAACCAGAAGCTCCAGGAGCTGCGCAAGGGCCAGTCGCAGCTCATCGAGCGCGGGCACACCATCGTTCTGGGCTGGTCGGACCAGGTCTTCACTGTGATCTCCGAGCTCGTCGAAGCGAATCAGAGCGAACGCCGCTCGTGCGTGGTGATCCTCGCGGACCGGGACAAGGTTTCCATGGAGGACGCGATCCGGGCCCGCATCCCCGACACCGGCAGCACACGCGTCATCTGCCGCTCCGGAAACCCTCTCGTGCGGGCGGACCTGGAACTGGTCAGCCCGGACACGGCGAAGTCGATCATGGTGCTGCCACCTGTGGGCGATGACCGTGACGTCGACGTCATCAAGGCCCTCCTCCTGCTGCACAGCCGCCAGTGGGCCGGGAGCCGCCCACAAATCGTCGCCGCCGTCCACGACTCGGAGAACCTGGCGGCGGCCCGACTGGCCGCCGGCAGGAGCGCCCTCGTGATTGACGCCGAGGACATCGCGGTCCGCCTCATCGCGCAGGCGCACCGGCAGACGGGCCTTTCGACCGTCTTCAACGAACTGCTGAGTTTCGTCGGCAACGAGTTCTACTTCCACGAGGAGCCCGCCCTGGTGGGTTCGACGTACGGGCACGCCTTGAACGCCTTCGACCTCGGCGTCCCGGTCGGGCTGGGCGCCGGCATGGGAGACGTACTGGTCAATCCGCCGATGGACACCGTCATCGGCCCCGGAGACCAGATACTCGTCGTCGCCGAAGACGATCTGCTCATCCGGCTGTGCGAGGCCCGCCCGGCGATCGTCGAGTCGGCCATCACGTCGGCTCCGGCGCAGTCACCGACGCTCGACCGGACCATCCTGATCGGCGAGAACTCCCGTACGGCAAAGCTGGTCACGCTGCTGGACAGCTTTGTTCAACCCGGTTCGACGCTGGACATCGCCGCGCCACGACGGCCGGAGGCCGCCCTGAGCGATACGCTCGCCAATCTCACGGTGGGGTTCAAGGCCTGCGAGCCGACGCGGAGGTCCTCGCTGGAGGCCCTGGACTTGGGCGGCTACCAGCACATCGTCGTGCTCTCGGATGACACCATCGCCTCCGGCCCCGCAGACGACCGGACCCTGGTGACCCTGCTCCACCTGCGGGACATCGAGGAGTCGCTCGGTGACCCGTATTCGATCGTCACGGAGATGAACGACGACGGCAACCGTGAGGTCGCCCAGGTCACCAAGGCCGACGACTTCATCGTGAGCACCAAGGTGATCAGCTTGCTGCTCACCCAGCTCACCGAGAACCGCCACCTGCACGCCGTGTTCACCGATCTGTTCAACCCGGAAGGCTCGGAGATCTACATCAAGCCGGCATCCGACTATGTGGTCCCCGGTGTCGAGGCCAATTTCGCCACGGTGATCGAGGCCGCACGGCGACGGGGGGAATCCGCCATCGGCTATCGGCTCGCCAGACGCGGTGAGGAGCCTCCCAACTACGGCATCTTCCTCAACCCGTCCAAATCGGCCCCGCTCGTGTTCGGCTCGAAGGACGCGGTCGTCGTCTTCGCCGAAGGGGAGGCTGCTCCGGTGGGCGGCGACGGGCGCGGCCGGTAGTCGTGGTGGCCCAGTGGCGGTGGCGGTGGTGGTTCCTGAGGGCGCCGCGGTGACAGCAGTCTGTGCGTCACCGCGGGAGCGCGTCGACCTCCTCGGCCGGGTCATGGCCGCTGAGGTCCGAACCCCGCAGGGCGACCCCGCCATGCCGGTCGAGGGAGTGTGTTCGTCGAGCGGGCCAGAGCATCGAGGTTCTGTTCCGCTTCTACGCCAGGTTCCTCGGCGGCCTCCAGGAGCACGCCAACCGCCTCATCGAACAGTTGATGAAGGATTGGGACCGCGCCAGTCGAGGCGAAGACGTAGTCGAGCGATCCGCCCTGGACCGGAAATGGACCGGAACAGCTGGTCCGGAGCGGGATAGCTATGGGAGAAACTGGGAGTTTCCACGTGAATCGATCTCGACTGTTTCTGAACCGAGCGACAGGCGCCTGACCGGTAAAAGCCCAGGTCAGGCGCCTCTTCTCGTGCGTCTAGAAGAAGCCCAGCTTCTTCGGCGAGTACGACACCAGAAGATTCTTCGTCTGCTGATAGTGCTCCAGCATCATCTTGTGGTTCTCCCGGCCGATCCCCGACTGCTTGTAGCCGCCAAATGCAGCGTGGGCCGGGTAGGCGTGGTAGCAGTTCGTCCAGACCCTGCCCGCCTGGATGGCACGGCCCGCCCGGTACGCGGTGTTGATGTCGCGGGTCCACACGCCCGCGCCGAGCCCGTACAGGGTGTCGTTCGCCGTCTTGATCGCGTCGTCGAAGTCCGAGAACGACGTCACCGCGACGACCGGGCCGAAGATCTCCTCCTGGAAGACCCGCATCCGGTTGTCCCCCTCGAACACGGTCGGCTGCACATAGTAGCCGCCCGCGAGTTCGCCGTCGTACTCGATGCGCTGACCGCCCGTGAGAATCTTCGCGCCCTCCTGCCGACCGATGTCCAGGTACGAGAGGATTTTCTGCAACTGGTCGTTGGACGCCTGCGCGCCGATCATCGTGTTCGTGTCCAGCGGGTGCCCGGTGACGATCTTCTCGGTCCGGGCGATGCCCGCCTCCAGGAATTCGTCGTAGTGCCCGCGCTGGATCAGCGCACGCGACGGACAGGTGCAGACCTCGCCCTGGTTGAGGGCGAACATGGTGAAGCCCTCCAGAGCCTTGTCGCGGAAGTCGTCGTCGGCGTTCCATACGTCGTCGAAGAAGATGTTCGGAGACTTGCCGCCCAGTTCCAGCGTCACCGGCTTGATGTTCTCGGAGGCGTACTGCATGATCAGCCGGCCCGTCGTCGTCTCGCCGGTGAAGGCGATCTTCGCGACGCGCGGGCTGGACGCGAGAGGTTTGCCGGCCTCCGCGCCGAAGCCGTTGACGATGTTGACGACGCCGGGCGGCAGCAGGTCCGCCACCAGCTTCAGCCATACGTGGACGGAGGCAGGGGTCTGCTCGGCCGGTTTGAGCACCACCGCGTTGCCCGCCGCGAGGGCGGGAGCCAGCTTCCAGGTGGCCATCAGGATGGGGAAGTTCCACGGAATGATCTGCGCCACGACCCCCAGCGGCTCGTGGAAGTGGTACGCGACGGTGTCGTCGTCGAGCTCGCCGAGGGATCCCTCCTGCGCGCGCAGCGCACCCGCGAAGTAGCGGAAGTGGTCGATGGCCAGCGGGATGTCGGCGGCCAGGGTCTCCCGCACCGGCTTGCCGTTGTCCCAGGTCTCGGCGACCGCCAGTTCCTCCAGATGGGCCTCCATCCGGTGGGCGATGCGGTTGAGGACCGAGGCGCGTTCCGCCGCCGGTGTGGCTCCCCAGGCGGGCGCCGCGCCGTGTGCCGCGTCCAGGGCCCGCTCGACGTCCTCGGCGGTGCCGCGGGCGATCTCGGTGAAGGGACGGCCGTCGACGGGGCTGGGATTCTCGAAGTACTGGCCTCGCGCGGGCGGTACGTACGCGCCGCCGATCCAGTGGTCGTAGCGGGATTCGTACGAGACGATGGCGCCCTCGGTGCCCGGCGCGGCGTAACGGGTCATCTCTCTGGCCTCCGGATCCGGTGCCGCCCGCCGTTGGACGGCTCTCGGAGTGAGAGTAGAGGGCAGGACGTTGCAATCCCGTTGCAACGGCGCGCCCCTACCTCTGTTCGGCCTCCAGCGCGCCGATCCTCGCGAACACGGCAGCACGCCGACCCGTGGGCACCGCCGCCGCGAGCGCACGCCAGACCGGCAGGTCGTTCTCGCCCCAGGAACTGTGGACCCAGTCGGCCAGCAGCGTCGGGTCACCGCGTGCGATCAGTGCGGCCCGCATCTGCGCGTCGAGCCGGTGTCGCAGCCGGATCACGGACGGGGCCTGCGAGCCGGGCAGCAGCGGACCCGCATAGGCGTCGAGTGCCGATGCCACCGCCCCGGAGGCCAGCCTGCGCAGGACCGTGTCGAAGTCGGTGTCGACCGGAACCGCGATCCGGTAGGGGCGGGAGAGGAGAAGTTCCGGTCCCAGGAGCCTGCGCAGCCGGGAGAGTTCGGCGCGCAGCGTCACCGGGGCCACCGGCTCGTCCTCGTGGAGTTCGACGAGGAGCTCGTCACCCCCGAGGCCCTCGGGATGGCGTGCCAGCGTCACCAGGAGTTCGCTGTGCCGTCTGCTGAGCCGGATCCTGCGGCCTCCCACGACGAGCAGGGCCTCGTCCCGCCCGAGCGTGCTGAGCCGCACCGTCCCCTCGGCCGGGGAAGGCGCCAGCAGCGCGAGCTGCGATTCGGCGGCACGCGCCACCGCCTGCACGAACGCCAGGCTGTGCGGGTGCGCGAGCCGGTCCCCGCCGGTGACGTCCACCGCGCCCAGCACCCGACCCGTGCACGGGTCGTGCAGCGGCGCCGCCGCGCACGTCCACTGCTGGACCGGACGCAGGAAGTGTTCGGCGGCGAACACCTGAACCGGTCGGTCCACCGCGATGGCCGTGCCCGGCGCGTTCGTCCCGGCCACCGACTCCGCCCACCGCGCGCCCTCCACGAAGTTCATCCGGCTCGCCGCTCGCCGGGCCGTGGCGTGTCCCTCCACCCACAGCAGCCTGCCGTGGGCGTCGCAGACGGCGAGCAGGTGCTCCCCGTCCGTCGCGTACCCGCACATCAGCTCGCGGATCACCGGCATGACGGGGGCCAGCGGATGCCCGTCGCGGTAGGAGCCGAGGTCGTCGGCGCCCAGCTCGACCGGGGCCGTGCCGTCGGGACTGACCCGGGCCCGCGCCGAGCGGCGCCACGACGCGCCGACCACCGGACGCACCGGCGTTTCCAGTCGGCCGGCCGTGGTGAACACCTCATGTGCGGACCGCAGTCGGCCGAGGTGCCGTCCCGGGTCCGTACCGGCGTCCAGGGCCACCCAGGGATCCGTCAACTCAGTCTCCCGTCCCGCCGCGTCGTGCACACCCATCGTGGCCGCAGCCGGTGTCCGCGGCAAGCGTGGTGCGGACGGCAGCCGGACGGGGGCCGCGGTGCGGGTGTCTCAGCCCGCCGAGTACAGATTGACGAGACGGATGTAGCGCACCCAGTCCCAGTTCGGCCCGGGGTCGGTGTGGTCGGTGCCCGGGACCTGCGCGTGCGCGAGGATGTGCGCCCGGTCCTTGGGGATGCCGTGACGGTCGCAGATCGAGGCGGTCAGCAGCGCCGACCTCTTGTACATGGCCGAGGTGAAGTACGAGGGCTGGTCCACCCAGCCCTCGTGCTCGATGCCGATGCTGCGCGTGTTGTAGTCCCAGTTGCCCGCGTGCCAGGCGACGTTCTGTTCACGCACGCACTGGGCCACGTAGCCGTCCCCGGAGCGCACCACGTAGTGCGCGGAGACCTGCTTGGCCGGGTTCTGGAAGATTCCGAGCGTGCTCGAGAACGTCTCCTGGGCCACATGGATGATCACGTATTGGACGGGATACGTCGAAGGGCGGTTGGACGCGGTGTAGTTGGACGTGGACGCAGGGGCCCAGTGGGCGAGGGGATAGTCCGTGTCACCGGCCGTCGATGCGGCCGCGGCGCGGGCCGAGGCCGGGAGCAGTGTCGCCGCGGCTGTGGCCGCCGCGCCCTGAAGGATCCTTCTGCGGTGCATGAACACTCCTGTTGCGTGTGGGGAAAAGAGCAGGGGAAGCGGTGAGGCGATCGGCGACGGGACGACAACGCCGCGGTCCCCGCGCGGGTGACGGCGCAGTCCGCGACGGCGTGTCCCCGGGGCAGCCGCTCCTCGCGGATCTCCGCGACCCGATGGCGTCGCGTGGCAGCCCGCTGCCCGAATCCTCCCGCATGCTCTGGCTCCTTGGTCCGATGCTCGGAGGACGTCGTCCGATGTGCGACCGAGCGTCGCGCGCCCCACCGTACGGGCGGCGTGCGGGAGACGGAAGACACTGAGCGCCCAAGTGGAGTACCACCGCGGCGGGTTGAGCAGGAGCGCGCGGTATGTCGCCGAGTCAGGCCACACCGTTCACGCCGCGCTGCTCACCTCGCTCTCCCCGTTCCCCTCTCCCCGTTCCGCTCACGCCGTTCCGCTCACGCCGTCGAGCGCCGCCGCCGGATCGTCGTCCGCCGGTCCTGCCGGAACCCAGCGTCCGTCCTCCTCGCGGAAGGGCCACCAGCGCCCGTCCCGCCCGTACCGGAGCTGCACACGGTCCTCCGTCGCCGTCCAGCGATTGCCCGTGCACCGCATCCGGGGCCGCTCGCTCTCCTCCCACGCGTCGGCCAGCCGCGACCGGGCACCGGCCAGCACCTGGGGGTCCGGCGTCCACTCCTCGTCGAGTACGGCGAGCCCTGCCGCCCCGCCGTATCGCCAGGCCCGTACCGCCGCGTCCAACTCGGCCCGCTGTCGCCCCGATGCGGCGGCCAGCCGGGCCGCCGTCCAGCGTTCGGGCCGGGTGTCGGCGAGCAGCCGCACGGCGTCCTGCTGCGGTGTCAGTCCGGTCGGCAACGGCTGCCGCGCATGGTCGGGGGCGAGGGCGTCGGCCAGCATACGACGGGCGCGTGCCGCGCCGTCCGCGGCCAGCAGTTCCAGGACCGCCGCATCGACGCCGGGTTCCGGTGCGGTCTCCGTGTCGAGCGACGGAACCGGGCCCGGTTCCTCGGGAAGCGGCGGCGGGGGAGGCAGCGGGGGCAGGATGTCCCGGGCGGCGAACGCCTCGTCCGCCCGCACACCGTGCCCCGGGTCCACCACCGCGTCGCCCCCGTCGGCGTCGGTGTCCGGTTCGGACGGCCCCCGCCCGGTGGCGCGTGCCGCGATGCGCAGCTGGAGTTCGTCCAGGAGGCCACGTTCGCCCCGTCCTCGCAGGAGCAGGAGGACGAACGGGTCCTGATCGAGCAGCCGCGCGACCTGGTAGCACAGGGCGGTGGTGTGTGGGCAGTGGTCCCATGCCTCGCAGCTGCACCGAGGGTCCAGATCGCCGATTCCCGGCAGCAGTTCCACCCCCGCCGCCGCCGCGTCCTCGACGAGATGGGGCGGCATCTCGCGGTCCAGGAGCGCCGCGACGTGCCCGGACCTGGAGGCGGCCACATCCAGGAACCGTTCCCAGTCCGCCTCGCCCAGTTCCTGGAGCAGCACGTCACCGCGGTGGCTCGACGCGTCCCGGTCCCGGACGACCGCGGTCACCCGGCCCGGACGCACGGATACCGCGCCGACCCGGCCCTCGCGCGCCAGCCCGCGCCCCTTCTTGAGCTGGGCGCCGTCCAGAGCGGTCTCCTCCAGGGCCTTCAACCACGCCCGTCCCCACCAGGACGACGCGAAGGCGCGGCCGCGTGCGGGCGGCAGCGCGGCGAAGGTGCGTTCCGGCTCCGGCGCGCCGTTCGCCCGTGCGGGACCGTCGGCGTCGTCGGCGTCCGCGTCGTACCCGTCGCCGTCGTAGGTCTCGTACCCGTCGTTCATCGTGCGCCCCCTCGCAGCTCCACCAGCTCGGCCAGTTCCGCGTCCGTCAGTTCGGTCAGTGCCGCCTCCCCGGAACCGAGCACCGCGTCCGCCAGCCCCTGCTTCCGGGCCAGCAGGCCGGCGATCCGGTCCTCGACGGTGCCTTCGGCGATCAGCCGGTGCACCTGCACCGGCTGGGTCTGGCCGATCCGGTATGCGCGGTCGGTCGCCTGCGCCTCCACCGCGGGGTTCCACCACCGGTCGAAGTGCACGACGTGCTCGGCCCGGGTGAGGTTGAGTCCGGTTCCGGCCGCCTTCAGGGACAGCAGGAAGACCGGCGCCTCGCCCGCCTGGAACCGCCGCACCATGGCCTCCCGCTCCGCGACGGGCGTGCCGCCGTGCAGGAACTGCGTGCGCACTCCACGCGTCGCCAGGTGCTGTTCGAGCAGCCGGGCCATCTGCACGTACTGCGTGAACACGAGCACGCTCGCGTCCGCCGCCAGGATCGTGTCGAGCAGCTCGTCCAACAGCTCCACCTTGCCCGAACGGCCCTCGATCCGCGGTTCGTTCTCCTTGAGGTACTGCGCGGGGTGGTTGCAGATCTGCTTCAGCGCCGTCAACAGCTTCATGACCAGGCCGCGCCGGGCGAAGCCGTCGGCATTCGAGATCGCGTCCAGCGTCTCCCGTACCACTGCCTCGTAGAGTCCGGTCTGTTCGGCGGTCAGCGACACCGCCCGGTCCGTCTCGGTCTTCGGCGGCAGTTCGGGTGCGATGCCCGGATCCGACTTGCGGCGCCGCAGCAGGAACGGCCGTATCAGCGCGGCGAGCCGTTCGGCCGCCGCCGGATCGCCACCCTCCGCGGTCCGCGCGTAGCGGGTGCGGAAGGTGCCGAGGCGGCCCAGCAGACCGGGCGTGGTCCAGTCGAGGATCGCCCACAGCTCGGACAGGTTGTTCTCCACCGGGGTGCCGGTGAGCGCGACCCGGGCGCGGGCGCCGATCGTGCGCAGTTGCCGGGCCGTCGCCGAGTACGGGTTCTTGATGTGCTGGGCCTCGTCGGCGACGACCAGCCCCCATCGGACCTCGGCCAGCCGTGCCGCGTCGAGCCGCATCGTGCCGTACGTGGTGAGCACGAACCCACCGTCGGCCGATCCCGTGAGGTCGCGCGAACCGCCGTGGAAGCGGCGCACCGGCGTGCCCGGGGCGAACCGCTCGATCTCCCGCTGCCAGTTCCCCATGAGCGAGGTCGGGCAGACCACGAGAGTCGGCCCGGTGTCCGGGTCGGTGTCGAGCCGGTGCAGGTGCAGGGCGATCAGCGTGATGGTCTTGCCCAGTCCCATGTCGTCGGCGAGGCAGCCACCGAGACCCAGCGACGTCATGGTGTGCAGCCAGTTCAGGCCGCGCAGCTGATAGTCGCGCAGTACGGCGGCGAGCGCCGTCGGCGCACCGATCGTCCGCCGGCCGGGGCGCGCCCCGTCGGACTCCGGGTCGGTCAGCAGCCTGCGCAGGTTCTCCAGCGGGCCGGTGGCGCGCACCTCGACCCGGCGGCCGCCGACCTCGGCGGAACCGGTCAGTACCGCGCCCAGACCGTCGATCGGTGTGACCTTGCCGTCCTGCAACTCGTGGGCGCGCCGTACCTCCTCGGGGTCGATCAGCACCCACCGGTCGCGCAGCCGCACGACCGGCCTGGCGGCCTCGGCGAGACGGTCCAGCTCGGCGCGGCCGAGATCCTGGTCGCCCAGGGCGAACCGCCAGTCGAACGCCAGCAGCGAGTCGGCCGACAGGAGCGGCGGGGCGTCCGAGGCGGCGCGGGCGGACCGATCGTGCTCCGGGTCCGCTCCGTCGTCGGGCGAACCGATCACGGCGCGTGCGGTGAGCGTGCGGACGAGCTCACGGGGCCAGTGCACCTGGACCCCGGCTGCGGCGAGGGCCCGTCCGGCCGGGCCGAGGAGTTCCGCGAGTTCCTCGTCGGCCGGTTCGACGGAGCCGGGCACCGCGGCCGACAGGAGCGGTGCCAGAGCCGGCCAGGCCCGGGCGGCCCGCCGCAGCGCGAGCAGCGCGTCCATCCGGGCACGGGGACCGAAGGCACCGGTGGCCGGTCCCGTCCAGACATCGGCCGCATCGGCAACCAGCGTCGGATCGTTGACGCCGTGGACCTGCACAACGGCCCGGAAGGACGGACCGTCGGCCGGATCGGCGTCCTCGCCGGTGCCCTCGCCGGGGGCCGCGGGGCTGGTCATCTCCATCCGCAGCGAGAGCCGTACGCCCGCGTCGTGCCCGGCCGCGACGTCGGTGGCCCAGCCCCGCTGCTCCGGGACGCGTTGCGGCGCGTCCGCGGCGAACGCGGGGCTCCCGGCGGCGAGTTCGGCGGCGGGCGTGCGCGGCAGGCCGTCCGCCACCGCGTCGAGGAACGCGCGCAGCAGTCTCTCGGGTTCGGGCAGCAGCACGGGCTGCGCCGCCGCGTCGAGCGGTACCGCATGGGCGAAGGGCGGCATCGAGGCGGCGAGCGTACGGATGCGCGACTGATCGTCGGCGGTCAGCGGGCCGGCCCGCCAGGCATCGTGGTCGGTTGCCGTGAGCCCGGGCAGCAACAGGCCGCGGGCGGCGAGTTGCAGGGCGAGGAGGGCGGCGGCGCCCCAGAACGCGGCAGCTCCCGAGGCGTGCTCGGAGACCCGCGCACGTGTCAGTACGGGCAGTGCGTCGCGCACCGGAAGCATCAGCGCCGGCACGGCGTACACCCCGGTGTCGGCACCCACGACGGTCAACTCCTCGACGGAGCCGGGACCATCGGGCGGACTGCTGCCGTCCGGGTGCCAGAAGGCGACGCGGCCGGTACGGGACGGATCTCCGGGCACGAAGACCACGGAACAGCCGGAGAGCGCGGAGACCTCGGAGAGAGTTGCGGCAGGGAACCTGTGCACAGAGATGGCCGAATTCCTCAAATTTGACTAGTGAGGGCTGGGGGCGCCGAGCGTACTCCACTCGAACGCGATCGACGTCCGGAATCGCCGTGATTCACCTCACTTCCGGGAGTCCGGGTGGTTCGGTACGGGGGTGGGCGGGGTGAGAACCCCGTCGTCGATGGGGGTGGCCCCCGGGTGTCCGGGTGCTGGCCCCCCGTGGGCGACGGGGGGTGGCCCGTGAGAGATCGGGGGGTCGGCCCCGAGGAAGTCCGGGGGCTGGCGCCATGGTCGCCGAACCTCCCCTCGCCCTACGTTTCTCCAGGTCAGCGCCGCTCTTCAAAGACCGGAGAACTCATGTCCCAGGCCACAACCCCCGTTGTGGAAGGCCCCAGCGACGGCACGGAAGACGTCGGCGGAGCCGAGGGTTCCTCGACCGCTCCGAGCCGGGGCAGCGACTTCGCACCCCTGCTCAGGACGGTCAGGGGGCAAGGGCTTCTGGAACACCGCGCCGGCTGGTACGCGGCAGGCATCGCCGCCAACCTGATCGCCCTCGGCGCGGTCGTGGCCGGCATGTTCCTCCTCGGCGACACCTGGTGGACCCTCCTGCTCGCACTGCCGCTGGCACTCTTCTGGTCCCGCACCGCGTTCATCGGGCACGACGCCGGACACGCCCAGATATCCGGCGACCGCAGGGCCGGCCGGGCCATCGGCCTGGTGCACGCCAATCTGCTGCTGGGCATGAACGAGGCATGGTGGAACGACAAGCACGTCCGCCACCACGCCAACCCCAACCACATCGACAAGGACCCGGACGTCGGAGTCGGTGCCCTGGTCTGGACGCAGCACCAGGCGGCCCGCCGAGAGGGCTTCGCCCGTTGGCTCACCCGTAACCAGGCAGGGCTGTTCTTCCCCATGCTGCTCCTCGAAGGCATCGCCCTCAAGATCTCCGGCTTCCAGTACCTGGGCCGGCAGCCCGCCCGGGAACGCGCACTCTCGGCACTGCTGCTGGTCGCGCACCTCGGTCTCTACGCGGCGCTGCTGCTCACCGTCATGTCGCCCGGCAAGGCGGCCGTCTTCGCGCTGCTGCACCACGCGCTCTTCGGGCTCCACCTGGGCATGGCCTTCGCGCCCAACCACAAGGGCATGGAGATGCCCGACCCCGACGGCGAACTCTGGGGCCACCTCCGGCGCCAGGTACTCACCTCGCGCAACGTACGCGGCGGCATCCTCACCGACTGGTTCCTCGGCGGCCTCAACTACCAGATCGAGCACCATCTCTTCCCGAGCATGCCGCGACCGCATCTGCGCCTGGCACAGCCCCTGGTGCGCGCACACTGCCAGGAGCTCGGCATGCCCTACACGGAGACCGGACTGATCGAGTCGTACCGGCAGGCATTGCGGCACATGCACGAGGTGGGCGAGCCGCTGCGGTGAGACTCGGGCAGGCTGGAACCTACGGGCCCGTACGGGCGTTCTCACAGCAGAAGCGGTTCGGGCCGCAAAGGAGGCATGGACCATGTCGAACAGTGCGAAGATCGCCATCGGGGGAGTCGTCGCTGCGGTCGTCCTGATGCCCTTCATCGGCTTCTGGCTGTCGTTGCTGGTCCTGATCGGGGTTCCGGCGGTCGCCTACCTGATGCTGGACCCCGCCCAGCGGCGCAGGCTCCGCCGGATCACCCGCAAGGAAATAGGACGCTGACGCCGGGGGCGCCGACGGGGGCCGTCCCGGCGATGCCGAAGCCCCCGGCGGACCGGCGCAGGTCGCCGGAGGGGTGCGCGACAGGACGCCCACGCAGGCCCCGCATGCCGGGACGGGCGAGCGAATCGGGGTGACGCGCAGGGCCCGCTCGGCCTCTTCAGGCGGGCCTCACCGCGATCGCCTCCAGCGACTCCAGCAGACCGGGCAGTGCCGCGCCGCGCCCGACCGGCAGTACCTCGCCCGGTTCGTCGTCCAGCAGGACGAATGCGACATCGTCCGTCCGGGCGACCAGTGACCAGCCCGGTCCGTCGGCACGCAGCATCCGGGCATCGCCGCCGGCGAAGGAGGAGCGGACCCGGCCCGGTGGCGGCGGCGCTTCGAGGTAGGAGTGCGCCTCGGCGAGCGCACGCCGCAGACCGGCGTGGGACACCGGGGACGTGTCCCCGGTGAACGCCCCGGCGGCCCCGCGGGGCGTGTCGCCCCGGTCCGGCGCTTCGGCGTCGTCCGCCGGGCCCGCGGAGGTGCGGGCCCGTTCCTCGTCGAGTTGTTCCCGCCACGCCGCCCACCGGTGTGCGATCTCGTCCGCTCCCATGCGCCGCTGGGCGGGCCCCCACGCGTCCGTGTCGGGGGGCGCCAGCAGAACCGGTCCGGTGCCCCCGGTCCCGGGGCCGGACGGTGGATTGTGCGGGGCGGGCAGATCCGGGGCCGCGACGGCGACGGGGAGCGGCCAGCCGGGCAGGGCGCAGACCATGGAGCGGTCGTCGGGGGAGAGGTCGTACTCCATCCCGCAGTCCCAGGCGGCGATCGCCGCGGCGACCACTGACACGTCGTCCACCGCGACGGTCCAGCGCGCACCGTCGGAGTCCTGCCCGAGGACCAGGCCGTATCCCTCGGCGTACGGTTCGAGGGCGAGCGTCGCACACGCGGCGGGGTAGTCGTCACCGAGCACGCTCGGGAACTGTGCGGGTGTCAGCAGCGCCGCGGTCAGCACGTACAGTGCGTCCTCGGCGACCGCATCGCTCGTCCCTGCCACGGCACCCTCCTCGTCCGGCACGGTTGTCCGTCGGCGCACCTTAACGAGCGGGTAACCCACTCGTCGAGGCCCTGACAAGTGGTTCGCCGGTCGAGGGGTGGCACTCCTTCCACGGTGGCGGACGGCGATCCGCTCCGATCGATGGTGCGATCGTCCGCGCGATCCGATGCTCCCTCGCCGACGTAGAGTGGGCCCTCCGGCAGAGGCGAGGGGCAATGCGGTGAAGAGGTACGACCGTCTGAAGGAGATCCAGCGGCTCGATCCGGAAAGGGATTTCCTGCGCATCTACCGGATCACCGCGACCTACGAGTTCCCCTGGGACATCGCCCGCGCACTCGAACTGGCCCTGTACCGCACCTATGCCGTGCCGAGCATCGGCCAACTCCTCGCCAAGACCGGGGAGCTGACGGACCGTTCGCAGAAGCGCTACGACGACACCGCGCTTCTGCTCGACACGGTCGTGGAGCACGGCTTCGCCGGCGAACCCGGGCGTACGGCCCTGCGCCGGATCAACCAGATGCACCGCAGTTACGACATCAGCAACGACGACATGCGCTACGTGCTGTGCACGTTCGTCGTCACTCCGAAGCGATGGCTCGACCGCTACGGCTGGCGTCGGTTGTCCGCCCACGAAATGCGGGCGTGTGCCGCCTACTACCGGACCCTGGGTGCCCACATGGGCATCAAGGACCTCCCGGAGACGTACCAGGACTTCGAGCGCACCCTGGACTCCTACGAGGCCGAACACTTCGGCTGGGACGAGGGGGGCCGCCGAGTCTCCGACGCCACGCTGGAGCTGATGGCCTCCTGGTATCCGGGCGTTCTTGCCCCCGTCGCGCGAAGGGCCGCCCTCGCGCTGCTCGACGACGCGCTGCTTCGCGCCTTCCGGTACGAGCGTCCGGGGCCGGTGGCCCGCAACCTCACCCACGGTGCGCTGCGGCTGAGGGCGCGGGCCCTGCGGTTGCTCCCGTCACGGACCACTGCGCACTACGCGCGGCAGAACCCGGAGATCAAGGGATACCCGGACGGGTACGAGGTCTCCGGGCTCGGGACGTTCCCCACTCCCGGCCTGCGGGGCTGTCCGGTCCCGCACCGCCGACGCGACGAGCCCTCGGCGAAGGAATGAGGACGTGCGGGACGGTCCGGGCGCGCGCCCTCTCCCCGCGAACCGGTGGAGCGGCGGGGAGAAGGCCGCGCACGACGCCCGTACGGTCCTCGGATCAGACGTTGACCCCGTAGTCGGACGCGATACCTGCCAGCCCCGATGCGTAACCCTGGCCCACCGCCCGGAACTTCCACTCCGCGCCGTGGCGGTAGAGCTCGCCGAAGACCATGGCGGTCTCCGTCGAGGCGTCCTCGCTGAGGTCGTAGCGGGCGAGCTCGATGCCGTTCGCCCGGTTCACCACACGAATGAAGGCGTTGCGGACCTGACCGAAGCTCTGGCCGCGGCTCTGGGCGTCATGGATGGAGACCGGGAAAACGATCTTGGCGACATCGGCGGGGACGGCTGCCAGGTCCACATTGATGGACTCGTCGTCGCCCTCGCCCTCACCGGTGAGGTTGTCGCCGGTGTGCTGGACCGAACCGTCGGGGCTCGTCAGGTTGTTGTAGAAGACGAAGTGCAGATCGGAGAGGACCTTGCCGGATTCCGAGCACAACAGCGCACTCGCGTCCAGGTCGTGGTCCGCGCCGGTCGTCGTGCGTACGTCCCAGCCCAGGCCGACCGTCACCGCGGTCAGGCCGGGCGCCTCCTTCGACAAGGAGACATTGCCGCCCTTGGCCAGGCTCACACCCATGAACATCCTCCATTGATCCAGTGGTACAGCGATCCGGTGAGCAGCGCGTCGTCGGCCGCCACCTGGGTAAACGACCGCGACACTTCCATGGTTCCCACATTTGCGCAATTCTTGAAGTGATCGATGAGGAGGGCTGACCGGCATCCGGGCGGCGCCTGCGGACTCCCCGTCCGGCCCGGGTCCGCCCCCGTCGGCGGGCGTCACCGTCCCCGTGGTAAGGGCATGCGCGCCGGACACTTCGTTCCGGTGCTTCGGGCGTGTTTCCGCCCGTCTTCCGCGGGAAGTGCTTCAGGCTGACTGTGAGCAGGTCCGATGATCCTTCAGAACAGCGGCACTCGCTACTTTGCGCAACTGTAAAACCACAGGGCGGTGGAACGCGTCTTCCCTCGGGGAGGCCGGGGGCTTCCGCCTTGAACCGGACGGACGGGGTGGCCGATGACGACAAGCAGCAGGAATGCGACCGGCAGGTCGAGAGGAAGCCGCCTGCGCCGAACCGCCGTGTCCGGGCTCTCCTTCCTGGTGCTGCTCGTCGCGGGTGTCGGGTGGGTCTACCTCAAGGTGAACGGCGGGATCGGCACGTTCAGCGCGGACGGAATCTCCGGGGACCGGCCACCGGGCTCGTCGGGCGGGCAGAACGTTCTGGTCATCGGATCGGACTCGCGCTCGGGGGACAACAGCGAACTGGGCGGCGGCACGGGCGCGGTGGGACGCTCCGACACCGCTTTCCTCCTCCATGTGTACGGCGACCGCAAACACGCCGTCGCGGTGTCGATTCCCCGGGACTCCCTGGTCGACATCCCGGCCTGCAGACTTCCGGGCGGCACATGGACCGCACCGCAGCACGACGTCATGTTCAACGCGGCGTTCTCGGTGGGCGAGACCGCCGAAGGAAATCCGGCCTGCACCCAGAACACCGTCGAACACCTCACGGGCCTGCGCGTCGACCACACCGTCGTCGTCGACTTCGCCGGTTTCTCCGCGCTGACCTCGGCCGTCGGGGGCGTGCCCGTCTGTCTGCCCCACGACATCCACCAGCGTGATCTCAGCCCGAAGATGCCCACGCAGGGCGCGCGGATCTTCGCGAAGGGCCCGCAGACCGTCTCCGGGCAACGGGCGCTCGACTACGTACGGCTCCGCCACGGGATTGGTGACGGCTCCGACATAGGGCGGATCAAGCGCCAACAGGCGTTCGTCGCCTCCCTGATCAAGAAGGTCAAGTCGCGCGGCATGAACCCGACCACGCTGCTGCCCCTCGCCGACGCGGCCACCGACGCGATGACCGTGGACCCCGGACTCGGCTCGGCCGACCGGCTGCTGTCGTTCGCGATGTCGATGAAGGACGTCGACCTGCACAACACCAAGTTCGTCACCGTCCCGTGGCGGTACGAGGGTGCCCGCATCGCGATCGTCGAACCCGATGCCGATGCGCTGTGGGCCGCGTTGAAGGCCGACCGGACGGTCGACGGCCGGGACGCCAGTGGCAAACGATCCGCCGGGGACGACCGGGCCGAAGAGGCTGGGACACCGACACCGACACCGGACGCCGACGCGCTTGTGGGCAAGGGCATCGACGTCGCCGTCTACAACGGCACCACGGTCACCGGACTCGCCGCCCGTGCCACCGAACTCCTGCGCTCCCGGGGCTTCAACGTCACCGCCACAGCCACGGCGAGCCGCCAGGACCACGCCACGACGGTCGTCGACTACGGGCCGGGTCTGCGGAGCGAGGCCGAGGCCACAGCGCGAGTGCTGCCCGGGGCCGGGACGACGGCGTCCGACGCCCCGGGAATCCGGGTCGTTCTCGGCAGCTCCTTCGTCCGGAACCCCGCGGTCGCGACGCCGGATCCCCACCCCTCCGGGGTGCCGTCCGCCGTTGCCGAGGGAGTCCGTTCGGCCGATGACAACCCGTGCGCCAACCTGTCGTACGGCTGACCTCCGTCGGCCCCCGAAACCTCGCGGCGTCGACTTCGGTACGGTTCGGCCCGCGGCGTCGTCACCAAGACATCCGGACCGGCCACATGGCCGAGGAGTGCTTGCCCGTTCGTGACCAGTGCGCAAGGCTTACGCGAAACGTGGGGCACGGGGAACGCATGAGCGGGGAGGAGCGGGGATATGGCGCTGGACAAGGAACTCGACTGGCTCCTTGACGATCTCACGAACAGGGTCGGGCACATACGGCACGCGCTGGTGCTGTCGAACGACGGCCTGGTGACGGGGGCGAGTACGGCGCTGGCGCGCGAGGACGCCGAACACCTCGCCGCGGTCTCGTCCGGGCTGCACAGCCTCGCCCGTGGCTCCGGACGCCACTTCGGTGTCGGCAGGGCCCGGCAGACCATGGTGGAGTTCGACGAGGCGCTGCTGTTCGTGACGGCCGCGGGCGAAGGAAGCTGCCTGTGCGTATTGACCGCGGCCGACGCCGATGTCGGCCTGGTCGCCTATGAGATGACCCTGCTCGTCAACAGGGTCGGAGAACACCTCGGTGTCGCGGTGCGCCAGTCGGGGAACGGGGAGGACGACCAGATCTGACCGGCCTCGGGAGTCGGGTAAATCGCTCGCACCGGGGAGGTCGCACGGGCATCCTGACCAGATGAGAATCAGGCAAGCCACCGACGAGGACTGGTCGGTCGTCTGGCCGTTCTTCCACGAAATCGTGGCCGCGGGCGAGACGTTCACCTACCCGCTCGATCTCGGGAAGGACGACGCCCGATGGTGGTGGCTGCTCGACCCACCGAACCACACGGTCGTGGCGGTCGACGACGACGGCACGGTCCTCGGCACCGCAAAGATGAACAACAACCACATGGGCAATGGATCGCACGTCGCCGGCGCCAGCTACATGGTCGACCCCAGGCACGCGGGGCAGGGGGTGGGACGGGCCCTGTGCACGTACTCGTTGGACTGGGCCCGCGCATCGGGCTTCCGGGCCATGCAGTTCAACGCCGTGGTGGAGACGAACGTCCACGCCGTCACGCTTTACGGGTCGCTCGGATTCGAGATCCTCGGTACCTTGCCCGAAGGGTTCGACCATCCCGCACACGGACTCGTCGGACTGCACATCATGCACCGACGCCTCTGACGCCCCTGCGTGGCTGTCGTCCGGCACCCACGTTCCCGTCGCGCCACGACCCGTGTGCGCAGGAGCCGACGGACGCCCCGCTGCCGCCGTCGCCGACGACTTCCGTTGAGTTTCCGTACGACGATGCCGGTGGGAACGGTGAGGATCATCAGTACACCGCATCCGACGAGGACGGCGGGGGCGCTGGTCCGGTCGAGGAGGAAGCCCCCGAACGCGGCTCCGACGGGGGAGGCCGTCAGGAGCACGGCGCTGCGCGCAGCCAGAACCGTGGTGAGCAGGTCGGCGGGTGCGCGGTCCTGGATCAGGGTGAGGGAGAGCGCGGCGTAGGGGCCGTAGACGAGTCCGGCGAATGCGAAACCGACCAGGGAAGGGAGGGCGGTGTCCGCGAGGGCGAACGGGAGCAAGCCGATGCCGTGGCCCCCGATGATGCCGAGTATCGTCGGCCACAGGGGAAGCCGTCGGGCCGCGCCCAGGGCGAGAGCGCCGATGAACGCTCCGATGCCGAAGGCAGCCCAATAGGCACCGAGCAGCCCCGCGCCCGCACCGAGGCCGTCGGAGACGAACAAGGGAAGGGCGACTTCGACCGGGCCGAAGACGAGGTTGAACACCCAGGTCACGAGGAGCAGGCCGAGGAGTTCCGGCTGACGGCGCAGAACCCTCAGCCCGTGCTGTGCCCCGCCGGTCACCGGGGGCAGCGGTGACCGGGGCAGGGCCGTGCGGCCGGTCCGGACGGCGAGCACGGCGAACGTGGCGGCGTCCAGGCCGATGATCCAAGCCGGGGACACCGCTCCCACGAGAAGGCCCGCAAGAGCGGGGCCGGCGATGGTGGCGCTCCACAGGCTGGTGCTGAGCACGCTGTTGGCAGCCAGGCGCTGGTCGGCAGGGAGCAGAGGACTGAAGAGTGCGTGCTTGCCGGCCTTGCCCCAGGCATGGAGCAGCGAGGAGGCACCCAGGAGCCCGACATACACGGCCGGGGTGAGCAGCCCCGCCAGGTGCGCGAGCGGTATCGCCCCCAGCAGCAGGGCCCGTAGCGCGGCGTCGGTGACCAGGAGCCGCCGCGCGGGAAGCCGGCGCATCCACCTGCCCAGGACCAGCGCGCCCAGGGCGCCGGGCAGGACGTAGGCGGCGACAGCGATGCCGGCCAGCGCGCCCTGGCCGCCGTCGGGCCCCAGCGCGAGCGCGAGCCACGCGACCGCGACCACGGTCATGCCGTCGCCGAGATCGGACAACGCGAAGACCGGCATCAGCCGCCGAAAGGTGCGGTCGGCGAACAGGGAGCGGTAGGGGCCCGGCAGCAGGCGTCCCGTTGCGGCTGAGAACATGCTGGTCACAGTCGTCCTTCAAGCACGCTTGAAGTCAAGACCGGACGGGGACCGAGGAAGGAGCGGGCATGCGGTATCTGCCCATCGGCGAGCTCGCGGACAAAGCCCGCGTGCGACCATCGGCGCTGCGCTACTGGGAGGAGCGCGGTCTGCTGCCCCGCGCGCGACGCGAAGGAGGACGCCGGGTGTGGCCCGCGACCACGGTCCGCCGGGTCGCCCTGATCAAGATGGCGCAGCGGGCAGGGTTCACCCTCGCCGAGATCACGCAATTGCTGGCCGATGACACCACTCCGTCCGCCACCCGCCAGTGGAGGGACATGGCTGCGCGCAAACTGCCCGAGCTCGATCGGCACATCGCGCAGACCCGGGCTCTGCGCCAGGCGGTTGCGGACTGCCTGGAGTGCGGCTGCATGAAATTCGATCAGTGCGTACTCCTCGACACCACGGATGCGACGCCAACCGGCACCACAGCAAGCGGGGCGTGAGGCCGTGGACGACATCACCTGTCGTGCGGCGGAGAGCGAGCGGGACAAGTCCGCCGTCATCAAGGGCGAGTTCGTCTCGGGCGCCGTCTTCGAAGTGGCCGTTTCCGAGAGCGGGTTCTCCCTTCGGCTCGCCGAGCTGGACCCGCCGGTTCACAAGGTCTTCCCCGACGAGGAGCCGGAGCACGCCGAGGTGGCGGAGGGCGGTCGCCGGTTCGTCGCGCTGGATCGCGATCGTGTGTGCGGCTATGTCGACACGGAGTACGAGCCCTGGAACCGTCGCCTGACCATTGCCGATATCGAGGTGGCCGGGCCATACCGGGGCCGGGGCATCGGACGCGCGCTGATGAACCATGCCATCGACTGGGCCCGGGAGTGCGGTGCCGGGCACGTCTGGCTGGAAGTGACGAACATCAACGTTCCGGCCATCCGCGCCTACGAACGGATGGGGTTCGTCCTCTGCGGCCTCGACACTTCTCTCTACAGCGGCACCGAGTCCGACGGGGAGACGGCGCTGTACATGAGCCTCTTCCTGGACTGATCCGCCGATCGGCGGCAGGCCCGGGGATTGGATGTGAAGGCGTAACGACCTGGGGAGCAGGAGCCCGCTGAACCGGGACCGGTACTCGCTGCGGTTCCGCCGCCACGGAGGCAGGAGAGCAACCGCGCGATGCGCAACCGTCCCGCGCCGCTGTGCTCATGCCGCCCGCGCCCGTCGGCATCCCGCAGTCCGAGCCGGGCACCCTGCCCGCCGGGTACCCGAACCCGCCGCGCAGAATGTCAGCGGAAGATCGTCCGGGTACGACGGGCGATACGGCACAGCGGTCGACCGGAGCAGCGCATGAACCATGACGATTCCGTTCTGTTGCACACGGAGGGGCACCTCCGGCACATCACGCTCAACCGCCCGCGTGCCCTCAACGCGCTGAACCACGCCATGGTGCTGCGCATCGACGAAGCACTCGCCGAGGCCGAGCGCGACGACTCCGTCATCGCCGTCCTGATCACGGGCGCGGGGGAGCGGGGCCTGTGCGCGGGCGGCGACATCCGCTCGATCCATGACGACGCCAGGGCCGGTGGCACGGCGTCGACGGCGTTCTGGCGCGACGAGTACCGGCTCAACGCCCGTATCGCCCGGTATCCGAAACCCTATGTGGCGATCATGGACGGGATCGTGATGGGCGGTGGCGTGGGCGTCTCCGCCCACGGCGACGTCCGTGTCGTCACCGAACGTTCGCGCGTCGCCATGCCCGAGACCGGCATCGGATTCGTCCCCGACGTCGGTGGGACGCGTCTGCTCGGCTCCGCACCCGGCGAGCTCGGCACCCACCTGGCGCTCACGGCACAGGCGGCGGGAGCGGGCGACGCATTGCTGTGCGGGCTCGCCGACCACTTCGTGCCGACGCGAGACCTCGCCGCCCTCACCGCGGAGCTCGCCGACTGCGGCACGCCCGGCGAGATCGAGGCGACGGTACGCGACCACGCCGGGCCCGCGCCGGACAGCGAGCTGGCGGCACACCGCGAGTGGATCGACGCCTGCTATCGCGCCGACTCGGTCGAGGAGATCCTCGACCGGCTCGACGGCAGTGGTGTTCCCGCCGCCGGGCGGGCCGCCGAGACGATTCGCGCCAAATCCCCGACCGCTCTCAAGGTGACCCTCTCCGCACTGCGCCGGGCACGCGAGCTGGACAGCCTCGAAGCGGTGCTGGACCAGGAGTACCGCACGTCGTGCACCGCCTTCGCCGGGGCCGATCTGGTGGAGGGCGTGCGCGCCCAGATCATCGACAAGGACCGCTCCCCGCGCTGGAGCCCGGCGGAGCTGGCCCAGGTCACGGAGGAGGACGTGGCGAGGTTCTTCGCCCCGCTGGGCGACCGTGAACTCGGGCTGGCCCCCGCCCGGTGGACGGTCGGCTGAACCGGTTCGGCCCCGCGCCGAAATCGGCCCCCTGACTCGTCCGTCAGCGCCCGCCACCAGGCATGCCCGGCCGGAGCGACCGCACGAGGTCGAAGAACCGTGATTCGTTGCCGCACAGTCCCGCGCGCTCCAGAGCGCCGTCGGCCTCGGCGATCGGTGAGGCGAGCAGTGGCACGTACAGCGGCCCGTCCTCGGGCTCCGCGAGTGCCGCCCGGGTGGCTTCCAGAAGGCGGACATACGCCTGGGCCGCGGCGAGTTCGTCGTTGCGCATCTCAGCATCTCCCGATCGGATCGGAGGTGTCGGACCCACCAGCATTCCCCATGGGTCCGACAACGCTCTCGCACGGCGGCGCCGGAGCACCCGTCAGGTGCCGTTCCGGGAGCCCGGCGACGGGAATCCGACCGGCGGTCGGACGACGGCCCGCACACGGCCCGCGCCCGTCACCGTCCGCCGGCCGGGGCCCCGGCCGGCGGCTCGACCTCCAGGAACCTGCGGCGGCGCGGCCCGCGGTAGAGCAGCACCGTCCAGCCCAACTCCCGCAGCGCGGCAGCGCACCGGCCGAGCTCACGTTCCTCGGCGTGCGCGGCCCCGCTGCCGACGGGACCGAGCCACTCGACCCGCACGCCGCCCGGTGTCTCCCCCCGCGCCACGCGGTACCCGGTCGCCGTCCGTGCTCCCGTGCCGTCGACGGCCGACGCCGTCAGACCCGATGCCTCCAGGGACAGGGCGACCGCCCGTATCGGCCGGTTCGTCTCCCACGGCGCGGGCACTCCCTCCGGGTCGGGGAGCGACGCGTTGGTCAGCCGCCGGATCTGCAACATCCCCTCGAACGCGGCCCGCACCGAAGGGGCGCGCCGATCGTCCGGCTCCCTCGGCGGGCCGTCGCCCGTCGCCGGTTCGAAGGCGGTGTCCTTCTCGATGCCCATCGGTGTCCCCTCCGCCACGCCGTACTGCCACCAGTGTGCGTCGCGCCACTGACATCGGTACCGACGCGCGCGTCGCCCGTGACCGTGCCGCCGGACGCGTCGCGTCGTCGAGGATGTCCTCGACGGTCGGCTGGACACGGGAACGCGCCGCACGGGCGCGAAGTCCCGGGGGCGGACGGGCGCCCGACGCGTACCGACGGGGCGACGGCCGGACGGGCCGAGGCGGTCCCGGCACCGTCCGGCGCGGTTCCGGCCGGTGGGAGCGGCGGAAGAGGACTGGCGACGACAAGTCCGCGCAGGGGCGGTCACCGGTGGACCACCGAACGGGACGGGGCGGCCGACCGCGTGCGTAGCGGCGTGAAGAGACGCTCCTGCGTCGGGGAACGGGAGGACGGGCGCCATGGCAGCCGGGGCCTTCGGCGGTGGTGACGGTGTGCCCACCGGCGCGCACGGGCGACGCCCACCGATAGAGTTGGCTGTCCGAAAACTCTTGCGCCCCGAAGGACCCACGCACCGTGCCCGACAACGTCCAAGGCCCCGGAAGCGGCCGCACGGCACTGCGTGCCGACTGTGCGAACTGTTTCGGACTCTGCTGTGTCGCCCTGACTCTCACCAGGTCCGCGGACTTCGCGATCGACAAGAAGGCCGGCGAGCCCTGCCGCAATCTCCGGGAGGACTCCCGCTGCGGAATCCACTCCGAACTGCGCACCCGCGGCTACCCCGGCTGCACCGTGTACGACTGCTTCGGGGCCGGGCAGAAGGTGTCCGGCGAGACCTTCGGCGGACGGGACTGGCGCGCAGATCCGGACACCGCCCGGCGGATGTTCCAGGTTTTCCCGGTGATGCGACAGCTCCACGAACTCCTCTGGTACCTCACGGAAGCACTGTCCCTGGAACCGGCCCGCTTCCTGCACGGCGAGCTCCGGCACAGCCTCGACGAGACGGAACGCCTCACGCGCCTTCCGGCGGACGAGCTCGCCGACCTGGACGTGGCCGCGCACCGCGAGACGGTCGCCGCACTCCTGCACGAAGCCGGCCGGGCGGTCCGGGCCACCGCACCCCGCGGCAAGAAGCGCGACCGCCGCGGCGCCGACCTCATCGGCGCCCGGCTCAGGGGCGCGGATCTGAGGGGTGCCGACCTGCGCGGCGCGTACCTCATCGCGGCGGACCTCACCGGGGCCGACCTGCGCCTCGCCGATCTGATCGGCGCGGACCTCCGGGACGCCGACCTGTCCGCCGCCGATCTCACCGGAAGCCTCTTCCTCACCCAGGCCCAGCTCAACGCGGCCGGGGGCGACACGGCGACGAGGCTGCCACCGTCGCTCGACCGCCCCGCGCACTGGGGCCGCTGACCACCGTCCCGGACCGCACCATCGTCGGCCCGGACACCACCGTTCCGCCCCGGGGCACGTCTCCCCTGCGGACGGGCACCGCCGGCGGCCGCGGTTCGTTGCACCTCGTGACGCACCCGGAGCGCCTTCGACGACCGGACCGAGGAGTCCCGCACATGCCCAGCAGTACCGACAGCACTACCGAGCACAGCCGTACCCGCCTGGTCGAGCGGCTCATGGAACAGTTCCCGCACGTACCCCGGGAAGCCGTCATCAAGGAGGACCTGCTGCGCGGAGGCGTGGCGTTCGACGAGTCCGCGCTCAGCGACAACGAGGACGGCGACGTCAAGCCGAAGTCGTACTTCATCTTCTCCTTCGACCACGGCACGCTCCCCGAGCTCGGCGCCGCCGCACTGCGCCGCCCCCCGGAGGAGATCGTGCTCACCGGCGGCCCCTACGAGCTGCGCCGGACCGTGGTGTCGGTGCGCGTCAACCCGGCTTCCCCGTATCGCGTCGCGGCCGACGACGAGGGGGTGCTCGGGCTTTACCTGGACGGCCGGAGGATTTCCGACGTCGGTCTGCCGCCGATGCCCGACTACTACCGTCACACCCTCGAGAACGGCAAGTCCGTGATGGAAGTGGCCCCCACCATCCAGTGGGGCTACCTCGTCTACCTGACGGTCTTCCGGGTCTGCCAGTACTTCGGGGCGAAGGAGGAGTGCCAGTACTGCGACATCAACCACAACTGGCGCCAGCACAAGGCGGCGGGGCGCCCCTACACCGGGGTGAAGCCGGTCGAGGAGGTCCTTGAGGCACTGGCCATCATCGACCGGTACGACACCGCGAAGGCGTCCACCGCCTACACTCTCACCGGCGGTGCCATCACGTCCCACATCGGCGGCCGCGACGAGGCGGACTTCTACGGGCAGTACGCCAAGGCCATCGAGGAGCGCTTTCCCGGCCGGTGGATCGGCAAGGTCGTCGCCCAGGCACTGCCCAAGGCGGACGTCCAGCGGTTCCACGACTACGGCGTCAAGATCTACCACCCCAACTACGAGGTGTGGGACCGTCGGCTCTTCGAGCTCTACTGCCCGGGCAAGGAACGCTACGTGGGCCGCGACGAGTGGCACCGCCGCATCCTGGACTCTGCCGACGTGTTCGGCGCGCGCAACGTCATTCCCAACTTCGTGGCGGGTGTGGAGATGGCCGCGCCCTTCGGCTTCACCACGGTGAAGGAGGCCATCGAGTCGACGACCGAGGGGCTGCGGTTCTTCATGTCGCACGGCATCACACCGCGCTTCACCACCTGGTGCCCGGAGCCCACCACCCCGCTCGGCAGGACCAATCCGGACGGGGCGCCGCTCGAATACCACATCCGCCTGCTCGACGCCTATCGCGCCACCATGGAGGAGTTCGGCCTCAGCTCGCCTCCCGGATACGGCCCGCCGGGAGCCGGCCGCGCCGTATTCTCCGTCAGTTCGTTCATGGACAGTCTTCCGGCACGTCCGGACGACTCCCAGTAGCACCGGGCCGGACCCCGGTGGGCGGGCGCTGCACCGGGATGCGGCGCCCGCTGCGGGACGCCGCATCCCGGACCGGGGCGGCGCCGCCCGGAGCCGGGGTGCCGCGCCGGGGCGCGCGGTGCGGCTGTTTCGACCCCGGCCGGGGTCGGCCCGACGGGGCCGGGCCCGCGACTCGGGGACCACCCCGGCCGTGCCCTGCGCCGGACGTCGGCCGGTGGGGCTTCCCACGCCTTCCCGCCGATGACGTCCGGCAGCGGTGGTGATTCGCTCGCGCGACGGGCTCGTGGGCAGGCCCTCGACGGGCGGAGCGGAGGCCGGAACCTGCACACCCGTGCCGTACGTCGTCAGGCACGCCATTCCGCCGTGCGCTCCGGCGACGCCTCGGCCAGCGCCTGCGACACGGCCTCGACGTCCCCCCGGTGACCGTAGACGGGCGTGCCCGGCTGCTGCCTCCACGACTCGTCGAGGCCACCCGCGTCGACCGTGTCGAAGCCCAGCTCGTCGATCAGCCCGCGTACGAGCTGTTTGGCAGCGGTGTCGTCACCGGCCACCGGCAGCGCCTGACGGCCGGGGCTTCCCTCCGGACGGCCGTTGTCGAGGATGTCCTGCGCATACGTCCCGTTGAACGCCTTGATCACCGGGTGGCCGATCTGCGCCTCCGTCCACCGGCTCTCCGGCAGACCGTCCTCGATCGGGGCGATCCGGCCGTCGCGCTGTTGCGGGTAGTAGTTGCCGGTGTCGATGACCACGACCCCCTGGGCGGCCCCGTCGAGGAACCCGGAAGGCAACTGGGGAACCGCCTTGAGAGGCACGGTGACCACGACGACCTGGGCTCCCCGGGCGGCCTCCGCGGAGGCAACCGCCGTGGCGCCGGTTTCCTCGGCAAGCGCCGTGAGTGTCTGCGGTCCGCGGGAGTTGGCGACGGAGACGTCGTGTCCCAGCGCGGTGAGGCGCCGGGTGAGATTGCCGCCGATGTTGCCCGCTCCGATGATGCCGATCTTCATGGGTCCGACCTTCCGCCGATGACTGGGCTGGTGTGCCTGTTCTCGTCGCTTCCACGAACCGTCGGCCGCGGCACGCTATTCCGGGAATTGGCAAAACGGTTCGCCTGTTCACCGCACGGATGGGACCGAACGGCCGCGGGCACGTACAGGCGGAGAAGCAGAAAACGGCGAGCCGATCTGGAGGCGGTGCCATGCTGCACGGTGTCGATGTCAGCGCATATCAGTCGTCCTTCGAGACGGACGGACTGGACTTCGTCTTCATCAAGGCCACGGAGGGTCGTTCGTACGTCAACCCTCGTCTGTCCGAGCAGGTCAAACGCGCCCGGGACGCCGACTGCGTGGTCGGCTTCTACCACTTCCTCTGGCCCGGCAACATCGCGGCACAGGCGGAGTACTTCCTGAGCAAGGCGCCGGAGAAGGCGGGGGATCTGCTCGCCGTGGACTGGGAGGAGAACGGCGAGGGCACGCGGGCGAGCAACGCCGAGAAGGACAGCTTCATCCGTGCGGTCAAGAGCCTGCGCCCGCACCACAGGGTTCTGCTGTACTGCAATCGTCAGTTCTGGCTCGACCACGACACCACCTCGTACGCCGGGGACGGCCTGTGGATCGCCGACTACGTGACCGCGGGGAAGCCGAGGATCAAGGCGTCCTGGCGCATCCATCAGTACACCGACCGGCCGCTCGACAAGGACGTCGCCGCGTTTGCGTCACGGTCGGCCCTGCGTGACTGGGCGCGGTGCTGACCGGGTTCGGAACGATTCACGGCGCGGACGGCCGGTCGGCAGCTTGCCGAGGTGCGGGGAGACGCCCGGGCCGTGCCGCGCGCGCCGACCGGGCCCGACGGGCGCAGTGGGCGTCGGCCCGGCCCTCGACGGCATCGGTGATTCGATCGACGAAGTAGTGAGCGGCAGTTCGGCACGCCCGGTCCTGGACCGGCGCCGACGAGCACGCCTGAGGGCACGTCGGAACGGTTCGGGGCGCCGCCCCGCGGCAGCAGGACGTCCCGTGGCTGCGTTCGGCGTGGGCCGGATCGCGGGGGGTCGCGGGGTGGCCGGTTTGGGTGGGCAGGTCCCGCGGCACGGCTCCGTCAGAGGCCCCGAACCGCTTCTTTGGCATGGACCTGCCGATGTCTCTGGGCTACAGTCCGTCTGCGGCCTGCCTGAGAGCGCTCTCAGGCATGGTCTCTCGGACACCCCGCTGTTCCTCTCCACGATGTCGGAACAACAGAAGGGTCATCGCCTTGACATGCTGGAAAGCGTTACGCATGAGTCTGGCTGCCACTCTTGCCATCGGTGCCTGGGCGGTCGTCGGTGTCACCCCCGCCTCCGCCACGGATCCGCAGGACCTCGCGGGCCGGGCCGACGTCTCCGAGGCTCCGGCGTCCGCGGGTCTGCTCGCCGCCATGCGCAGGGACCTCGGGCTGACGGAGCGGCAGGCCGAGGTACGCCTGGCCGCGGAGAAGGAGGCGATCGCCGTACAGGAAAGAGCCCGACGAGCCGCCGGGGAGTCGTACGCAGGCGCCTGGTTCGATCCGTCCACGGGCAAGCTCACCGTGGCGGTCACGGACGGCGGCAAGGCGGACGCCGTATCGGCGTCCGGTGCGCGCGCCCGGCTGGTGCGCCACAGTGCGCGTCGGCTCGACGCGACGAAGGAGCGGCTCGACAGGCTGTCCGCACCGAAGGGCGTCAGCAGCTGGCACGTCGACCCGAAGGCCAACCGTGTCGTTGTGGACGTCGTCGAGTCGGCAAAGGATGACAACGATGTCCGTGCATTCGTGGAGCGGGCCCGCGAAGAGGGCCCCGTCGCGGTGCGACACACATCCGAGGGGCCCCGGACCTTCGCCGCCGGCACGGTGGGAGGGGATCCCTACTACACGGGCAATGTCCGCTGCTCCATCGGATTCTCGGTGTACGGCGGATTCGTCACGGCAGGCCACTGCGGACAGGCGGGCGCGGAGGTCAGGGGCTGGGACGGCTCCGTCATCGGCAACTTCCAGGGCGCGTCCTTCCCGGGCGACGACTACGCATGGGTCGGTGTGGGCAATGGCTGGTGGACCGTGCCGGTGGTCCTGGGCTGGGGCACTGTCTCCGACCAACTGGTCCGGGGCTCCGCGGAGGCGCCCATAGGCGCGTCCGTCTGCCGATCCGGCTCCACGTCCCACTGGCACTGCGGCAAGGTACTGGCCACCGACGAGACCGTGAACTACAGCCAGGGTGCCGTCCACCAGATGACCAAGACGAGTGTCTGTGCGGAACCGGGTGATTCGGGTGGATCGTTCATCAGCGGTGATCAGGCCCAGGGAGTGACATCGGGCGGCTGGGGCGACTGTTCCGGCGGGGGCGAGACCTGGCACCAGCCGATCAACGAGATCCTCAACCGGTACGGACTGACGCTGCATACGGCGTGATGGCCTGACGGCCGCACCTCTTGCGGCCGGGCCGGGGGCACCGGGTCCGGCCGTGCGGCCACCGTTGCCCGGGCGCGGTGGATGCGACCGTCGCTCCGAGCGGTCGGCGGCGACGCGGCTCGGGCAAGGACGGTGCACAGGTCCGTCCGCCCCGCGCGCCGGAGGATCCGTCAGCCGCGCGCCCCCGACCGGTGAATCCGCTGGTCGGGGGCGCGGTGCCGAGCGGTGGCGGTCCGGGCGATGTCGCGGTCGCGTGTGTGTGCCGCGGCGTGCCGAGGCGGCAGACACGCGGATCGTCGGAATCCGCCTCGGAGGCGGCGTGCAACCGGCCGCGGCCGAACGGGAGGTGCCGCGGATGAGGGCGGCTCGATGCTGTCAATGAAAGACACGCCGTTCCCGGGGTGAGCGCGTTTCAGGAAGTCCCTCGGATGGGGCAATGGCATGTCAATTCGACTACCTCGCATGGAAGTTAGAGGCTCATCGGATAATCCATAAATAGCATTTGGCGTACTTTCTGTCCCTCGATCGGCGTTCCGGCGGTGCGAGCCAACGTGTCCGATATGACAGGTATGGGGTCCGTCAGTACGTTCAGTCTCGGGCCGACTGCTCAGCCGGCCTCTCTGAGACAGGAGAAGTGACATGGTTACCCGTTCCACCGTTGTGACCGCCGCCGTAGCGGCCGCCGCGGCCCTGGCGGCCACCGGCATCACCTACGCCTCGGCCGCCACCACCGAGCCGGTCCAGGCGGCCCCCGTCGTCCAGCAGGCCCCCGCCCCCACCACGGCCCTCACCGGCGGCGACGCCGGCAAGGGCAACGAGGGCAGGGGCAACGAGGGCAGGGGCAACGAGGGCAGGGAATACGGAAAGGGCCGCGACCGCGGACGCGAGCACCACGAGGGCCGCATCCACATCAACGAGCGTACCTACGCCGCCGAGCGTGGCGGCTGCATGGTCATTGTCAGCGGGCTCGGCTCCAAGAGCCTCAACATCCGCAACGACAGCCGCCGGACTGTCGAGGTCTTCCGCGGCGCCACCTGCGACAACGGCGCCCCGATCGCGACCGTCGGACCGCACAGCTCCAGCGACGGGGTCTTCCCCGGCCACGTCAAGGGCGGCGTGCACGTCCACAACGGGGTCGTCGGCAGCTTCCGCGTGATCGGGCACCACGGCGACCGCGGGGACGACCGCGGGGACGACCGCGGCGGCGACCGCGGCGGCGACCGTGGTGGAGACCGCTACTGACCCGACCGTCCATCCGACCGCACATCACACACGCAACCCCGGCCCGCCGGAATCGGGCCGGGGTCGCGTGTGTGCGGAGCAAGCCGACGAACGACCCCTCGCACGCGGTCGGACGGGTTCCGTAGCGCGTCCCGGTCGGTCGGTCCACGACCGACCGACCGGGACGCCCGGACGCACCGGACGGCGGGCCCGTGGAGCGGTGCGGACGGCTACGCGCCCGGCTTGACGCAGGTCCGGTCGCTCGCGGGCAGCTTGCCGGTGACCAGATAGCGGTTGACCTGGTCGTCTACGCAGGCGCTGCCGTACAGGCCGTAGATCGCGTGCCGGTTGGCGCCCTTGAGGGTGATCAGCCCGGAGCTCGGCAGCATGGTGTGCAGCGCGACGCTCCCCGTGTAGGGGGTGCGCGGGTCGCCAGTGGCGGCCACGATCAGCGCCGGGACATCGTGGCGCACCCGGGTCGGCTCCTCGCGGGGCCGGTCCCAGAAGGCGCACGGCCCGATGTTGTTGGTCAGCGGGCCGACCACCGGGTGCGCGGCGCGACTGCGCTCGATGTCGCGCCAGTAGCGCTCCGGGTCGCGCGGGGCGGCCACGTCCCCGCAGAGGATCGCGGACTGCACACTGCCGACCTGCGCGCCTTCGTCGGTGAGCATGGACCGCAGCGCGCCGGCGAACTGCGGCGACAGTTGGGTCGGCCGCCCCTTCGCCGCTTCGGCCAGTATGGAGACCTGCTCGGCGAGGGCCGCCCGCGCCTCGTCGGTGTCGTCCGCGTCTCCCATGAAGACCACCAAGGGCACCAGGGTGTCGTCGAGCCGGAACGTCTCGGTCCCCGTGCCCACGGTCAGCGGGTGGCGGGCGGACGCCGCGATGACACGGTCGATCGTGGCGAGCACCTGGTTACCGGTGCGGCCGAGGCCGTAGGTGCTGTGTCGCTGTGCCGCCCAGGCAGCCCAGTCGGCGATCGCCCGGTCGTTCTCGCGCTCCACGCCCCGCATCAGCCGCGGGTTGTAGCGGCGGGGGTCGAGCGCGCCGTCGAGCACCACCCGGTCGTAGCGGCCGGGGAACATCTGGGTGTAGACCGTGCCCAGGTAGGTGCCGTACGAGATGCCCAGGTAGGAGATCTTCCGTTCGCCGAGCGCGTCCCGGACGACGTCCATGTCGCGGGCGGTGTTGCGGGTCGTGATGTGCGGCAGCACGGACGCGTTGGTGGCCCGGCACTTGTCGGCGAGGTCCTTCTGGAAGGCGACCTGGCGGTCGAATCCCGCCCTGCCGACACCGGCCGAGAAGAGGGTGGTGCCGACGGGCCAGCCGCAGTTCAGCGGCGTGCTGCGGCCGACGAAGCGCGGGTCCATCCCGATGATGTCGTACCGTGCTCCGGCCTCCTTCATCACCGTGCGGATGAGCGGGGCGAGGCCGATCGCGGAGCTTCCCGGGCCCCCGGGGTTGAACAGCAGCGTGCCGATGCGGTGGCGGGTGTCGGTCGCCTTCAGCCGGGAGATCGCGACGGTGATGGTGCGGCCCCGGGGCGCCGTGTAGTCCAGGGGCACGGTCACGTCCGCGCACTGGGCGCCGGCCTTGTCCAGGTCCTGGCCGGTCGTGTCGTCGGGACCCGTGGTGCAGGTGTGCCAGTCGAGGCGCTGATGGTGGAACCGGCCGAGTCCGGGCGTGGACATCGCCCCGTCGTCGGGGCCGGCGGACGCAGCCGCCGCGGTCGGTATCGCGGTGAGACAGGCGGCGAGGGCGAGGCCCACGGCCGATCCCCGGCGCGTGGCTGCTCTGAGGGGGGTCACACGTTCTCCTTGACCTGATCGATGCGTTCCGCGCTGCGGAAGGTGGTGACGGCGACGGCGGGGAGGCCGTGCCCGGGCAGCGGCGTCCACCGCGTCCGTCCGGGCCCGCTCCCGCGTCCGGAGCCGGGCCCGCCGTATCCGCATGAACGGGTCCCGGTGCATCGGCGGTGGAGGCGCCGGAGGGAGTCGGTGGCCGACGGAACGCGAGGAACGCGGTGCGTCCCCCCGGAGCCTGTCGGCCGCCCGGCTTCGTCGCGTGCGCCAGCCTTCCACGGCACACATCGTCATGTCGTCGTCACATCGCACTACCGCGCGCGTACGTCAGCGGCATCAGGCCGAGCGCGCGCCGTGGCTCCGGGAACGTACCGGGCCCGGCCGCCCCGACGACGTCCGTGGCCGCCCGGCCGCGACCGGCGGGGTACGGGGTGCCGCTGCACGATCGGGCCTGTGCCGATGCACACGATGTCGGCGCCGCGTCCCGGCCCTTCTCGCAACATGGCGTTCCCCGGTGACGTCAGGTGTGCCGAGCCCCCGATCCGACCGGTGCCGGTCCGTGCCCGCCGCCAGGACCCGGTCCGGACGGATCGGCAGGTGCCGGTGACGCACACCGGTCGCGTGCCACACCGCGTTGGCGACAGCCGCGGCGACACCCACGACACCGATCTCCCCGATGCCCTTCACCCCGACCGGATCGTCGGGCACGGGGTCGTCCACCCAGTCCGCCTCGATCGGCGGCACGTCGGCGTGGGCGGCGAAGTGGTAGTGGGCGAGGTCGGCGCCGACATGCCCGCCGGAGGAATGATCCCTGACCGCCTCCTCGTGCAGGGCCATGGAGAGCCCCCATGTCATTCCGCCGATGAACTGGCTGCGGGCGGTGAGCGGGTTGACGATCGTGCCCGCGGCGAAGATGCCGAGCAACCGCCGTACCCGCACTTCGCCGGTGGTGATGTCCACGGCGACCTCGGCGAACTGCGCCCCGAAGGAATGCCGTTCCTTCTTCGCGAGGGCGGCGACGGCCTCGGAGGTGTCCGACCGGGCCGTGACTCCCTCGGGCGGGATGCCGCCCCCCGGGCCCAGTCGCTTCCCCAGTTCCTCCGCCGCGACCGTCACCGCCCAGGCCCAGGACCGTGTTCCCATCGAGCCGCCGGCGATCACCGCCGGACCGAGGTCGCTGTCCGCGATGCGCACCCGGATCCGGTCCGGATCCACCGCCAGCGCGTCCGCCGCCACCAGGACCATCGCGGTTCGCGCGCCGGTACCGATGTCCGCCGCGTTGACCCGGACCGTGAAGGTTCCGTCCTGCTCAGCGGTCACGGCCGCGGTGGACGCACCGACGCCCGAGGGATAGGTTGCGGCCGCCGTTCCGGTGCCGAGCAGCCAGCGCCCTTCGCGGCGCGCTCCGGGTCGCGGGTCGCGGTGCGCCCAGCCGAACCTGCGGGCGCCCTCCTCGAAGCAGGCGAGCAGCCTGCGGCTGCTGAACGGCAGCCCGGACACCGGCCCCGTGACGGGTTCGTTGCGGGCGCGCAGCGCGATCGGGTCGATGCCGCACCTCTCGGCGAGTTCGCCGAGGGCGGACTCGACGGCGAAGGAACCCGGCGCCTCTCCCGGCGCACGCATCCAGGAAGGGGTCGGTACGTCGAGCCGCACGAGCCGGTGCAGGGTGTGGTGCGCGTCCGCGTCGTACATCACGCGTCCCAGCACCGCGCTCGACTCGACGAACTCGTGCACCGTCGACGTCAGGTTGAGTGCCCGGTGGTCGAAGGCGCGCAAACGCCCGTCGGCATCGGCACCGAGCCTGACCCGCTGGGACGTCGGGCTGCGGAACCCGATCAGGGAGAACATCTGGCGGCGCGTCAGCACGACGCGGACCGGGCGGCGCAGAAGGGTCGTGGCCATCACGGCGGCCACCTGGTGCGGGCCCACGCCCTTCGAGCCGAAGGCCCCTCCGACGTGTTCGGACCGCACCCGCACCGCCGCCGGGTCCAGGGAGAAGAGCGAGGCGAGTTCGTCCGCCACCCAGGAACTGCCCTGATCGGAGTCGACGACAAAGAGTCGGCCGCGGTCCCATCGGGCGGTCGCCGCATGCGGTTCCATCGGGTGGTGGTGTTCCCCCGGCGTCGTGCACTCCTCGTCCACGACGTGGGCGGCGGCGCCGAGTTCGGCCTCTACATCGCCCTTCGTGGTCTCGGCCTCCGCCATCGGATTGTCGTCCGGCGTGTACGCGTCGGCACGCCCGGAACGGAAGTCGATGTCGTGCGGCTCCTCGTCGTACCGGACGACCAGCGTCTCCGCGGCCTCCCTTGCCTGTTCCGGCGTCTCGGCCCCGACCAGTGCCACCGGCCAGCCCACGAAGGGCACACGGTCGTGCTGGAACAGGCCGACGACCGGGTTGGGCCGTCCGAGCGCCCCCACGTAGTCGGTGTCGACGCGCGGCGCGTTGCCGTGGTGCAACACGGTGAGCACCCCGGGCATCGCCAGGACGGAGGAGTCCTCGACGGACCGGATCCGGCCCCGGGCCACGGTTGACAACACCAGCCAACCGTGGTCCGGCCGAGTGAAGGGAATCTCTCCGGCGTAGCGGGCCGCGCCGGTGACCTTGTCGCGCCCCTCCACACGGGTGTGCGTGGCGCCGAGGGCCCCGCGCGACGGGGGCGCTGCCGGTGTGATGGTCATCGGGTGGCCTCCTCGGCGATTCCGGTGAGCACGTCCACGACGAGGTTGCGGATGAGGCCGCGAGATCTGTTGGCGACGGTCGCGCCGATGCGCAGTGAACCGTCGCTCGTCACCTCGACACCGTCCAGGGGAAGCCGGCCCACATCGACGAGCAGCGCGGGCCGCTCCACGCCTGCCCTCATCAGATCGACCACACGGTCCGCTGACACAGGCCGTCTCCCTCCTGTTGGACGCGAACGAGGCGGCCGGGACCATCCGCCCCGGTGTCGCCCCCGAGGACTTCCTGCTCGCCATCGCCGGGCTCTGGCAGATCGACCCCCGCGGGGAGTGGCAGCCGCGCGCGACGCGACTCCTGGACCTCGTGATGGACGGGTTGCGGGCGGGAGCGCCGGGGACGCGAGGCCCGGCGCCGGACGAAGCCCCGGCGCGCGGTTCGGGGACGGAGCGTAGTTCGGCGGGCGTTCCGGACCGAGGGCGGACCGGTGCGCCGGGTCCCGGCGCGGGCGGATCCGACCAGGAGATCCGGACCGTCTGACGCTGCGCCACCGGGCCGGGGCGACGACGGGCCGACGACGCACCCGCCGACGGGCCGGGCGCGCCGGGGAAGTCCGCTTCCGGTGCCGACGGGCGTGTTCGCACGTCCGGCACAGCGGCCCGCCGCCGCGCCGAACGGCCGCGGAGCCGTCCCGGCCCCGACCGGAAGCGGCCCTCGGCGATGCCGGGCCCATGATGCGGCCGTGCGTCGAACGCCGTCGCGATCCACGCACCGCCGTCGTTGTCAGTGGTCGCAACTATGTTCAGCAGTGTCCCGCCGACCTGGCGCGGAAGCCCCTTGCTGCTGAGGAGATGGTGTGTTGTCAGATAGGGAGAGGTCGAGCACGGAACGGGTGGTTCCGCCCGCCCGCCCGCGCAAACTGGCCAAGGTCCCGTTCGTCGAACTTGCCGACGGACGCCTGCAGGGCGTGGTGTCCAGCGGATCGGACATCGCGCGGGTCTACGTCTCGTCGGTCGAGGCCGGCACCTACGCATTCGCCTGCAGCACCAACAACAACCGGCCCTGCGGCGGTGCACGGGGTTCGTTCTGCAATCACATCCGGGCGCTGATCACCGAGGCGGTGCTGCAGTACGGCGCCGAGCGCGTCGCCCGCTACCTGAAGGCCGACTCCGCGGAACCGAGCGCCCAGACCCTCGCCGCCGACATGAGCGCCACGCGACCACCGCAGGGGGACACCAAGGCCGCCGCGCCCGTCTTCAGCCGCTTCCTCCGCCACCTGACCTACCTGGAACTCGCCCCGTCCACCGAACCGCTTCCGGAGATGCAGTGGTTCCCGCCGACCAGGGCGGTGGCGTGATGCGTGCGGACCTGCTCACCGAGGCCGTCGAGGGGCTCGACGAGGCGCTGGAGGCCGTCGATGCCTTCGACCGGGTACTCGTCGCCGGGCTGCTCCGTCCCCAGCCCGACCAGACCGCCGGCCTGACCGGGCTCGCTCACGCCGTCGCCGGGACGCCGCTCGCGGCCCGGAGCGCCGAGGCCGCCGAGAAGGCGGCCGCCGGGGCCGCCGGCGAGGATCACTTCATCACCCTCGCCGCCGCCCGCACGGCCCTGCTCGGTTCCGTCCACGACGCATTGACAGCCCGCATCGACGAGGCGACCGGCCGCCCCCGCGGCGAGGAGACCGCCGCCGTGTCCGGCGACCGCCCGGCGGCCAACCTGCTCGTCGCAGCCCGTTCCTGGCTGGCCGACCTCGCCCGCTCCGGGTGGCACGGCATCGACCACGAACTGGTCTCGGGATCGGCACAGATCGTCACCGCGATGCTCCGGGAGCCGGCAATGCGGCGCCTGGCGACCCTGCTCGACGGCTTCTCCGCCGAACTCGCCGCGTCCTGCCCCGGGGCGTCGCTGGAACACGTCCCGGTGCGCCGTTGGGCCGATCTGTGGTCCCGCGCGATGCTGCTGACGCTTCCCGGCGCGGCCGACGCGCCGGCGACCGGCACTGCCACCGGGCGCCTCCTGCCCCTCGGCGTCGACCTCCAGGAACACGCCACCGCCGCACAGGCCCAGGTCCACGCAGTGTTCGAGCCCGCCGACGGGACCGTGCCCCGCCTGGTGCGCGCCGGGGTGTCGGTGCCGAAACCCGACACCGTCGTCGGAGCCGGTGTCTGGCAACTGCTCCGCCCGCACATGTCGCTCCTGGCCGCCCTCGGCAACGGCCTCTCGATGGAACTCACCGACATGCCGATCACCGCCGGGGGCGACCTCATCTGGAACGACGAGCACGCCCGCCCGGGTGAGCCCGCCGACGCCTTCACCACCGCCCGCGTCGCCCTGCCCGCCGCCACCGACGCGGCGACGGCACCCCTGGACCGGCACCCGGTGCGCATCGCCGTCCCCGTGTTCCTGGAGGGTCACACCATCACGAAGGACGACGACGTGACGGCGTTCACCGTCGCCGGGCATGCCATAGCCGTCGACACCGACCGGATCCCGACCGCCGGACCGCTCACGCCCGACGCCGTGGCGGCGTCCGGCTCGTGCATCGGACTCCTGCGCTGGGACGCCGGATCGTTCAGCATCCAGCCCCTGGCCGTCGAAACGACCGTGCGCAAGAAGACCGTCGCGCTCCACGCCGGGGGATGGGCCGGGGGCACGGCCGACAAGACCGGGGCCAGGGCCGAGAAGGCCGCCACCGACGCCACCTCGGTACTGCGCGAGCGCGCCGGAAGGCTGCTGCGGAAATGACCGGACAGACCCCCGAGACGGAAGCCCCAGAGATTCCCGGAGCCGACCCGCACGACAACCGCCGCCAGGTCCTGTACTGGCGGCTCCTCGCCCGCCTCTTCGACCCGGAGGAGCAGCCCGGCCTGGAATCGGCGAGCCTCGCCGTCGTCGAGGACATCGGCCTGCCGACCGCGCTGCTGGACCCACAGGCCTCGGTCGACTCGGTCGTCCAGCGCCACCCGGGGCTGGCAGACGAGTTCGACGGCCTGATGGTGCCGGACCCCGACCCCGGACCCGACGACGGCGCACGGGACCGGGCGGCCGAAGTACGGCGCGCGGCACTGGTGTCGAAGGTGCTGCTCAACGTCTTCGCCTCCGGTTCCGGCGCGGTCACCGCCGGACAGCTGGCACGGTGGCAGTCCGACGCGGGCTGGCTGGAGCGCGCACTCGGCTGCAAGCCCGGCGAGCTTCGCGGCGGCCGCGTCGGCACGGGGGCCGCAGGACGGGGCGCCGGCCCGACCGGAACCGGCACCGCGGGCACCACCCCCGACCTCGGCCGGCTGATTCCGGCGATCGGCCCCGAACTCGGCGCCATCGAAGCCGACCTGGTCAAACGGATGCGTCTGCGCGAGGTGCTCGCCGATCCGGCGCTGGCCGCGCAACTGACCCCGAGCATGTCCCTGATCGAGCAGCTGCTGCGGGACAAGAACAACCTGTCCGGTGTCGCCCTGACCAATGCCAAGGCACTGATCCGCCGGTTCGTCGACGAGGTCGCCGAAGTGCTGCGCACCCAGGTGGAGAAGGCGACCGTCGGCGCACTGGACCGCTCGATCCCGCCCAAACGGGTGTTCCGCAACCTCGATGTCGACCGCACGATCTGGAAGAACCTCACCAATTGGAGCCCGGAGGAGGAGCGACTGTACGTCGACCGCCTCTACTACCGGCACACCGCCCGCAAGACGACGCCCCAGCGGCTGATCGTCGTCGTGGACCAGTCGGGATCGATGGTCGACTCGATGGTGAACTGCACCATCCTTGCGTCGATCTTCGCCGGGCTGCCGAAGGTGGACGTGCACCTGATCGCCTACGACACACAGGCGCTCGACCTCACACCGTGGGTGCACGACCCCTTCGAGACCCTGCTGCGCACCAACCTCGGCGGCGGCACCGACGGAACGGTCGCCATGGCACTGGCCCAACCGAAGATCGCCGAGCCCCGCAACACCGTCGTCGTGTGGATCTCGGACTTCTACGAATGGCGCACCGAGCAGCTGTTCGCGAGCATGGCCGCCATCCACCGCTCCGGCGCCAAGTTCATCCCGGTCGGCTCGGTGACCAGCTCCGGGCGCGGCAGCGTCAACCCGTGGTTCCGGGAGCGCTTCAAGGACCTCGGTGCCCCGGTGCTCTCCGGCCACATCCGCAAGCTCGTCCACGAGCTCAAGACGTTCCTCACGTGATTCGGCACCTTTTCGCATTCCACTGATTCCTTCACGAAAGGCCCCTGAGATGTCCGACCTGCTGCGCGCCCCCGCCGAGATCAAGTACGCCGAGGAACTGGATTGGCTGGAGTCCGTCGACGACAACCCCAAGCCCTTCTCCTGGCGCCTGTCCCCGAAGATGGTCCGCCTGTTCATCCTGGGATCCGAGCGATCCGACGGCCTGGACCGGGAGATTTCCCAGAAATGGTTCGGCGACCGCAGTTTCGTCGAGCGCTCCATCGTCACCCTGGCCTCCGACCGGGGCCTCCTGCTCATCGGCGATCCCGGCACCGGCAAGAGCTGGCTGGCGGAACTGCTGTCCGCCGCGATCAGCCGCAACTCCACACTCGTCGTGCAGGGAACGGCCGGCACCACCGAGGACCACATCAAGTACTCCTGGAACGTGTCCATGGTCATCGCCAAGGGCCAGTCGAGGGAGTCGATGATCCCCTCGCCGATCATGACGGCGATGGAGACCGGCACGATCGGCCGGTTCGAGGAACTCACCCGCTCCACCAGCGACGTCCAGGACGCGCTGATCTCGATCCTGTCCGAGAAGTACATCTCGGTCCCGGAACTGGACAGCGACGGCATCGTCTTCGCCAAGCCCGGCTTCTCGGTCATCGCCACCGCCAACAGCCGCGACCGGGGCGTCAACGACCTGTCCTCGGCGCTCAAGCGCCGCTTCAACTTCGTGCGCATCCCGGTGGTGACGAACAAGAAGAGCGAAACGGAGATCGTCCGCTTCCGCACCGAGGAACTGCTGCGCCGACACCGGATCGAACTGGACGTCCCGCCGACCCTGCTCGACGTCCTGCTCCAGAGCTTCGCCGACCTGCGTGCGTCGGCAGCCGCGGCCGGGAGCGACGACGAGAAGCTGGAATCCGCACTGTCCACCGCCGAACAGATCGGCGTGCTGGAGGACGCGATCCTGCACAGCAACTTCTTCGGCGAGCGCGCGCTGACCGCCCACACGCTCGCCTCCTCGCTCGTCGGGTCGCTGGCCCGGCGCGACCCCGAGGACCTGGCCATACTCAACAAGTACCTGCACGGTGTCGTCGAACCCCGGAGCAAGGAAGAAGGCGGATCCTGGCCGGAGTTCCTGGAGGGCGGCCGCGACGCGATCGCCACCCTGTCATGAGCAGCGAGAACGAGGGCGGCTTCGGAGCACTGCGCGGACAGTTGCGGGAGGCCGCCACGACGTTCGCCGACGGGCCCGATGCCCTTGAGGGCATCCTTCTCGGCATGGTCGACGACGTCGACCGCGCGGTGCGCGAGCCGCTGGAGGTCTTCCCCGTCTGCCACCACTCGCCCGCCTCGGCGTCCGCGATGGCCCGCCGCCTGCGTCAGAAGCAGCCCAAGGTCGTGTACCTGGAGCTGTGCGAGGACATGGCGCCGCTGTTGACCGAACTCCGCAACTGCAAGCTCCCGGTGGCGGTCCAGGCGTTCGCGACCGAGATCGACGGCTTCCCCGCCGAATGGTCCCCGCTGTCCGTCGTCGCACCGATCACCGAGGCATCGGCCGAGTACCAGGCGATCGCCTACGCGTTGGACACACCGGGCGTCGAACTCGTCCTCGTCGACCGTTCCTCGGACCACGTGTTCCAGTGGGACGCGCGCAGGACGCGCACCGATTCCGGTGACGCCCCGGCCCCGGACGCGCCACCCGCCGACGAGGAGGCGGCGCTGCACGGCGACGCGCTCGGGGTGGAGGTGGGTGACCTGCGGCCCCGCTTCGCCGAACTGGAGGAACACCTGCTGCGCCATGGCAGGGTGCGGCACTGGTCGGAGTGGTGGCACCAGTACGTCGAACTGCCGCTCGGCGACAGCGACCACGACACCTACCGCCAGGTCATGCTCCTGATCGGCAGTCTCTTCCGGCGCCTGGCACCCGGCGACCCCCACCGGGTCCGTGTCGACGAGGACCGCGAACGCCACATGTGGACCCGGATGCGCGAGCATCTGGCCGCCACCGGCACCGACCCCGCGGACTGCCTCTACGTCTGCGGCGCCTTCCACGCGGTCAGCCGCGTCGCCGAGTTCGGCGCCCACGGCACCGACACCTTCGAGATCGGCCCACGCACCGCCACCACGTGGCAGCACGGCCTGATCCCGTCCAGCCACGCGGCGATCGAGGCGCAGTTCGGCCTGGCCGCGGGCTCGGTGTCGATCGCCGCGACGGTCTGGGCGAAGAACGCCCGGCGCACCGGCGTGAAGCCGTTCCGACTGGAAGGACAGGCGGGCACGCGGAAGTCGAGGGCCAAGAAGGCCGTGACGGCGGCTCCCGAGCCGCAGATCCCGGCCTCGGACAAGCTGACCGGTTTCCTCCGGCAGCCACCCGTGCTGGACCGCCTGGACGAGGCCGAACTGCTCGGCTGGTCCGTGGAGATCGTGCGCGCCGCACGCCGCAACGGCTACCTCGCCTCCACCGCCGACGCCATCGCGGTCTTCGAGACCTCGATCCTGCTGGCCGGGATGCGCGACCGGGCCAAGCCCACGCCGTACGACTTCCAGGACGCCGCGGTCACCTGCATCGAGAAGGACACGGTGCCGGGCCGGCGCGACGTGCGCCGCCTGGTGGAGATCATGATGGGCGGCGACCGGATCGGCCAGGTTGGATACGACGCGCTGCCGCCCCTGGCACGCGACGTGCACGACCGGCTCGCACCGCTCAACCTGAAGCTCCAGCAGCGCGGCGTGCAACGGGCACTGCTGGACATCGCCGCCGCGCCGGAACTGGAGCGTTGCTCCGACATGCTGTGGATGCTCCGCCGCCTCCTGCCGCAGGGCGCGGCGCGCCCGATCATGGGCGAGCGCCGGCTCGGCGAGCGTTCCGTCCAGGAGTCGTGGGACCTGTCGCTGGGCACCCACCAACGGGCGCTCATCGAGCTCGGCTACGAGGGCGTCAGCATCGAGCAGGTGCTGGAGCAGCGGCTGCGCCGCGCCGCGTACGGCCCGCAGGCCACTGCGGCGACCGTCCTGGTGGCCGTCGAGGACGCGACGCTGTACCTGCGCAGCCGCCGTCTCGCCGACGAACTGGGGACCCACGCCCTGGAGGTACTCTCGGCCGAACGCAGCGTCGACGACGCCCCGGAGGTGCTGCGCCGCATACGTCGGCTGTTGGCGTACTACCGCACCAGCGAGCCGGTGTTGCCGCCGTGGATCGAGTCCTTCGTCAAGGCCGGGTACGCGCACTACTGCACCTTGCTGCCAACGGCGTTCGCCGACGACGACGCGGGCGTGCGGCACGTGGCGGCGATGCTGGGCTTCCTGTTCAGCATGGAGAGCCTGGCGCTGTCCCTGGGCTGCGACCGGACGCAGCTGGAGCTGGCGGTGGCGCAGTCGCACCCGCAGGACCCGTCGAAGACCGCCCTGTTGTGGGCGGCCCGGACGCACCTCGGGCTCCTCTCCCGTGCCGAGCTGCGCGAGCGGTGCGACGAACTGCTCGGCAACCCCTTGGTGGTACCCGCCTATCCGCGCTATCTCAGCGGCTTCGTCCACGCCCTGGAGCCCGTTCCGGGCCTCACCGATTTTGTCGTGGAAGCCGTGTCGAACGCGTTCGGGCGGCTGCCGGACCCGGTGCTCCTGCCGTGGCTGCCGACCCTGATCAGCACCCTGAGGGCCGACGGCGCGGAGCTGGCCCCGCTGCTGATCCGGGAGGCCGGGCGGATCTTCCCCGGTCGGCTCGCGGCGCTGGACGAGTGGGTTCCTCCGTGGCGGGCCCGGCCGGAGCCGGAAGCCGCGCATCCGGCACGGGGCGGGAAAACGGGGCCGGGCGTCGCCCTTCTCGCCGTCCATCCCGCAAGCTGCGATGCGGTGGCGGAGCTGCTGGGCTGCGACGGTGTGTGGGAGACGCCGGAGCCCGGTCCGGTGTCGGGCGCGGCACTGGTCGGCCGCCATCCGGATACGGCGTTCGCGCTGGGAGCGCTCCTGGCCGGTCCGTGACGACGGCCGGGCCGTGGGCCCTGCGGCAATTCCGCGGCGGGCGGCGACGTGAGCCGGTGGCGCCCCGGTCGGCCCGGCCGGGGCGCCACCGGACGGGCCGCGTCGTTCCGGGGCCGCGGGGCCGACCGGTGCCGCGGCCGATCGGGTCCCGTACCGGCGTGATCCGCCGCGGCCCCCGGTCCGGACGTGAACGCCGGGCGCCTCGCGTCCGTGCGGGGCCCGGCGCGGCCGAGAAGGGGCCGAGCGCGGCACGGCCCCGGACGTGCGCAGCATCCCCGTGCGTCCTCGACAGGCGTTCCGGCCCGGCGGCCCGGCCGCCTCGAAACCCGGTGCGGTCAGTGCGTCGCAGTCCCCGACGCCTTCGCCGCGGCGTTCTCCTCCGCGAGCCGCTCCATGCCGCTCTGCGTCTTGAGCGGCTTCTCCTTGATGAACAGCACCGCGATCAGGGCGAGAACCGCGAACGGGGTTCCGAGCAGGAAGACATCCGCGGTCGCGACGCCGTACGCGTGCTCGACCACCTGCCGCGCCGGTTCGGGCAGCGTGCTCAGGTCGGGCACGCTGCGCTCGCCGCCGCCCGCTCCGGCCGCGGCGCCGCCGAAGCCCTTCTCCAGCTCGCTCGTCACCCGGTGCGCGAGCACGGCGCCCAGCGCGCTCGTGCCGATGGCCCCGCCGAGGCTGCGGAAGAACGACAGGACCGAGGTCGCCGCGCCGAGCTCCGACGCGGCGACGTCGTTCTGGGCCACCAGCACCAGGTTCTGCATCAGCATGCCGACACCGACACCCAGTACCACCATGTAGACGCTGAGCAGTCCGAACGAGGAGTCCGCACCGATCGTGGACAACAGGCCCATGCCCGCCGTCATGATGATGCCGCCCGCGATCAGGAAGCCCTTCCACTTGCCCCGGGCGGAGATGATCTGCCCGGCGACGGTCGTGGAGACCATCAGACCGAGGATCATCGGCAGACTCATCAGCCCCGCCACGGTCGGCGACTTGCCGAGCGAGATCTGGAAGTACTGGGAGAGGAACACCGTGCCGCCGAACATGGCCACACCGACCAGCAGGCTGGCCAGTGTCGTCAGCGTCACGGTGCGGTTGCGGAAGATGTCCAGCGGGATGATCGGTTCCTGAACCCTGGACTCGACCACGATCGCGGCGATGAGCAGGACGGCTCCGGTGACGACCAGGGCGGCGGTCTGCCAGGACCACCAGTCGAAGCGATTGCCCGCGAGGGTCACCCACAGCAGCAGCGCGCTGACGCCGCTCATGATCAGGACCGCACCGAGATAGTCGATCTTCACTTCCCGGCGGACCGTGGGCAGCTTCAGGGTCAGCTGGAGCAGCACGATCGCGAGCAGGGCGAACGGTACGCCGATGAAGAAGCACCAGCGCCACCCCAGCCAGGAGGTGTCCACGAGCACACCGCCGATGAGCGGTCCGGCGACGGTGCCGACGGCGAAGACGGCGCCGAAGATGCCCGAGTAGCGGCCGAGTTCGCGCGGCGGAATGATCGCCGCCATCACGACCTGGGCCAGTGCGGTGAGGCCGCCCGCTCCGATGCCCTGCAGCACACGGCTCACGATGAGCAGGCCGACGCTGTGCGAGAAGCCGGCGACGAGCGAGCCCACGACGAACATGGAGAGGGAGAGCTGGATGAGCAGCTTCTTGTCGTAGAGGTCGGACAGCTTGCCCCAGATCGGGACGGTGGCCGTCATCGCCAGGAGTTCGGCGGTGACCACCCAGGTGTACGAGGACTGGCTGCCGTGCAGATCGGCGATGATCCTGGGCAGGGCGTTGGCCACCACGGTGGAGGCGAGGATGGCCACGAACATGCCGGCCATGAGCCCCGACATGGCCTGAAGTATGTGGCGACGTGTCATCGCCGGTGGGGCGCCGTCGGGAGCGCCGACGGCGTCGGGTGTGACAGCAGCGGTCATCGGCTGATGTTCCTCATTCTTCGATGAAATGGAGCCCCCGAGGGGGCACAGGCGGTGTTTCAGCCGCTCAGGCCGGCGGCCAGTGAGGTGAACGCGTCGCGGTGGATGCTCTCGAACGTGCGGGTCTGTCCGGTGGCCACCCAGAGCTCGACCGAGGCACGCACCGCGGCAATCGCCACATGGGCGAGAAGCCGGGGGCGGAGGTCGGACTCGGGGTCCTGACCGAGGCGCTCCGCCACGGCCGTGATCAGCGCACGTTCGTCCGCGCCCTGGGCGGCCAGGAACCCGGGCAGCAGGGACGGGCTCGTCCGGAGCGCGGCCATCTGGAGTCCCCAGCGTTCGTGATCCTCCTCGATATGGGCGAGTTCCTGCTCCATGGCCTCACGCAGGGCGTCGAGTGGGGTGAGCTCCTCCGGCGCGTCGAGGACGGCACGGCGGACCCGCTCGGCGTTGTCCTGGTCGGGTCGGGTGATCGCGTCTTCCAGGCACGGGAAATAGTTGAAGAAGGTGCGCACGGAGACCCCCACCGCATCGGTGACCGCCTCGACGGTCACGTTCTCGATGCCGCGGTCGGCGGCCATGCGCAACGCCGCGCACGTGAGGGCGTCGCGCGTCGCGCGCTTCTTGCGTTCACGCAGCCCGAGGGACATGTCATCGGAACTCACGAACGTGCATGTTATGCAATATTGCTCAGCGTGCAAAATTAGAACGGGTGCCTGTGCCGAGGTGACGGATTCCGGGCCGAGGAGCGGCCGTCCTCCGTCGTCGGCGTGCCTGGATCGGCGGGCTCGGCCGGGGCCGGGCAGGCTCCGCAGGTCGCCGGGTCACCACGGGCCGGGGAGATCGAACAGGCGCTGCGCGCGGCGGGCGTTCTCGCCGCGCACGGCCGCGCCCCATGGCCACGGCCACTGCCTGTCGGCACGGGGGAACGGGCAGACGAGAATGTGGGCGACTCGGCAGAAGGCGCCTGGGGTGGGCTCGGCGTCCCAGGTGTTGATCGCGGTGCCGTCCGCACCGATCACCCATCGTCGGCGTGGCGGCAGCTGGTGGGAGGGAACGGAGACGCCGGGCTCCAGCAGGACCCAGTGCCCTTCGTGGAGGGTGGGGTAGCGGTCCTGTCCGAGGCCGCAGTCCGGGCAGTCGGGAGGCCGGGGCGGTCGCGGAGCCGTGGCGCCTTCGAGAAGGGCTTGGAGATCGTCGTCGGGGCGGTCCGGGCCTGTCAGGAAGGTTTCGGTTTCCCCCATAGGGCCAAGGGTCCGGACGGACGGCCGGGTTCGCCAGTGTTGCGACCGGAAATGACGGCCGGGCGTTGCGGGCCGCGAACATTTCCGGTCACGGGGCCGTGCAACTGGCGTCCCTCCCGGCACCGGTGCCCGAACAGGCACCGCCGTACCGTCGCGACGCCCGGCACCACGTTCACCGAACCGGCCGCACGCCCGCGTACGTTCCCTGTGACGGCGTGCGGCCGCCACACCGGTGACACGCACCCCACGCCGCTCGTCGGCGGGCACACCGTGCCCGCCGCACCATCGCCCAGGTCGGCCGTGGACCCGGCGTCGGCAGGCCGGGCGCGGAGCGGCCCCGCCGCTTCCCGGCTCCGTACCGGAGCGGGGGAACGGCGGGGCCGCTCCGCATCCTCGGACCCGCTGTCGGGCCGGGTGGCGGTGGAATTGCCGTCGGCCGTCGGGCGTCCACCGGGTGCGCAAGGGCGTGGGGGTCAGTCCTCGCCCTCGAGGCCGCCCTCCGTCTCCAGGTACACCCTGCGCAGTTCCTCCAGGACGGCGGGATCGGGCTCGGCCCACATCCCCCGCGACTGAGCCTCCAGCAGCCGTTCGGCGATGCCGTGCAGGGCCCACGGGTTCGCCCGCTCCAGGAACTCGCGGTTGGTGGGGTCCAGGACGTAGGTCTCGGTGAGCTTGTCGTACATCCAGTCGGCGACCACACCGGTCGTGGCGTCGTACCCGAAGAGATAGTCGACGGTGGCGGCGAGTTCGAAGGCGCCCTTGTAGCCGTGGCGACGCATCGCCTCGATCCACTTCGGGTTGACGACCCTGGCGCGGAAGACGCGGGAGGTCTCCTCGACGAGGGTGCGGGTGCGGACCGTCTCGGGCCGGGTGGAGTCCCCGATGTACGCCTCGGGAGCCGTCCCGCGCAGCGCGCGGACGGTGGCGACCATGCCGCCGTGGTACTGGAAGTAGTCGTCGGAGTCGGCGATGTCGTGCTCGCGGGTGTCGGTGTTCTTCGCCGCCACCGCGATGCGCCTGTACGCCGTCTCCATCTCCTCGCGGGCGGGACGGCCGTCGAGTTCGCGGCCGTAGGCGTAGCCGCCCCAGACCGTGTAGACCTCGGCGAGGTCGGCGTCCGTGCGCCAGTCGCGGGAGTCGATGAGCTGGAGCAGGCCGGCGCCGTAGGTGCCGGGGCGCGAACCGAAGATGCGGGTGGTGGCGCGGCGTTCGTCGCCGTGGGTCGCGAGGTCCGCCCGCACGTGCGCCCGGACGTGGTTGACGTCGGCCGGTTCGTCCAGATCGGCGGCCATGCGCACGGCGTCGTCGAGAAGGCCGATGGTGTGCGGGAAGGCGTCGCGGAAGAAGCCGGAGATGCGCAGGGTGACGTCGATGCGCGGACGTCCCAGTTCCTCGTACGGGATCGGTTCGAGCCCGGTGACCCGTCGCGAGGCGTCGTCCCAGACCGGGCGGATGCCCAGCAGGGCCAGCGCCTCGGCCACGTCGTCACCGGCGGTGCGCATCGCACTGGTGCCCCACAGGGAGAGGCCGACGGAGGTCGGCCAGTCGCCGTTGTCGGTGCGGTAGCGCTGGAGAAGGGAGTCCGCGAGCGCCTGGCCGGTCTCCCAGGCGAGCCGGGACGGGACGGCCTTGGGGTCGACGGAGTAGAAGTTGCGCCCGGTCGGCAGGACGTTGACCAGGCCCCGCAGCGGGGAACCCGAGGGGCCCGCCGGGACGAAGCCGCCGGCCAGCGCGTGCACGGCGTTGTCGATCTCATCGGTGGTGGCCGCGAGCCGGGGGGCGACCTCGCGCGCGGCGAACTCCAGGACGGCGGCGACCTGTTCGCCGTGTTCCGTGGGCACCGCGGCCGGGTCCCAGCCGGCGTCCTCCATCGCCTGGACCAGCGCGCGGGCCCTCTCCTCCGCCTCGTCGGCGGTGGTCCGGGTGGCGGCGGACTCGTCGAGCCCCAGGGCCTCGCGCAGACCGGGCAGGGCGGTCGTGCCGCCCCAGATCTGGCGGGCGCGGAGGATCGCGAGGATCAGATTGACGCGGTCCCCGGCCGCGGGCGGAACGCCGAGGACGTGCAGGCCGTCGCGGATCTGGGCGTCCTTGATCTCGCACAGCCAGCCGTCGACATGGAGCAGGAAGTCGTCGAAGCCGTCGTCGTCCGGCCGGTCCTCCAGTCCGAGGTCGTGATCGAGACGGGCGGCCTGGATGAGGGTCCAGATCTGGGCGCGGATGGCGGGGAGCTTGGCCGGGTCCATGGCGGAGATCTGGGCGTACTCGTCGAGGAGTTGCTCCAGTCGTGCGATGTCGCCGTAGGAATCGGCACGGGCCATCGGCGGCACCAGGTGGTCGACGAGGGTGGCGTGCACGCGGCGCTTGGCCTGCGTGCCCTCGCCGGGGTCGTTGACCAGGAACGGATAGACGAGGGGGAGGTCGCCGAGCGCGGCATCGGGGCCGCAGGCGGCGGACAGGCCCGCGTTCTTCCCCGGCAGCCACTCCAGGTTGCCGTGCTTGCCCAGGTGGACCATGGCGTCCGCCCCGAAACCGCCGTCGGCCTGCGGGGCCGCGATCCAGCGGTAGGCGGCGAGGTAGTGGTGGGAGGGCGGCAGATCGGGATCGTGGTAGATGGCGATCGGGTTCTCGCCGAAGCCGCGGGGCGGCTGGATGAGGATCAGCAGATTGCCGTGGCGCAGCGCCGCGAGGACGATGTCGCCCTCCGGGTTGCGGCTGCGGTCGACGAACATCTCACCGGGCGGCGGGCCCCAGTGCTCCTCGACGGCCGTGCGCAGTTCCTCGGGCAGCGTGGCGTACCAGCGCCGGTAGTCGGCCGCCGGGATACGGACCGGATTGCGGGCGAGCTGTTCCTCGGTGAGCCACTCCTGGTCGTGGCCGCCGGCCTCGATCAGCGCCCGGATCAGCTCGTCGCCGTCGCCGGACACCAGACCGGGGACGGCGGTGTCGCCGTAGTCGTACCCCTCGTCACGCAGCCGGCGCAGCAGGGCGACGGCACTGGCCGGCGTGTCCAGCCCGACCGCGTTGCCGATCCGGGAGTGCTTGGTGGGGTAGGCGGACAGGACGAGCGCGAGGCGCTTGTCGGCGGGCGCGATGTGCCTCAGGCGGGCGTGGCGCACGGCGATCCCGGCCACCCGGGCGGCGCGCTCGGTATCGGCGACATAGGCCGGAAGACCGTCGGCGTCGATCTCCTTGAAGGAGAACGGCACCGTGATCAGCCGGCCGTCGAACTCGGGCACGGCGATCTGGCTCGCCGCGTCCAGTGGGGAGACGCCCTCGTCGTTCTCCTCCCAGGAGGAACGCGAACCGGTCAGACACAGGGCCTGGAGGATCGGCACGTCGAGCGCAGTGAGCGCACCCGCGTCCCAGGACTCGTCGTCGCCCCCGGCCGACGCCTCGGCAGGCCGGGTACCGCCCGCGGCCAGCACGGTGGTGACGATCACATCGGCGGCGCGGAGCGCGTCGAGCAGTTCCGCCTCGGGTGCCCGCAGGGAGGCCACGTACAGCGGGAGCGGCCGTGCGCCGGCCTCCTCGACGGCGTCGCACAGTGCGTGCACGAAGGCCGTGTTGCCGCTCATGTGATGGGCGCGGTAGTAGAGCACGGCGACCGTCGGGCCGTCGACGCCGTCGCGGGCCTCGCGCTCCAGCGGGCCCCAGGTCGGCGCGGGCGCGGGCGGCTCGAAGCCGTGGCCGGTGAGCAGCACGGTGTCGGAGAGGAACCGGGCGAGCTGTTCGAGGTTGGTGGGACCGCCGTGGGCCAGATAGGCGTGCGCCTCGGCGGCGATGCCCACCGGGACCGTCGAGGCGGCCATCAGCTGGGCGTCCGGAGCCTGCTCACCGGTGAGGACGACGACCGGGCGGCCGTCGGCGAGCAACAGGTCGAGGCCGTCCTGCCAGGCCCGGATGCCGCCGAGAAGGCGCACGACGACCAGGTCGACACCGTCGAGCAGGGCCGGGAGTTCGTCCAGCGCGAGGCGCGAGGGGTTGGCGAAGCGGTAGGGGACCGGGCCGCTCGCCGCACGGGCGCTGAGCAGGTCGGTGTCGGACGTCGACAGGAGAAGGAGCATGCGGCGTCTGGCCTTCCTCGGGGTCCGCGCCCCGGGCGGTGTCGGACGGCGGGAGTTCCTGACTCGCCCGCCCCCTCGGGGGCGGGCTCACAGTGGCGGGACCGCGCCGGATTCGCACCGGGCTTCCTCCCCTGTCGCCGTCGTGGCGATGGTGGATCGGGTGATCCACCGATGAGCATAGTAAGGGCCCATCGGAAGAAGGCGGAGCGTGCCGCCGGTGTGATGATGGGTATGCTCGCCGCCATGTCCACGGCTGCCCTCCCACCATCGTCCCAGGCCACAGCGGTCTCACGGGACCGTGGCGATGCCTGCCCGGGCACGCTGCGCCTGCACGGGGCGGACGACGGCGCCCTGGCCCGGATCCGCGTCCCCGGCGGCGTGCTCACCACGGCTCAGGCCGAGGCGCTCGCCGACGCGGCACAGCGGTTCGGCGACGGCAGGCTGCACCTGACCTCGCGCGGCAACGTCCAGGTGCGCGGGCTGGCGGACGAATGCGGAGCCGAGCTCGCCGAACTGCTGACCGGCGCCGGGCTGCTGCCCTCACGTGGCCACGAACGGGTCCGCAACATCGTCGCGTCGCCGCTGTCCGGTCTCGACGGGCACGGGCTGTGCGACGTGCGACCCTGGCTCATCGGCCTCGACGCCCTGCTGTGCGCGAACGAGGCGGCACGGGAACTGTCCGGCCGCTTCCTGTTCGCGCTCGACGACGGACGGGGGGACGTGGCCCGCCTCGATCCCGATGTGACCGTGCGCGCGACCCCGGACGGCGGCGCCCTGCTCGGCCTCGGACCGGGCGACGCGGCGGTGCGCGTCGCCGCCGTGCACGCGGCCCGAGCGGCGATGACGGCCGCGGAGACATTCCTGGACGAGGTCCGGGCGAGCGGGAACCACGTCTGGCGCGTCGCCGAACTCGGCCCTGCCCAGGACCGGTTGACACACCGGCTCCACGCACGGCTGACGGCCGCCGGCATCGCCTTCGACGAGCGTGGCCGTGACGGCGGCCGTGCGGACGGTCCACCGCCGGGGATCGTGGGCGCCGCGCTGTCCGTGCACGTCCCGCTCGGCTCCTTCTCACCGCACCAGTGGCGGGAGTTGGTCCGGACCGCCCCGGACGAGCTGCGACTGACCCCGTGGCGCGGCGTCGTCGTCCCCATGCGGGGGGCGATCCCCGACCGGCTCACCGACGCCCTCGCACGCCTCACCGCCACCGGTCTCGTCGGCGACCCCGCGTCGCCCTGGCCGCGCGTCGGCGCCTGCATCGGTCGGCCCGGATGCGCCAAGTCCCACGCCGACGTACGCCTGGACGCGGCACGCGGCCTCGAAGCGGCCGACGGCGGTGGCCTTCCCCTGTACTGGTCCGGCTGCGAACGCCGCTGCGGACACCCCCGCGGCGACCGGATCGACGTCGTCGCCGGCCCGGACGGCCGCTACCGGCTGTCCACCGCCGCGGCGGGACGAGAACCGCGCACCGTGACCATGGACGACCCCTCCCGACTCGCCGCCGCCCTGGCGGCGATCACCTCATGACCCGTACGACGACCGAGAGCAGCGAGAAGACCACGGTGACCACTTACGACTACGAGAAGGACGGCGCGGCGATCTACCGCGAGTCCTTCGCCACCATCCGCGCGGAGGCGGACCTCGCGGCCCTGCCGGCCGACATCAGCCAGGTCGCGGTCCGCATGATCCACGCCTGTGGAATGGTCGACCTCGTACGGGACCTGGTCTGCACGCCCTCCGTGGTGACCGCCGCCCGGAGGGCCCTGCGCGCCGGGGCACCCATCCTCTGCGATGTGCAGATGGTCGCCAGCGGCGTCACCCGCAAGCGGCTGCCCGCCGACAACGACGTCCTGTGCACCCTCTCCGACCCGGCCGTCCCGGAACTCGCGGCGAAGCTCGGCACGACGCGCAGCGCCGCCGCCCTGGAACTGTGGCGGGACCGGCTGGAGGGATCCGTCGTGGCCGTGGGCAACGCGCCCACGGCCCTCTTCCGGCTGCTGGAGATGATCGAGGAGGGCGCACCCCGTCCGGCCGCCGTCATCGGGGTACCGGTCGGCTTCGTGGGCGCCGCCGAATCCAAGGACGCCCTGACCACGCACCCGTCCGGCCTGGAGCACCTGATCGTGCGCGGCCGTCGCGGCGGCAGCGCCATCGCCGCCGCCGCGCTCAACGCGATCGCGAGCGAGGAAGAATGAGCGGCAAGCTGTACGGGGTCGGCCTCGGCCCCGGTGACCCCTCGCTGATGACCGTGCGCGCCGTCGAGGCCATCGCCGAGGCGGACGTGATCGCCTACCACAGCGCCCGGCACGGCCGTTCCATCGCCCGGTCGATCGCGTCCCGGCACCTGCGCGCCGACCACATCGAGGAACCGCTGGTCTACCCCGTCACGACGGAGACCACCGACCACCCGGGCGGCTACCGGGGCGCCATGGAGGAGTTCTACGCCCGGTCGGCCGCCAGGCTCGCCGAGCACCTGGACGCGGGCCGCACCGTGGCGGTGCTCGCCGAGGGCGATCCGCTGTTCTACGGCTCCTACATGCACATGCACAAGCGGCTCGCCGACCGGTACGACACCGAGGTCGTCCCCGGCGTCACCTCCGTGTCCGCCGCCGCCGCCCGTCTGGGCTCCCCGCTCGTGGAGGGCGAGGAGGTGCTGACCATCCTGCCCGGCACCCTGCCCGAGGAGGAACTGACCGCACGGCTCGCCGCCACGGACACGGCGGTGGTGATGAAACTGGGGCGCACGTTCCCCAAGGTGCGACGTGCGCTGGAGGCATCCGGACGGCTGAGCCGGACGCGGTACGTGGAACGGGCCACCATGGAGGGCGAGCGGACCGCCGAACTCGCCGAGGTGGACACCGAGTCGGTGCCGTACTTCGCCGTGGCCGTGCTGCCCAGCCAGGTGGACGCCGAGCGTCCGGAGCAGGAGCCGGGCGAGGTCGTCGTCGTCGGCACCGGACCGGCCGGTCCGCTGTGGCTGACTCCCGAGACGCGCGGGGCACTCGCCGCCGCGGACGACCTGGTCGGCTACACCACCTACCTCGACCGCGTCCCGGCGCGCCCCGGCCAGGTCCGGCACGGCTCGGACAACCGGGTGGAGGCCGAACGGGCCGAGTTCGCGCTCGACCTGGCCCGGCGCGGACGCCGGGTGGCGGTCGTCTCAGGCGGCGACCCGGGCGTGTTCGCGATGGCCACCGCCGTTCTGGAGGCCGCCTCGCAGCCCGAGTACCTGGACGTCCCGGTGCGTGTGCTGCCCGGGGTGACGGCGGCCAACGCGGCGGCGGCCCGCGCGGGCGCCCCGCTGGGGCACGACTACGCCACCATCTCCCTGTCCGACCGGCTCAAGCCGTGGGAGGTCATCGCCGAGCGGCTGCGCGCGGCGGCCTCGGCGGATCTGGTGCTCGCCCTGTACAACCCCGGTTCGCGCAGCCGCACCTGGCAGGTCGGCAAGGCACGCGAACTGCTGCTGGAGCACCGGGCACCGGACACCCCGGTCGTGGTCGCGCGGGACGTGGGCGGCGCCACCGAGGAGGTGCGGATCGTCCGCCTCGGGGAGCTCGACCCGGCCGAGGTCGACATGCGCACGGTGCTGCTGGTCGGCTCCTCGCAGACCCGGGTCGTACGGCGCGGGAACGGTGAGGAGATCGCCTGGACGCCCCGTCGCTACCCCGAGGACTGAGCCGGGGCGGGCGCCCCGCCGCCCGCGCTCAGCCGGTGTGCGGGCCGGCCCCTTCCAGGACCCAGCGGGCGGCGGCGACGGGGTCGGGCACGACCGGGACCCCGTCGGGCACCGGCGGCCGACGGACGACGACCACGGGCAGCCCGGCCTCCCGCGCCGCGGCGAGCTTCGGCGCGGTGGCCGCCCCGCCGCTGTCCTTCGTCACGACGACGTCGACACGGTGGCGGCGCAGCAGTTCGCGTTCGCCGTCCAGGGTGAAGGGGCCGCGGTCGAGCACCACCTCCATGCGGGGCGGGTGCGGGGCCCCGGGCGCGTCCACGGACCGGACCAGGAACCACAGCTGCGTCAGGTCCGCGAACGCCGCGAGACCCATCCGTCCCGTGGTGAGGAACACCCGCCGCCCAAGCCCGGGCAGCAGCCCGGCGGCCCCGGCCAGCGAGTCCGCGGCATGCCACCGGTCGCCCTCGACCGGGACCCAGCCGGGGCGGCGCAGCGCGAGCAGGGGAACATGGGCCAGGGCGGCGGCCCGTGCCGCGTGAAAACTCATGACCTCGGCGAAGGGGTGGGTGGCGTCGATGAGCGCGTCCACGGCGTGTTCGCGCAGCCACGCGGCCAGTCCCTCCGCCCCGCCGAAGCCGCCGATCCGCACCCCGCCCGGCGGCAGCCGGGGACTGGCGACCCGCCCGGCGAGCGAGCTCGTCACGGTCGCACCGGGCGTCGTGTGGAGCAGTTCGGCGAGGGCGCGGGCCTCCGTGGTCCCGCCGAGTATCAGTACGTGCATGGAGGTACGGGTCCGTTCATGAGCGGTGGAACACAGGGCGGCGGCACGCCGAAGGGCGGCCGCTCCGCCCAACTCAAGCACACCGGCCTGCGGCCGGGGTGGACCACGGGCGCCTGCGCGACCGCCGCCGCCACGGCCGCGTACACGGCCCTGCTGGACGGGGACTTCCCCGACCCGGTGACCATCACCCTGCCCCGGGGCCAGACGCCGTCGTTCGCGCTGGCGGCCGAGGAGCTGACCGGGGAGTACGCGATGGCCGGGATAGTGAAGGACGCGGGCGACGATCCCGATGTCACGCACGGCGCACTGGTCCGGGCCACGGTGCGGCGGCTGCCCGCGGGCTCCGGTGTCGTCTTCCGGGCGGGTCCCGGCGTCGGCACGGTCACCCGGCCCGGCCTTCCCCTGCCCGTCGGGGAACCCGCCGTCAACCCCGTTCCCCGCGAGCTGATGCGGAAGCACGTCGCCCTGGTCGCCGAACGATACGGCGGCACGGGCGACGTCGAGATCACCGTCTCCGTCGACCACGGCGAGGAGATCGCCCGCTCCACCTGGAACCCGCGCCTCGGCATCCTCGGCGGCCTGTCGATCCTCGGCACGACGGGGATCGTCGTGCCGTACTCCTGCTCGGCCTGGATCGACTCGATCCGGCGCGGCGTGGACGTGGCCAGGGCGGCAGGCCGCCGACACGTCGCCGGGTGCACCGGATCGACGTCGGAGAAGACGGTCGTCACGGAGTACGGCCTGCCGGAGGACGCCCTCCTCGACATGGGAGACTTCGCGGGCGCCGTCCTGAAGTACGTGCGACGCCACCCGGTGGACCGGCTCACGGTGTGCGGCGGGTTCGCCAAGCTGTCCAAGCTGGCCGCCGGGCACCTCGATCTGCACTCCGCCCGTTCCCAGGTCGACAAGGGCTTCCTCGCCGAACTCGCCCGGCGCGGCGGTGCGGACGAGCCCCTGGCCGTCGAGGTCGCCGCGGCGAACACCGGCCTCGCCGCGCTCCAGCTGTGCCTGGCGGCCGGGGTGCCGCTCGGGGACCTGGTCGCCACGGCGGCCCGCGACGAGGCACTGGCCGTACTGCGCGGGGCGCCGGTCGCCGTCGACGTCATCTGCATCGACCGGGCCGGCACGGTCGTGGGTCGCAGCACGATCGCCTGAGGGCCGGCCCGCACTCCGGTGCCGGATCGGCCCGCGATTCGGTCGGGGTGCATCGTGCGGCGCGGGAGCGCCGGCATGCCGGACCGCCTGCGGGCGTACGTGGGCGCTCCGGCGAAGCCGTGGAGTGCGGGGCCGTCGTCGGGCGCCCGCCGGGAACGACGGGACAGCCCTTGCCCCGTGTCGCCGAGCTGCCGTCCGCCGCGCGCCGCCCGGCGGACGGCAGGGCCCAGCACGGCGAGGCACGGTACGCGAGCCCCGGGCTCGGGGCGTCAGCACACGTGGCGTTCGCGCTCCGCGGAATACAGGTGACTGTCCCGGAACTGCTCCGCCCCCAGCGTTCGCCCGACCATGATCACGGCGGTGCGCAGCACCCCGGCGTCCTTCACCTTGCCGGCGATCTCGTCCAGCGTCCCCCGGATGATCAGCTCCTCGGGGCGGGAGGCGTACGCGACGACGGCGGCAGGGCAGTCGGCACCGTAGTGGGGGAGGAGCTCGTCGACCACCCGGTCGACGTACCTGGCGGCCAGGTGCAGGACGATCAGCGCACCACTGCGTCCGAGGGTGGCCAGGTCCTCGCCCTCGGGCATGGCGGTGGCACGGTGGGCGATACGGGTGAGGATGACCGTCTGACCGACGGTCGGCACGGTCAGTTCCCGCTTCAGGGCGGCGGCGGCCGCGGCGAACGCGGGCACCCCGGGCACCACCTCGTACGGCACGCCCGCCGCGTCCAGCCGCCGCATCTGCTCGGCGACCGCGCTGAACACCGACGGGTCGCCCGAGTGCAGCCGGGCCACATCGAGCCCCTCCTCGTGCGCGCGGACCAACTCGGCGGTGATCCGGTCAAGGTCGAGCTGCGCGGTGTCGACGAGACGTGCCCCCGGCGGGCACTCGGCCAGCAGCTCGCGGGGGACCAGGCTGCCCGCGTACAGGCAGACCCGGCAGGCGGCGAGCGTACGAGCACCGCGCACCGTGATGAGGTCGGCGGCGCCGGGGCCGGCGCCGATGAAGTACACGGTCATCTGACTGCTCCTGGAAGGGGATCGACGGTCTTTTCCACGCTCCACTGGGTCACCGGCATCGCCTGCCGCCACCCGGTGAAGCCGCCCACCGGCACGGCGTGCGCCACGGCGAGCCGCACCAGTTCGCCACCGAGACGCCGACGGGCGTCCGCGAGCAGGGCCTCGGACTCCAGCGTCACGGTGTTGGCGACCAGCCTTCCCCCGGCGGGCAGTGCCTCCCAGCAGGTGTCGAGGAGACCGGGGGCGGTGAGTCCGCCGCCGATGAACACGGCGTCGGGGGCCGGGAGTCCGGTCAGGGCGGCGGGTGCGGCACCGGGAACGACCCGCAGCCCCGGGACACCGAGTCGTTCGGCGTTGCGGGTGATGCGCTCCGCACGCACCGGATCGCGCTCGACGGTGATTGCCCGGCACGAGGGATGGGTGCGCATCCACTCGACGGCGATCGACCCCGATCCGCCGCCGATGTCCCACAGCAGTTCGCCGGGTGCGGGGGCGAGCGCGGCGAGAGTGGCCGCGCGCACGTGCCGCTTCGTGAGCTGTCCGTCGTGTTCGTAGGCGTCGTCGGGGAGTCCGGGCACGGCACCGAGCCGCGGCGCGTGGTCGGCGCGGTGGCATTCGACGGCGACGACGTTGAGGGGGTCGCGGGCCGGGTGCGTCCACGCGTCGGCGGTCTCCTCGGCGGTCACGTGTTCCTTCTCACCGCCGAGTTGTGCGAGCACCCGCAGCCGGCTCGGACCGAAGCCCCGTTCCCGCAGCAGCGCGGCGACCTCGCGGGGCGTCCCGGCACCGGAGCTGAGCACGAGAAGCCGGCGGCCGTCGTGCAGAGCCGCGGCGAGGCGGGCGACGGGCCGACCGACCAGCGTCACGACCTCGACGTCCTCCACCGGCCAGCCGAGCCGGGCGCAGGCATGGGAGACCGAGGAGGGGTGCGGCAGCACCCGGACCGAATCCGCCCCGATCTCCTCCGTGACGGCGCGGCCGATTCCGTGGAACATCGGGTCACCGCTGGCCAGGACACACACCCGCCGCCCCGCGTGCGCGGCGAGCAGACCGGCGACGGCGGGGCGCAACGGGGAGGGCCAGGCGATCCGTTCGCCGGCGCACCCTGCCGGCAGCAGGTCCAGCTGGCGCGGTCCGCCGATCAGGACGTCGGCGTCGGCGAGGGCCTCACGGGAGGCGCGGGGCAGACCGTCCCAGCCGTCGGCTCCGATGCCCACCACAGTGACGGCGGGGGACGGGCCTGGTCGTGCGGGGGTCACGCTCGCCACCTCTGGATTCGGGAGTGCTGGTCGGAAGGGATTTCCGCAGGGCAACAGTCGCGCACTCTACTGGGCGGCGGCGCGTGTCCTCTCAGGCGGGTGCGCACCGCGGAGCATGCTTTTGCCGCGCGCGATCCACGACCGTCACCGAGGGGAGAGGCCGGGTGCGGGGCGCCGCGTCCTCCCGGACGAGACCGGCGCGGGCCGCGCCAGGGAGGGGCGGCCGGTAGGTCGTGCGCCGACGTCGGGCACGGACGAAGGCGCGGCACGGTCGTGTTCGAGGCCGCGGGCCGCGGGCAGCCGAACGCCGTCGGGCCCGTGGTCCGGCGTGCACGGGGCGAGGCCGGGTTCGGGCCCGTGTACTTCGGGCCCGCGCACGTCGGAGCGGTCGCCCTCACCACAGGACCGGATCTGTCGGTCACCCCAGGACCGGGCCTGTCGGGTGCGGCCGTCGGCGGTCTCCTCGTCCGCGTGGATGGCGGACCGGCCGTGCCCGACGTGCCGGTCGACCCGTCGGCGCCCCCGGCCCGCGCTGGGTCGGGCCGGGGGCGCCCGCGCCGTCCGGCGGGGGCGCCCAGCGGTGGGTCCGTCGGGCGGTCACCCGACGAGGGCCTCCCAGGACTTCGGTCCCACCAGGCCGTCGACGGCCAGGCGGTTGGCGCGCTGGTAGGCACGTACGGCGGAATCGGTCACCGAGCCGAAACCGCCGTCGACGGCGAGCCCCGCGCTGTGCTTGTTCAGCACCGTCTGGAGGGCGCGCACGTGAGATCCCGAGCTACCCGAACGGAGCGAGTGGACGAGGTGCGGCCAGGTCTTCGGGCCCACCTGACCATCCGCCACCAGCCCCCGGGCGGACTGGAGCTTCTTGACCGCGTTGACCGACACCGAACCGTAGGCGCCGTCGGCGACCAGCGAGGTGCCGCGCTGGGTGATCAGGTACTGGATGGCCTTGACGGTCGCCCCCGCGGCTCCGGGGCTGATGGAGGACCAGCCGCCACCCAGGTCCACACCGCGCGCGGCCAGGTAGGCGACGGGGTTGGTCGTGGACCCCAGCTTTCCGGTGTGCGTCTCGAAATGGAGGTGGGGGCCGGTCACACGACCGGTGGCGCCCATGTCGGCGATGCGCTGACCGGCGGCGACCTTGGCGCCGAGGGCGACCCGGAAGGCGCTGAGGTGCCCGTAGTAGGTGTACCGGCCGCCGCCGTGCGAGACGACCAGGCCATTGCCGGTGCGCCCGGTCAGGACGTTGGCGCCACGGCGGATCACCGTACCGGCGGCCGCGGCGTAGACCGCCGTCCCCGTCGAGTTGGTGACGTCCTGGCCCGCGTGCGGGTATCCGCCGCGCGAGGCGCCGTAGTGCCCGCCCGCGGGGAAGTGGCCCCGGGCGGGATTGCACCAGCTGCCGTCCTTGAGTGTCGCCGCCGAGGCGGACGAGGTGAGGGCGGGCAGGCCCGTCAGCGCCACGCCGAGCCCGGCACCGGCGCCGATGAGGAGCCCTCTGCGGGACGGGCCGGCGGCACGTCGATCCTGCTGTTCCTCGGCCGCACCGTCACCCGGACCGCACTGCTCGCGCATGTATCCGTCCTCCTTGGAGACCCCGTTGGTTCTACGCGCGTTGGTTCTACGCGCGTTGCTTTGGCGAGAGCATGCCAGAATAGGGTTTGCCGCTCCAGGGCCCGGAGCACTGAATCGGGGCGGTTGTGCGGCCCGTGCTCCGCCGCCGGGCGGGAAACGGCGGGGGCGGAGCGGATCTCCTATCATCTGTCGATGATCACACGCACTGACCGGCGCGAACATGCCGTCCACGACATCCCGGGCGTCCGGAACTTCCGCGACGCGGGCGGCATCGGATCACTTCGTCGCGGGGTGCTCTACCGTTCCGGTGCCCTGGACGCCCTGACGCCGGAAGGCGCGCAACAGCTGGGGGAACTCGGCGTGCGCACCGTGATCGACCTGCGCAGCGTGCCGGAGGTCGAGGCCAAGCCGGACCTGCGTCACGGCCTCGACCACGAACACAGCCACCTTCCGGTCTTCGTCGAGCAGCGCTGGCCCGAGGACCAGCGGGAGCTCTACCCCGCCATGGCCGAGTGCGCCGGCCGGACGACGGCCGCGATGATCCGACGGCTCGTCGCCCCGGGGGCGTTGCCCGCCCTTGTGCACTGCGCCTCGGGCAAGGACCGCACCGGGGTGACCGTGGCCGTCCTGCAGACTCTGCTTGACGCGTCCGAGGCGGAGATCACCGAGGACTTCCTCCGCTCGAACACCGCCCTGGGGCTCGCCGACGCACGGACCGGGGGAGGGCGCGGACACGGCCGGCGCCCCGTCACCGCGACCCACCTGCGCCGCGCCATGGTCTGGATCCGCAGCCACTACGGGTCCGTACCCGAATACCTGCTGGCACACGGCGCCGAGGAGGCCGAACTGCGGGCGCTGCGCACCGCCTTGACGTGATATCGCCCGACAGGACGGCCGCGGGGCCGGGGAGCAGGAGGAGGACCTCGTCATGACCGATGCCACCGGGCTCGGTGAGCAGGTGCTGAAACGTGCCGCCCGGCACGAGCAACGCTTCAACACACTCTTCGAGGAGTACTTCGACACGTTGAGCACCGGGCTCGACATGCCGCCGTTCAGCCGATTCACCCCGGAGTGCCTCCGGCTGCTGCGGGATCTGTCCCTGCGCGGCGGCAAACGCATGAGAGTCGTCCTCCTCCACGAGGCGGCCCGCCTGACGACCACCGAGCCGGTCGACGGGCTGGACGCCGCAGCACTGAGCATCGAGCTGCTGCAGACCCACGGCCTGGTGCATGACGATCTCATCGACAACAGCCCCACCCGCCGGGGAGGCCCTTCCACCTACTACGCCTACCGAGACCGGTTCCCCCGCCATCCGCAGGTGGCCCTCGGCCTCACCGTGCTCGCCGGTGACCTCGCACTCGCGCTGTCCCTCCAGGTGCTCCTGGACGCCGATCTGCCCGTCGCGGTGCGCCAGGCCATGGTCGAGGTGCAGACGAGGGCGGCAGCCGACACGTTCATGGGGCAGATCGCCGATCTGGAGCGGGACTTCACCACCCCCGACGAGGACGTCCTGCACGGTGTGGCCGACTACAAGTCCGCCCGCTACTCACTTCTCGCCCCCCTGCAACTCGGGCTCCTCGCCGCAGGGGAGCAGCCCGCGCCGTTCGACGCGGAACTGCGCCGGTACGCACGGCTGGTGGGGATCTGCGGGCAGATGCGCGATGACTACCTGGATCTGTTCGGGGACGCCACGACCATGGGAAAACCGACCGGCACGGACATACGCGACGGGAGGCGCAGCTACACCGTCGACGCCCTGCTCCGGGCCGCGGACGGAAGCGAGCGAGCCCTGGTGGAGGCTGCTCTCGGGGATGCGGGAATTACGCCGGAGACCGTTGCCGTCATCCGGGAGATCGGCGAACGCCGCGGTGTGCCGGCCAGGATGCGGGCCGCCATGCGGCGCCATGCGGAGCAGGCCGCGGCGGAGGCGGTCGGCTGGCGGTCCCGGTGGCGTGCGGACGCGGTCGCCTTCTTCGAGCAACTGCCGCGGTGGAGCATCGCGCGAACCCGGTGACCCGGCCCGTCCACGGGAGCCCCGATCTCCCCGGGGAGCTGCTCCCTCCTTCCCGTCGGCCGCCGCGCACCGTCGGCGCCGCGGCCGGAGGCATCACCGGGATCGTGGTGGGTGCGGCTCGCGCTCCGGCGCCTGACGCCGCACACGTGCCGCTGATTCCTGAGCTCCAGGACCGCCTGTTCCGTCGCGTCAACATAGGTTGGCCTTGCCCGAGTTCATCGAAGGGGGATTCGTGGCCAATCCATTCGAGGGCGAGGACGAGGACGAGGACGAGGACGGGGACGGCGTGTGTCTGGGGCTCGTCAACGACGAGGGACAGCACTCGCTCTGACCGTCCTTCGTCGGGGTGCCCGGCGGTGGTGTCGCACTCGGCGCCGACGTGCCGCTCGACGACGACAGCGGTGCGGAAACGCATACCGCTCGCGGCTGCCCCTGCCACCGGGGCCGCGGGGGAGGAGTGGCCTCCCGGCCGTCTTCATGCGCGCCGCCACCGCACGGCTGCATCGAGGGCGCCCGCCTGCACACATGCCCGCGGACGCACGAGAGGGCTCCGGCCTCGGGGCGAGTGCCGCCGCGCGGGCGGTCCGGGGCAGCAGTTCGTCCGCACGCGGACTGCCGCTACCGGCGCGGTCCCGTCCGCCTCTTCCCGAAGGCGCCGGTGGATCCGCCGGGAGGAGGCGTCGGGGGCCGGGACGTCCCACGCGCTCGGCGCATTTCCGGACCGCTTTTGCCTGGGGCGACGTTGCCGCTGGTCATCGACGCGTCGTCGTCGGCGGGGAGCCTCTACGAGCGTTTTCGGCTCCCGATGGCGGAGCAGTATGCGCCGGAATTGTCCACAATGTACTTACCTTGAGGTAACTCCGTAGAGGCGAGGACAGCGGGATGGGAGCATCCACCGAGGACGCTTTGGGCCGGTCGTTCCCCTTCGACGACATCGCCACGGCCGTGCTCGATGACCGGGGCATCGTGCTGTGCTGGTCCCGGGCGGCCGCCGACCTGCTGCAGCGCACGACCCAGGAAGCCTGCGGTTCCCCCCTGTGCAGCCTCCTCGACGCCTCCTCCCGCAGACGATGCGAGGACAGCCCGCAAGGATCCGGAATCCCGTCGGCGGGCCGCGCGGTGCTCCGCCGCACCTCCGGCGATCAGATCAAGGTCGCCTTTCGCGTGGTGCGGCTCGAGGGCTCGTCGCAGAGCCTCGTCCTGGCCCTTCCCGCCCGACACCTCGACACGTGGAACCAGGACACCGCCCTCGCGCGCGCACTGTTCGCCCAGGACCGGATCGAGATCGGCATCCACGGGCCGGACCTGACCACGGTGCGCACCAATGCCGCCGCCCCCGGTGCGTCCGACGCTCCCGCCCTGCTCCTGGGCGGCCTCCTGGGGGAGACGCTGTCGCCGCAGGGCGCGGAGGAGGCCGAATCGGTGTTGCGCCGGGTCCTGGACTCGGGGGTGCCGCTGATCGGGTGGGAGCATCAGGCGGGGGGCCCAACGGTTCCCGGCGGACAGTGGTCGCTGTCCGCCTTCCGCCTGGAGGACGCCCGGGGACGGCCGACGGGTGTCGCCACCATGCTCGCCCCCTCCGCCGCCCAGCAGCGGGACCTCCACCACCTGGATCTGCTTCACGAGGCGTCCGAGCGGATCGGCACCTCCCTGAACGTCCTCCGTACCTCGCAGGACCTGGCCGAAGTCCTCGTCCCGGCATTCGGCGACGTGGCCTGGGTGGAACTCGCGGAGGCCATGCTCCAGGGCGACGAGCCCCCCAAGCTGGTCGGCGCGGGGCTGTGGCACCTGCGCCGCGCCGCGGTGGTCTCGGCCACCGGCGCCGTCCCCAGCGATCTCCTGCAACCGGGCAAGGACGTCCCCCCGTTGCCCGACCCGCCTGTCCTGCGGAGGCTGCGGTGCGGCGAGACCGTCCTGGCCTCCGTGCAGGAGGCGAGCGAGCAACTGGGACCCGAATTGGCCCCTCTGTTCGTGCCCGAGCGCGGGCACTCGGTCCTCTACTCCCCGCTGTTCGCGCGCGGCCTGCTGCTCGGCGCTGTCGTGGTCTGGCGAACCGACCGCCCCGATCCCTTCGTCGAGGAAGACCGCAGACTCCTGTCGGAGATCGCCTCCCGTGCCGCGCTGAGCGTGGACAACGCCCGTCGGTACACCCGGGAGCACCGCGCTTCCGTGGCACTGCAACGGCGCCTGTTGCCCCGCACCACCAGTGACATCCCCGCGGTCGAGGCGGCGGGCAGCTATGTGCCGGCGGGAGGCGGGGCCGACATCGGCGGTGACTGGTTCGACGTGATTCCGCTGCCCTCGCTCCGCGTGGCGCTCGTCGTGGGGGACGTCGTCGGTCGCGGTCTGCACGCCGCCGCGACCATGGGGCGGTTGCGCACGGCGGTACAGACCCTTGCCGATCTCGAACTGGATCCCGACGAGCTGCTCACCCATGTCGACGACCTGGTCCAGCAACTCGCCGAGGAGGCCCGGCCCGGCCAGCCGAGTGTTGTGGGCGCGACCTGCCTGTACATGCTGTACGACCCGGTCAGCCGCCAGTGCGCGCTGGCCAGCGCGGGCCATCCGCCGCCCGTTCTGCTCCACCCGGACGGCACGGCCGGGCTGATCGAGATCGCGCCCGGCCCGCCCCTCGGAGTGGGCGGCATGCCGTTCGAGGTCACCAACCTCCGGCTGGAGCCCGGCAGCGTTCTCGCGCTGTACACCGACGGGCTCGTCACCCTCGACGGGCAGGACATCGAAGACGGCATGTCGGAGTTGGCCGACAGGCTCGCGGCGATCTGTCACGGCGAAGCGGCGCCGCCCCTGGACGACGTCGGCCGGTCCCTGCTCTCCCGGACGACCGAGGCGCCGTCCCGCGACGACGTGGCCCTGCTGCTCGCCCGAACCAGGGCGCTGGCGGACGACTCGACCGCCGCCTGGCGGTTTTCCGCCGATCCGGCCATCGTGACCGAGGCCCGGGAAGCCGTCACCCGGCAACTGGCGACGTGGAGTCTGGACCATCTCGCGTTCACCACAGAACTTATCGTCAGTGAACTGGTCACCAACGCCATCCGGTACGCGGGCGGCCCGATCGTCCTGCGGCTCATCCGCGACAAGGTGCTGATCTGCGAGGTCTCCGACCCCAGCAACACCCAGCCACGGCTGTGCCGGGCCCGTTGGACCGACGAAGGAGGCCGCGGCCTGTACCTCGTGGCCCAGCTCACCACCCGCTGGGGCAGCCGATACGGCCAGCGGGGCAAGACCATCTGGGCCGAGCAGTCCCTCGCCCCTGCCGTGGACCAGAGCCCTTCCGGAGCCATGATCGCTTGATCTGTTCCTGCCCGTTGGCGGTACGCACGAAGGTAGCTTGAGACGGCCCTGTGGGCTGCAACTCGGACGTGAACAAGGTGGCGACGGCGGACGTCACCGTCCGGTGACACCGCTCGCCCGATTCCGTGGCCATGACCAGGAGTCGGCGCGGTCCGCCGTTGCGGTCCCGCGCCCGTTTCCGGCCGTTCCCGCAATGTTCACCGCGACCGGCCGGTACCCGATGGTCCCGGCCCGGAACGCGAGCGGGCCACGACCCCGCCACGCCCGTCCCGCCGACCCGACCAGCAGCTCATCACCTTGACCGCCGAACCCGGCACGCCGAGCCGCGACCGTCTGCGCATCCTCGCCCCATGGGCCGCACAAGCCGACGAACACCCTGCGCCGGACCCCGTAGGGCCTGTCCTGCGGGCCGTCGCGGGATTGCTCGGCACGGCTGCGCTGCCGAGGTGCGCCATGGCCGACCGGGGCCCCGCGTCCGGAGCCGAGCCGAGCCGAGTCGCGCCGAGTCGGTCCGGCGCAGTCACCTGAACGATGGCCATCGGGCGGCGGCCCACTCTCGCCAGTCCACCCATCCAAGGGGCGGGCCGACGGCCGCCCGGCCTCCCAGTTCCGCTGCGTCGGGTTCTTCGAAGTGCGCCCGTCCGTACAGGATGTCCGCCTCGGTCATCGGGAACGTCTCCTCGGCAGCGGTCGTCCTGCGCCGGGCGATCCGGGCGCGCTGGGTCTCATCGTCCACCGGCAGGTAGACCATGCGGAAGCACGCGCCCTCGGCCTCCACCAGCCGGCGGATCGCTGACCGTTCGTCCCGGGACCAACAGCCGAAGTCCAGCACGACGTCGGTGCCCAGCCCGATCGCATCCAGGGCGAGCCGGAGCATGCGTCCCTCCAGCACATCGCGCTTGCCGTCCGACTCCGCCTCGCCGAAGAGGGGAAGCATCCAATCGTCGGGCGTCAGGCGCAGCGCGCCGTACCCCTCGGCGAGCTGACGGGCTCTCGTGGTCTTTCCGGCCCCTGGTAGGCCGACCATCAGGAACAACGTGGTCACACACGGATCGTGTCAGAGAAGCCGGATCGATGACCACCGTTGTGTCCGGCTGATCACGGCCTGAGCCACAGGCGGATCGAGACGGTGGTGACGGGTGCAGCGGAAGACGTGGACGCGCTCGTCGTGGCGCGCGGCCGTCCGATGGCAGGGACGAACACCGCGAGGCGGAAGTGCTGCGCGGGGCGTCGCCGACGCACTGCACCGCTCGGACGTCGCCTCTCGGAGGCCGGGGACGTCTCGGTGACGAGCAACGGCCGCCCCGGGTCCGGCGAGTGGCACGGAGAACGGGGCAGCGGCGGCGCCGGCTCCGTGCTCCGCGCCGATTCAGCAGGTGACGCCGCCCCTCGGCAGCCCCGGACCGGAGCGATGTGCTCAGCCGGTCCCGGCGGCGAAGGGGCCGCTGTCGCCGAACGCGAGCCGACCGAAGTTCTCGCCGATACGGCGGTGAGCCGCGGGATCGGGGTGGACCTCGTCGGGCAGTGGGAACTCGGCGTAATCCTTCTCGCCGTACAGGTCACGGCCGTCGAGGTAGTGCAGCTTCGGGTCGTCGGCCGCTCGCTGTTCGACGATCCGGGCGAGCTCGTCGCGGATGATGCCGAGCGTGAGACGCCCGGCGGCGCGTTCGGCCGGATCGCCCGTGGCCTTGAACCGCAAGGTCCCGCCGTCGAAGTCGGGCATGAGGGGGCCGGGGGTGTCCTCCTGGACCGGACACAGGATGGGCGACACGACGAGCAGCGGCGTGGTCGGGTGCCCGTCGCGGATGGTGTCGAGGAATCCGTGCACCGCGGGGCCGAAGGCGCGCAGGCGCATCACGTCGCTGTTGACGACATTGATGCCGATCTTCAGGCTGATCAGGTCCGCGGGGGTGTCCCGCATCGCACGAGCGGTGAACGGGTCGAGCAGCGCGCTGCCGCCGAACCCCATGTTGACCAGCTCCACTCCGCCCCGGGCAGCTGCCAGGGCGGGCCAAGTGGCAGTCGGATGGGTGGCGTTCGAGCCGTGGCTGATGGAGCTGCCGTGGTGCAGCCACACCCTGCGCCCGCGGTCCGTTGCCGGTTCGATGGGGGCATCGGTGCGCAGGGCGATCAGCTCGGTGATCTCCGTATGCGGAAGCCAGATCTCGATGTCCTTGTCATGTTCGGGTAGACCAGTGAACCGGGCGGTGCCGACGGGGCCCTCGGTCAGCTCGGAGGACTGGGTGACCATGTCGGTGATCGTGCGCACGTTTCCGCCGGCCACCGTGGTCCGGGCGGCGAGACGGCCGTCGATCAGCAGGTCGTACACACCGTCGGGCGGGGACGGAAAGCCTCGGTAGACCCGCTTGGTGGGCAGTGTGTCCAGGTCGATGTGCGTGGCCCGGGTGCGGAAGGCCAACCGCACGCCGGAGGGCTGGGCCTCGGCCACGGCCAATTGGGTGTCGGGTATCTGCCGACGGGCCCGAGCGGGCAGCCGATGCGGCAGCAGACCGTGCGCGGTCGCTTCCACGTCGAGGTGACCGCGCAGGATGTCCGCGGTGACGCGTGTGGTGATCCAGTCGTGCTCTGCGTTCATTGCCTCAGCCTTGCTCAGGGTTTTCGGTCATCGGGCATGTCGGTTCCCGGCGTGGGCGATTGCCTCCGGCGGCGCAGCCGCATCTGGTCGGCGTGCGCCGCGGTTCCGTAGCAGAGTGTCGAGGGAGTCCACGATCCAGGCCCAGGATTCCTGCGCCCCGGGGGCGCTGTGCTCGAAGCCTCCGGCCAGCTCCAGGCTGACGTAGCCGTGGAACACGCTGCCCAGCATTCGGACCGCGTGCGTCTGGTCCGGCTCCGTCAGGTCGTAGCCGCGCAGGATCGCCCGCGTCATCTGTGCGTGCCGCACCCCGGCACTGGCCGCCGCCGTCTCGGGATCGAGCCGGAGGCGGGCGGCGGCGTAGCGACCGGGGTGCTCCCGGGCGTAGTCGCGGTAGGCATCCGCGAAGGCGGCAAGGGCGTCCTTGCCCGCACGTCCGGCCAGTGCCTCGGCCACTCGGTCGGCGAGTTCTTCCAGCGCGAACAGCGCGATCCTGGTCCGGAGGTCCTGGGAGTTCTTCAGGTGCGAGTACAGGCTCGCGACCTTGACATCGAACCGCCGGGCGAGCGCCGAGACGGTCACCTGGTCGAAACCGACCTCGTCGGCCAGCTCGGCCCCCGCCAGCGTCAGGCGCTCCGGGGTCAGTCCTGCTCTAACCATAATCTTCCTCCGATCTGGCGAGTTTCATTATGTATTTGCCTAAAGCTTTTAGGCAAACTGGCCTACGGTTCATGAAACCCCTGACCGAGCGGGAGATCCGCACCGCCTTCGTGAACTGCACCGAGGGCGAGGCCAAGCGCCTGTCCATCCCCCCGTGACTCGGTCGAGCGCCCCTGGGACGATCTGGACTTCCTCGGCTGGAGGGACCCCAGGCCCCCCGGCCGGGCCTGCCTCGCCACCGAGTCGGACGGCCTACCGACGGCACTCGCCCTGCGCTGCCCCGCCAACACGCCCAGGCGGACGCGACGCGGCATGTGCTCGATGTGCATGACCACCCACGCCGGGGGAGTCCCACTCATGGTCGCCGCGAAGGCGGGCAGGGCGGGACAACAGGGAAACTCGGTGGGCGCCTGCATGTGCAGCGATCTCGCCTGCCCGCTGTACGTGCGGGGCACGAAGGACGCGAGCATCGGCGCACGGCTCCACGAATCGCTCACCGTGGAGGAGAAGATCCAGCGGACCGTGACGAACCGCGCGGCGTTCATCGCCAAGGTCACCGCATGAGGTGACCCGCCGCGCACATCACGCGGTGCGTGCTCAAGAGCCGACGCGGGTGCCTCGGGTCCCGACGGTTGCTCCCGCCCGTGCTCGTCCACGAGCTCGGGCGGCGCCAAGGACACGCACCCGGCACGGAGGTGTGCGACCGACTCACCCCCACCGGCACTGCCGGCGATGGCTCGGCCCCTGCCGTCGGCACCCGGGGCGAGGCCGACAGCCGGCCGAGGGCGCTTCGACATGGGTATCGCTCCCCTCACGCGTGCGGCGCAGCGCGTCGTGGAACTGTCGACAACCGCTGCCGAGCTCCGACCGGTGAGAACGCCGATACATACCGGAGCGACACGATCGTGCCGGGCAGCCTGCCATCGGCAGTGCCTCCACCCACGGGCCCGGGCGCTGAGCCCTCCACAGGGACAGGCCATTGCAGCCCGGGCACCGAACGCGCGATGGCCCGGCTTGCCCGACACCGTTGCCCCATCGCCGCCACGAACGAGGGCCACTCATTTCCTGGCCTCCGCGGACATCGTCTGCGCCCGCATCCATCACGGACCCACCGGACGGGACACCGCTTAGGCTCGTCACATGAGCGATCTCTATGAGCTGCAACTCGCCCTCGACCTGCGAGACTCGCTTTCCCCTGCCGAACTCGGCTATCTGCGAGGGCACTTGGGCGAATCCATGGATGCGACAGAGGAGGCCGTCATGGCGGAGGGGGACACATATCCGCTCCTGTCCTCGCGCGGCCCCGCGTGGCGCATCGGCGGTGTGCTGGTCGGCAGCCTCTGCCGAGGGAGCCGGGGCTGGTCGCTGACGATCAGGCAGGAGGTGCATCCCGACCAGTTCGATGACCTCCAACACCTGCTGACTCTGCTGGGAACATGGACGACGTCGGTCGGCACCATCGGATACCTGCGCTTCTACGAGACCGAGGCCCCGGACGTCCTGATCGCCGACTCGGGACGAGTGCGACGACGGAGCCTCACCGGTCCGGACTCGGACGAGGAAGACCTGCTCCCCGTCTGACCTGTCGGCCCACCTTCCCGGACCCCCTCGCCCCGCACCCGGCGTCGTTCCGTCATCCCGCCGTCCCCTCGGATCTCCGGAGGGCAGATGTACCCGCAGGCAGGGCGGGGCGGCGCAGTCCCGGAGCCATGGGGCGAAGGAAGCGTCGCCCCGCGTAATTCCGGACAAACCTTGAGCGGCCGGCGGACAGGGGGGCGAGCGGTCGGTCCCGACGAAGTCCTGCCCGCCATCGGCATGTTCCTGTTCGCCTGCGGTTCATCGGCCCGGGCTCCGGCTTCGCCACGGAGCGGCCGGATCGCCCGTCCGCCGGGCAGGGACATCACCGTTTCGCGGGTTCCTCGGCACCAATACACGAGAAGCCGCTGGCGAACCGTTTGAATGGTGGCCTCGGTCCGCCTCGGGAATGGCGGCATCCCGATGCCGACGCTGAGCGCTGCGACTGGTTCCTGGAATTTCTTCCGATCCATGGGCAGGCCATGCCTGCACGACGTCCGCAAGGAGAACAAGAGGATGAACGCGCCGATGAGAACCGTGGCCGCAGGAGCGGTCGGCATCGCCGTACTGGCCCTGGCAACACCCGCAGCGAGGGCCGTCGGCGAGAACACGGGCGGGAAGCCCGGCGTCATCTGCGGCACCGATGGCACATCGGGGCTCACGGTGGGGACGGCCCATGCCAGGGACTGCGCCGCAGCACTCCAGGTCGCGAGCGCCTACACGCGGGGCTGGAACAACGGCGCTGATGGGGTCACGATCGTCCATGCCGCCGGATCGGTCTGGAGCTGTCGGGAACGGACGGGCCCGCTGAATCCATATCAGGAATGTGTCGAGACAGGCGGTAACAATCGGAGGGTCACCCTGACGTCCTGACCGAGACGCCCGTCGATGCCGCAGGCCCGCTGGCGGTCCCGTCCCGCCGAGTGCGGGCGAACCCCCGGGACGACTGAACGCCGTCGCGCGCGGTGCCGAATGCTGCTGGCACGTCCGCGAAGCTACTGCCTGAGCACCGCAAGGACTTGCTCGAACTGTGCGCGCAGGGTGACGGTCGGACAGGTGGTACCGCGGCGGCCGGGACATCGATCACGCCCAGGGCGTCATCCGTACCGACCGGCGACCGGACCGCTCCTGCCTCCTCCGTGTCCGGTTCAGCGGTGGCGGTGTTCGTCGGCACGGAGGCCCGGTCGGCCGACGGGATCGGGGCCTGCCCCGATCTTGCCCGCATGTAGTGGCCGTTGACGCAGGTGCTTGCGTGCTCAGGCGCCTGTGGTTCCGTCGACGCCCTCACGCAGGAGGTCCGCGTGTCCGTTGTGTCGGCCGTACTCCAGGAGCACGTGCATCATCACCATCCGCAGTGATACTTCCTCGCCCCATCTCGGCTGATGTCCGGCCTGGTCCAGCGAGTCCGCCTCCTGCTCGATGCGGCGTGAGGTCTCCACCTCGGCCTCCCAGGCGGCGAAGGCCTCGCCCCCGGTCGACGCGCTTGCGTCGTACGCCGCCTGGAAGTCGATCTCGTCGGACCAGACCAGGCGTGCATCGTTGTCCTCGAAGACTCGACGGAACCATGCACGCTCCACCTCAGCCATGTGCCGCACCAGACCGAGCAGGGAGAGTGTGGACGGCGGCATCGACTGCTGTCGCAACTCCTCGTCGGTAAGCCCTTCGCACTTCATGGCGAGGGTCGCTCGGTGGTAGTCGAGGAAAGCCCGCAGCATCTCGCGTTCGCTTCCGAAGGCGGGTGGTCCTGTCCGGCTGTCGCTGCCCACTGTCCGTGCTCCTCATCCGTGCCTGCATTCAGGAGCAGTAATCTATTCCCGCTTGGCCGTCCGCGGACGAAAAATATCGGCCCGTTCGAGGCTGTCACTGCGAAGGCCGCTGGTCACGGCAGTCTGCGCGGCTCATCGGTCGCCCGCGGGCCGATCGCTCGCCCGGGCTGCCCGGCGGCTCGGAGAACTCGACTCCCGGCTCGCCGACGTCACCAAGTCCGACACCGTTCACGCACTCGTCGACACCGGCGATGTACTGATCACGGCTGTCGGACCGTTCGAACGGTTCGGATACAACACAACACAAGTAGTTGTTGATGCCGGTGCCCACGACGTGGGCTCCATCGGAGACGGCGGGTTCGTGCGCGACCTGCAACAGCGCCACCGCAACCGCGCCCGCGCCGCCGGCGTCGACGTGATCCCTGTCTTCGGCTCCGACTGCGTCCCGGGCTTCCTCCCCGGCACCATGGCAGCATGACAGGTCGGCACGTACGTGCACGGACTGGACATCGGCTACTTCGTCACCGCTCACTGTGCGGCGGGCGAGGACTCGGCCAAGGCACCCGCAAAACTCTCGCAGACGACATCACCCGCCCCACCGCCGTCCGGAAGCACAACCGGCTGGTCGACGAACGAGCCGCACGCCACGTTCGCACACTCACCGTGAGAGGACGCGCCAAGCACCCCTGGACGCAGGGGGCGGAGGAGAAGGCACCTCAGCCGACGTCTGCTCGCACACGAGAGCACCGACGACGGCATCGATGACCTGCTCGTTCGGACAGTGCGGCCGGAGAAGCGCGCCCGTTGCGTGCCCGATGCGACGGGGGCGCAGAGAAGTACGGGGAGCACAGAGACGTATCGCGACCCTCCGAAACGGCCGTGGCCTTCCCGCTTCCTCAGGGGCGTGGAGTTCCGGCAGTCGGCGGCTGCTCGGTGCCGCAGTGCCGACATTTTGCGGCAGCGACCGGCAGGTCCTCGGACAAGCAGGCCGGGCACGTCTTGACGGGCCCCGGTTCTTCGAAGGCCACCACACCATGCCGCGCCGAATAGTGCTTGTACGGTACGACGATGAGGAAGTAGACGACGGCCATGAAGATGATGAAGTAGATGACTGCCGAGATGAAGGAACCAATATCAAGATACGTGGCCTTGTTGCCGGCCTGGCCGAGTTGCCAACCCAATCCGACGGAATGGCCGCCCTGGGCACGCGCAATGATGGGGTTGATCACGAAATCGGTGAATGCCTTGATCAAGGTACTGAAGGCCAGCGCGATAATGAGGCCCACAGCTACGACGATGATATCGCCGCGCATCAGGAAGTTCTTGAATCCCTTGAGCATTTCCGGCTCCTCACGACTGGGCCACCGGTCGGGGCCGGGCAGCACGCTACATTCTTCGGCATTCACTGAGTCCTGCGGCACCGGCGCGGCAGCCGTTTTTCCCTCGGCTGCCGAACTTCACCGGAGACCGGTACGCCATCCGGGTGAATAGCCACACCTGAGAAACGAAGAACTCGCGGATTTCACCCCGGCCCGGGGCCGGAGCGATGTCACCCCGGCAACCCGGCTTGCCGGGGACAGCGACTACCGCCAGGGCGGCCCGGGGCAGATCAGGGCATCCGACCTTTGCCGACCACTACGGGACCGCCCCCCCGTTCCGTGCAGCGGGTGGTCGAGGACCTGAAACCGGCAGGGCTCCAGCGCCCGGTCCTCACCGCTGTCGCCCTGTACATCGACCGCGCCGTGCTCGTCCGGCAGATCGCCCGTGAGGAAGCACGGCGTCGCGTTCCGGCCGACCTCCTCGACGGCCGGGGTGCGGCACCTGGGACCTCCTGATCCTGCTCGTCGGGCGGGTCCGATGCCGGGGCGGTCTGCGGAGGGGCAAGTCGAGGTCGACCACGGACCCCTGCCGGACTCTCGACGCCGCCGCTGCCGACCCCGACCGGCAGGGCCGGGGGTGGGCCGCGCGGGGATCATTCCTGCCGTGTCCCGAGCCGCTCGGCCAGGAAGGCGATGATTTCGTTCCGGGCCTGCACGGTGGGGTGACCGTCCTGATCGACGAGATGTGCCGTGACGACGCTGTGGGCGCAACCGACGACATCACGAAAGAAGGGCGGTGGATTCGTGTTCGCAGTCCCGGCTTTGACGACACGGCCGTCGAATGCGTCCCCGAGCAGTGCGCGGTAGGCCGCGAATCGTTGGCCGGTGCACCACCTGTCGTTGTCGAAGCGGTAGGCGAGAACCTTCAATCCGTCTCGCGCCACGCGTTCAGCCACTGCAGCAGCGTCTTCGTCGCTGATCTCCAGACCGCCGGCGTCGTCGAGCGGGAGCGACGGATGGTTCACCACTGGTGCGATGACGGCTGGTTCGAGTGCCATGGTCAAGGCGAAGTTGCCGGTAAAACAGAGGCCGACGGCGCCGACGCCGGGTCCGCCGCGTTCGGCGTGCGCCAGGCGAGCGAGGCCGCGCAGCCATGTGACGACGGGGCTCGTACCTCCACCGGCGAATGCTCGGAACTCGGCGCTGACACACGCGCGTCGAACGACGGTCTCCTGTGCCTCGGCGAGCGGGTAAGCACCGTCGACGCCGAAAAGAGACGGCAGGTAGACGCAGAAGCCGGCATCGCGGACCCAACGCGCGAACCGGGCGACGTCGGGGCTGATACCCGGCATCTCGGGCATGAGGATGATTGCTGGTCCTGACCCGGCGACATAGACGGTCTTGTCGACGTCATTGACGCTGACGGTCCTTCTCGAGAAGTCGTCCAGGGGGTCGTTCTGTCCTCGCATGATTGTCATGACCAAGATGATGGCGAGCGGCCGCCCTCCCGAGAAGCGGCGACATCGCCAGGTGTCCCGGTAATATCGCCATCCGGTCAAAGAGCTGGAGGCGGTATGGGCGTGCTGCGGGTAGGTGTGCTGGCCTACCCCGGCTGCTTCGCGTCGGAGGTGTTCGGGGTCCCCGACCTCCTGACGATGGCCAATCACGTTGCCGCAGCGCACGGATCGGTTCAGCCGGCTCACGAGGTGTCGGTCGTCTCGCCCCGGCGGCGTGTGATCGCGTCCGGCGGCTCGGTTCTCGACGTGTCGGCGATCCGCCCGGTGGACGTCCTGATCGTGCCGGGCTTCGAGCTTTCGCCCATGCTCGATCTCGACGCGACACTCGCAAAGCTGGGACCGGAAATATCGTCGATTCGATCGCAGGCGGCCTCCGGGACCGCTGTCGTATCGATCTGCGTGGGCGCATTCCTGGTCGCCGAAGCCGGGCTGCTCGGCGGGCGCGAAGCGACCACGTCCTGGTTGTTCGCGGACCGATTCGCCCGCCGGTACGCCGATGTGCGCCTTCGCCCGGAGAGCTTGGTCGTGACCGACCGGGGGGTGACGACCACAGCTGCCTTCAGCGCCATGTACGACTTCGCGCTGCAGTTCATCCGCGAACACGACGGCCCCCGCGTCGCGCGCAGCACCGCTCGCATCGCGCTTGTCGACGATGCACGCTCCACGCAGGCTCCCTATGTCGACTCGCGGCTCGTACCCACTGCGGGCGGGGACTTCTCGCTCGGCGTCAAGCGGTGGCTCGACCAGAACCTCAGTGCTCGCTACGACCTGCCCGCACTGGCCCAGCAGTTCCACGTGAGCACGAGAACCATGCTCCGTCGCTTCCGCGACGAAGCCGGCGAGACGCCACTCGCTTACCTGCAGACGGTCCGGGTACGTCGAGCCAGACATCTGCTGGAGACGACCGAGAAGACCGTCGCAGGCATCGCGGCCGATGTCGGATACCTCGATCCCGGGGCGTTCAGCAGCGTCTTCGTCAGACACACGGGGCGGCGGCCGGGGGAGTATCGCGCGATATTCCGTCGTCGCCGCGACAGATAGCAGCGACCGAACCGCCAACGCGCCTCCGTATGCCCGTCCCGCAAGATCCCCGCAAACGACCCGGTCCCTGTGCAGGGGGTGGACGGGATACGCCCGCGCAAGTATTGAGGGAATCGTCCTGCCGCAGCGACGCCTTACCGTTCTCTCCGAAGGCTGAGCACCGCCCCTGTCGCAGCAGGCCGAAGACCGTCGGAGGGCGGGGCCGTGCTCCCTTCGGAATTCGGGCCGATGAGCCTGGAACCCGGGGGTTGAAGTTGCCGCTGCGGCAGCTCCTACCGTCCTGGACAGGGCCGGAGAGACCGGCCCGGTGAGGCGATAGTGCGGGAGACTGCGATGGACTGGCCGATCGCGGAGGTCGCCCGGATGTCGGGAGTGACCGCTCGGACCCTGCGGCACTACGACGAGATCGGCCTGCTGCCCCCGGCCCGGATCGGCAGCAACGGACACCGCTACTACGAGGAGCACCAGCTCCTGCTGCTTCAGCAGATACTCGTGCTGCGGGCGCTGGGGCTGGGGCTGCCGGAGGTCGGTCGAGTCCTGGCCGAGCAGGTCGACGAGGTGGAAGCGCTGCGCGGCCACCACCGACGGCTGCTCGCCGAGCGGGACCGGCTCGATGCCCTGGCCGGTGCTGTCTCCCGCACGATCGCCGACCTGGAGCAGTCCAGGAAGGACGGCAGACCTATGACCATCAACCGCCCGGAGAACCTGTTCGAAGGTGTGACACCCTTCCAGTACGAGGGGAGCCCGCACGACTTCCCCGAGCACGGCGAAGCGGTCGTCGGCAGGGTCGATGCGATGACCCCGGAGGACATCGAGGCCGGGCAGCGCGAGCGAACGGCGCAGATGATCCGCCTGGCGGAGCTCATGGCCGCCGGGTATGCGGCTGACGCGGAGCCGGTGCAGGCCGAGATCGACGCCCAGTACCGGGCCCTGACCGCGCTGCGGACCGTGACCGCCGACGAGTTCCGGGCCATGGGCCGTTCCTGCGTGGACAACGACGCCTGGCACACCGCGTACGAGGCGATCGCCCCGGGCCTGGCCGTCCACCAGCGGGACGCCATCGAGGTGTACGCCGACGCACGGCTGGGCTGACCGGGGCAGTACGAGGGGCTGGATCCCGGGCTCCAGCCCCTCGGTCCCACGCACCGTCGGCAGCACCGCTTTCTCCACCAGCCGGGAGAAGAGGCGCGATCCACGTTCGCGAGCAGCGGGTCCACTTCGTCGGGCAGTTTCCCCGCCGTTCGTCGTCGGGCCGTCCCCGCTCCACGGGCCCTGGACTGCACCGGCCCCCGTGGCACAGCCTCGGGACCCGGCACAGCCACGGTTTGTTCAGGTCGATCCCCTATCGTGCGCGCGGAACGCGGGAACATGTCCGCCGGTTTGGCCGACAAGGGGCGACGACATTGTGACCACCCGCTTCACCACCTGGGAGCAGATCACCGGCGTCACCGGCCGACCTACCGCGGCCTGAGCCCAGGCCGACACCCGGCCCCACCACACCTCGACGCACCATCAGACACCCACACACCCAACAACGTGACAACGCCCTGTAGAGGGTTAGCTGCCGGTGGTGCCGTCGGCCAGCTCGCGCAGGATGTCGAGATGGCCGTTGTGGCGGGCGGTCTCCTCAATGAGATGGTGGAGGATCCAGCGGAGGGTGAATGTCCCGCTCTTCCCCTCACGCTTCGAGGGCGTGTCCAGGTCGAGTTCGGCGATGAGCTGCCGGTACTTCTCGGCTTGGGCGTCGTACTCCTCGAGCAGGGTGGCGATGGAGACGTCAAGGGCGACCCGCATCTCCCGGTCCGGGTCTTCCTCCGTCCAGGGGCCTTCGTCCTCACCGCCCAGCAGCATGACCTCGATCCAGTAGTACTCCACCCAGCGCAGGTGGCTGATCAGGCCCGACATCGTGGTCAGTGGCGAGCCGGGGAGCGGAGCGCTGCGGGCGTCGTCTTCGCAGATCCCCTCGCACTTCGCCCGCGCTGTCGCGCGGGTGTAGTCGAGGAAGGTGAGGAGCATCGTGCGCTCATCCCAGGATGTGGGGTAATCGGTTCTGTTCATAAGGCGCCGATGCTGGCATGCTGCAGCGCTCTTGTCGACGGGATTCTTCCGGCCCTTCCCGGCGGGCCTTCCTCGTCATGAACCCGCCTGCGTCTCGTGATCTTTTGTGAGGGATGATCCTGGTATGCGCGGTGAGGATGGGCTGTTCGAGGTCGAGCCGGTCGAGGTGAAGCGGCCGCAGGGCCGTGCGGCGGTGGACAAGACCTTCCGGGCGTTCGACCCGCATCAGGTCCTGCTGCTGCCACCGTCGCTGGACGACTGGCTGCCCGAGGGCCACCTGGCCCGGTTCGTCGCGGACCTGGTCGACGAGGTCCTGGACCTCTCCGCGGTCCTGGACCTCTCCCCGGTCCTGGCGGACTACACCGAGAAGCGCGGCTACCCGCCCTATGACCCGAGGCTGATGCTGCGGCTGCTGATCTACGGCTACACCACCGGGGTGCGCTCCTCGCGGGCGATCGAGCGCAGGTGCGTCGATGACGTCGCGTTCCGGTTCCTGGCCGCTGACCAGCCCCCGGACTTCCGCTCGATCGCCAGGTTCCGCCGCCGCCACCTTTACGCACTCGCTCACCTGTTTACCCAGTCGCTGCACCTCGCCATGAGACTGGGCATGGTCAAGATGGGCCGCGTCGCCTTGGACGGCACCAAGCTCCAGGCCGATGCCTCCAAGCGCAAGGCAATGAGTTACGGCCGCCTGATCGACAAGGAAGAGCAGGTCGAGGCCGAGAACGCCCAGTTGGGGGCCACCACCCAGGCCCTGCTGACCGACGCCGAGGCCACCGACACCGCCGAGGACGCCAGGTTCGGCGTCGACGGCAAGGAGGTCGACCTGCCTGCCGAGCTGGACCGGCGCGAGAAGCGCCTCGCCCGGCTGCAGGCCGCCCGCGCCCAGATCGAGGCCGAGGCCGCCGACAAGGCCCGCCGCGACGCCGAGGACACCGAACACCGCGGCCAGCAGCGCGCCAACACGGCCAACGAGCAGGCCGTTGCCGAGGCCGGCGAGAAAGCCGACGAGCGCCTGGACGGACAAGGTGATCAGGCCCAGCGGAGCGCCGGGGATCAGGACGATGGCGGCCGCGAGCAGGACCAGCAGGCTGTAGGAGGCGTAGAAATGCTTGGCCTCGCCGAAACGCCGGTGGAGGGAGTGGCGCAGGCGGAAGACGTCACCGAAGGCGTAACTGGTCGCCAGGGTGACGGCCGCAGCTCCGATGATGCTGGCGTCCAGCAGGACGATGGCGAACAGCACGCCCCGCAGGTGATTGTGGCGGCCGAGTGCGTCGGCGACCCCGGCGGCGTCGGAGAAGTGGCCGTGGGCGGTGGTGCCCCGGGTCGCGAAGCACCCGCACCAGCCACTTCGCAGCACTTCGCCCCGCCGATCCGCAGACCGACGAGGCGAAGCAGACGACCCCGAATTGACCAACAGCATCCGGCAGTTGTCGAGGAGCGGGGCACGGCGCGGGCAGGGCCCGGGATCAGCCGGTCGGGGCGAGGGCATAGTCCCACCACACACCGTGCTCCCTGACCAGTTGGATGTGTACGTGCCTCCTGCCCGTCAGGGTGAGTTCTGCCTCGGACGTGCCGCCCTGAGGTGACCTGAGACGCTGCAGGATCGGCCGGTTGTCGCGTACGGGTTCGGTACGGGCCGTGACCGGACCATCCACCGCCGCTGCCGCGAGGGGACTCAGGAAGTCCGAGGACTCCCGGGTCACCGCTGTCCCGTCGGAGTAGCCGTCGTGCAGTTCGTTGATGCCCTTTACATCCCCGTTCGCCAGGCGCTGGACGAACACCGTCAGGAATGTACGCACCTCTTCGGGCGGACGCTCGCCCTCGTAGACGACGCCCACCTTCGGCGAGGCGGCGAGTGCGTACGGAGTGTCGTCGGTGCGGTTGAACCACCAGACGGCAGCCACGCAAAGCACGACGAGGACCGCGGCGGCCCCGGCGAGGGCGGTGGTGCGCTTACCAGCGCGGAGTGACATGGGCGATCCAGACTGAGTAGGGGTGGTTACGGCTACGGGCAGCTGCCATGGTCGACGTGCGGTAATTGCTGCTGTGCTGCGCGATGGTGACGCTGCTGCCAGACATGGCGATGACCACGGCCGCGTCCTGGATGGGCTTGTTGCTCTTGAACTTCCAGAAGACCACATCACCCGGGGTGGCCTGACTGTCGCACTTGCGCCAGGTCACCTTCGCTTCCTTGTTGCGGGCCGCAGCCTCGGCGGTCACCCCGTCCATCAGCGGCCAGAAGGTCCCGGCTGCCGCCCAACGCTGGAACACGCCGCAGACTGAGCTGCCCCGAGTTTCGTAGAGTCCGATCTTGATTGGTTCAGGCGGACTGCGGGGTTTGCTCCTGGCTGCGCCAGAAGGCTTCCTCGTACTCGGTCGGCGGTACGTAGTCGAGCGCGGAGTGAAGGCGTTCTTCGTTGTACCAGGTGATCCACTGGAAGATCGCCCGCTCGACCTGGTCGACGTCCTTCCAAGATCCTGCATCTCGATCAGCTCGGCCTTGAAGGTCCCGTTCAGCGCCTCGGCCATCGCGTTGTCATACGAGTCCGCGACGGAGCCGACGGAGGCGGAGGCGCCGATGTCGGCGAGCCGGTCGGTATACCGAATCGATACGTATTGCGACCCGCGATCGCTGTGGTGTATCAGTCCGGAGTCCTTCTTGATCCGGCGCCGCCAGAGCGCCATCTCCAGGGCGTCCAGAGGGAGTTCGGTCCGCATGTGGTTCGCGACCTGCCAGCCGACGATCATCCGCGAGTACACGTCCAGGACAAACGCCACATACGCCCATCCCGACCAGGTGCGGACATACGTCATGTCCGCGACCCACAGCTGATCGGGCCGGGAGGCGGTGAAATCGCGGTCGACCAGGTCCGGCGGACGCGGCGCCGACGGTTCCGGAATCGTGGTCCGACGCCGCCGGCCACGGATGACGCCCTCCAGGCCCAGCTCGGCCATCAGCCTCTCGACGGTGCAGCGGGCCACCCCGTGGCCCTTGCGACGAAGCGCGCGGGTGATCCGGCGGGCGCCATAGGTGCCGCCCGACTCCGCGTGGACCTCCTCGATCAGCGGCATGAGCTGCTCGTCCCGGAGCCGGCGGGCCGACTTCGGCCGCTTCTTGCGGGCGAAGTACGTCGACGGTGACAGCTCCAGCACCCGGCAGACGGGATCGACCCCAAGGCCCCTCTCGCGCAGGTGGTCGATCACCTGCTCGGCCTCGTCCGGGGACGGTCGATCTCCTGGGCAAAAAACACCGAGGCGGCTTTCAGGATCTCGTTCGCCCGCCGCAACTCCGCTACTTCTTTGCGGAGTTGCCTGAGCTCGTCCAGCTCGGCGGTGGTGAGCCGGTCGTCCCGTTCGCCGCGGTCGGCCTCGGCCTGGCGGACCCAGCCTCGCAGGGCCTCCTTGTGGATGCCCAGGTCCTTCGCGACGTGCGCGATCGGGCGGCCGGTGGCGCGGACCTCGCGGATCGCGCGCTCGCGCAGTTCGTCCGGATATTTACGGGGTGCTGCCATAGTGCTGGTGGTTCTCCTTCGCCAGGACGGTAACCCTGGCATCAGGGACTCCACAAATCTCAGTACAGCTCAACGGTGTGCGGCAGAATCTGTGGCGGGCCGTCGACCAGGACGGCAACGTCCTGGACATCCTGGTCCAGTCGAGGCGGAACGCAAAGGCCGCCAAGCGGTTCCTGGCCAAGCTCATGAAGAAGCAGCAGCGGGTGCCCAGAGTCATGGTCACCGACAAACTCCGCTCCTACGGCCCCGCCCACCGGGAGCTGATGCCCTCGGTCGAGCACCGTTCCCACAAGGGCCTGAACAACCGGGCGGAGAACAGCCACCAGCCGACCCGGCAACGCGAACGCGCCATGAAAGGCTTCCGCAGCATCGGAGCAGACCAGCGGTTCCTGGCCGCGTTCAGCGGCACCTCACCGCACTTCCGACCCCGCCGCCACCTGATGACCGCTCCCGGCTACCGCACCGAGACGACCATCCGCTTCGCCATCTGGGACCAGGTCACCGGCGCTGACGGCCAGCCCGCCCCAGCCTGAGCACCGGCCCGAAACCCGACCCCCGCCACGCCCCGACGCACCATCAGGCACTTACACACCCAACAACGTGACAGCTCCCTTTGGCGCAGGCCCAGAATGGCAACGCACTTCACGTGCGAGGTCATCGAAATCATGTCACCGGAAGCGACCTAGCAAGAACCAGCAGGTCAGACGCAGTCTCACACTCACGGGGAGTGGCTTTCACGCACTCGGAACGTCATCCGAGCGTCACAGCCGAAATGGATCAGCCTTGCTCGAACACCCTTTCCGCACCGGCGCGGTCACCCGCCACATCGACCACAGGTCTGCCTACACGGCACCCGACCCGCCGGGAACTTCACGCTTTGCGCACCCAGAACAAACCCCCGTGAACAACCCCGGCCAGGGTCGACGAAGCACATAGGGGCACCCCCAGCAGCACTCGGCAAACCGGAGGTGCCGACCGTCCGGTGGGGACGGCTCAAACGGTGAGGTTGCGCAGCCGCGCCAGGACGGTTTGCCGCTCCTCGGTGTCGTCGCTCCAGCCCTGTGCCCAGTCGAGCGCCGAGCCTCCCCCCGACTCCCGCAGGTGCGGGTCGGCTCCATGACACAGCAGCAGCTCGACGAGGGGCAGGTTCGCCTTGGCAGCGGCTGCGGCAAGTGGCAGTCCGCTGCGCCACCCCCGGGATTCGGCGTTGGGCAGGGCCCCGGCTGCCAGGAGCAGCTCGGCACAGCGGTTTTCGCCTTGGACGGCGGCGAGATAGAGCGGTGTGGCTCCGTCAGCGTCGCGGGTGTCGGGATCAGCCCCTTGGGCGAGGAGTCGCCGGAGAAGGCCGACGCGTCCGTCACTGGCAGCCGCGGCAAGCCGCTTCGGCAGCTTCTTACGCTTTCTGTTGTTCACGTGTTTCCACGGGCGCGCGACCTATCGCCTGGAGCTGCGGAAGGTGCAGTGGTGCGCCCGGTACCCCTTTCCGTACTTCTTGCTGATCTGGGCCTGTACATCTCGCTGGGCGGACTTTTCGGCCTCCGACTTGCTCTTTCCCTTTCCGGTGCCCTTGAGCTGCTTGTCTCCGTGGTCGCTGCTTCCGATCTTCTCGACACCACAGACGGCGGTGGAGTACCACGCCTTGGGCTTGGCCATGGTGGTGTCGGAGGCTTCGGCGGTTCCGGTGAGGGCGAGCAGGACGCATGCCGCTGCTGCGGTCCAGCAGGCGATGGACTTCTTCACGGTGCTTCGCTTTCGGTTGGCGGGGTGGACGTGGTGGCACCCGGCGGACACGATGGCATGCGCAGAGGATGGGACTGTGCGGCAGTTGAAGGCCGGAGTTGACGCGCGGAACGGTTCTTCGCCCATCGTCACGGGGGTGGGCGACTCTTGCGGGGCATGGTGGTTTCACGCCTTCGTGTGAATGTGTGGGGTGGTGGCAGCGGGTTGGGTGACAGCGGGTTCTGACGGCGCGGGTGGCTTGCTGAACAGCGAGTTCGTCGTTGGACGCTGTTGAGTTGTGGCTGCTGGGGGATGCCCATTCCGCTGTCATGGCATGAGGATTTTTCCTAGCACACCCATGGCCTGGCTGACACGAGGATGAGTTGTGAGGTTCGGGGAAGGTTTCTCTGGGGTGTTCGGGTTTTCTCACCATTGATGGGGCCTTGGGCCAAGGCCCCTCCGCAACTCATCCTCGCCGGACACACGCCCGCAGACATCGCCCGCCTGCTCCGCGACCACCCCGCCACCGACAGCAGCCCCGACACCACCACGGCGTTCTTCGCCGCCCTCACCGGCCACTGGCACCGCAACGCCCGCAAACCCGCGCCCCCCGGCGCCCCCGGACTACGCGCCTACCAGCACCAGGCCGCCGTGGCCGGTCTCGCCCTTCTCAGCCACCGCCTGAGCTGGCTGGACCGCCTCACAGAACCCCTCCCGGCCGCCCCGTAGTTCGGCCGGGGGGCCGGGCCCAAGATCTCCGCGGAGGCCGAGCTGACGGGCGTTGCGGTGCTGGACGCCGGCGGTCGGTCGGCCGAGCTGCCCCTTGGTCAACGTGGCTGCTGATCCGGCGGGCGGACCGAACTGCACCGGGTAGCCGGGGTCGGTTCGTACTTCCGGGGTGTACGAAGTCGTCGTTGAAAATTGAACGTGACGTCTGAATACCGCCGGACCCGCAGGGCGTTCCGGACGAAGATCAAGTCGTGTCCAAGACTGGAACGAGGAGTTCTACGGAGATGACGATGAACGGTGCGACGGCGCTCGACGGCAAGGTGGCGCTGGTGACCGGCGGCAGCCGGGGTATCGGGGCAGCGGTCGCGCTGCGGCTGGCCGAGGACGGCGCAGACGTCGCGCTGACCTACCACGGCTCGGCCGAGCTGGCCGAGGAGGTTGTCGCCAAGATCACCGCGATGGGGCGGAGCGGCTGGGCCGTCCGCGCGGACAGCGCAGACCCGGAGGCGGTGTGCGCCGCGGTGACGGCGGTCGCCGAGCGGTTCACGCGGCTGGACATCCTGGTGAACAATGCGGGTGTCGGCGCCGTCGGACCAATCGAGGCGGTGACATGGGACCAGATCGACCGGGTGCTGGCAGTGAACGTTCGCGCGCCCTACCTCTACGCCCAGGCAGCGCTGCAGTACCTGGTCGAGGGTGGACGGATCGTGAGCATCGGCAGCTGCATCGCCCAGCGCGTGGCCTTCCCCGGAAGCGCGCTCTATGCGACCAGCAAGGCCGCTCTGATCGGCTTCACCAAGGGCATGGCCCGGGAGCTCGGCCCGCACGGGATCACCGTCAACCTGGTCCACCCGGGCCCGATCGACACCGACATGAATCCGGGCGACGGCGATTCCGCCGACTTCCAGCGCGGCTTCACTGCGCTCGGCCGCTACGGCACGGCGGCGGAGGTCGCGGACGCCGTCTCATGCCTGGCCGGCGAGAGTGCCCGATACGTCACAGGCGCGGAGCTGGCGGTGGACGGTGGTTTCGCAGTCTGAGCCCACGCTGCTGGCGACGAGCAATACTCAGGCGTGTCGAATCCCTCGAAGGGTCGTCACGCTTTGTGACGGGTTGTGGGTCTTTCCCCGCATCTCGGGGGAACCCCGCTGGCGCCACCGGTCGGCGAGGTGTTGCTGGTGGTCGTAACAGCGGGTGGTGATCGCGCGTGCCGTCATCCACGCACTCGCCCCCAGGCGGTGACACCGCAGGCGCTGGTGGGCGCGGTATGCGGCACCCAGTGCGGGGACCGCCGCGGTGCGCAGCGGGGTGCTGAGCCTGGGGTCGGGGGCGGCCTGGTGGTGCCAGGGACAGACCAACTGGTGCCAGGGCCGGTGTACCCACGCGGTGCCGGTCGTGCCTCGGCTATAGCGTCGTGTGCACAGGGTGCAGGCGGCCACGGGCTGGTACAGGGCGTCGAAAGGTGTCCAGCGCGCGGTGGCCGCGCCGCCTGGTGTCGCACCGTCTTGGGGCAGGTGGGGCAGGGTGCGGGCGAGGTGGCCTATCGGGATCCGGCTCAGGATGGCGATGCGGTGGGCGGCGGCGAGGGAGAGAACGAGCCCGGCCGTGGGCGTGGTGCCGTGGCCGTGCAGGGTGATCCCGGCCCCATCGCAGAGCTGGGGCAGCGTCAGCCGGTACGTATGCGCGAGGCGCTGGAAGTAGGAGGCGGTCGCTTCGAACGCCAGCGGCCGTACCCGGAACACGCCCGCCGCCGGGGGCGGGAACTGCGCCCACGCCCCGACGGCAGACGCACCGTCTCGCGTGGTGTCGGGTGCGGTGCCCGAAGGGTCCGTGAGAACGGTCTGGTTCACCGGGAGCCCGACGACCTGGTCGGGGCCCGGGGCCGGTAGTGCTGTTCGGCTAGGTGATCCAGGCGGACAGCTTCCAGAGTGGATTTCGTGATGCGTTCGGTGCCGTCGTGGATGGCGGTGATGGCTGCTTGGCGGATGAGCCGGGTGAGGGACCCGATCCGCCCCGCGGTACGCGCGTGGAGGTACGGTGCCAGCCGCACCAGACTCCCAGCCTTGTGCCGGTGGAGGTCGAGGGCGTTCTCCATCGCCCGTACCAGGTCCTTGAACGGCTCGCGCGTACCGTCACGGGCGGGGAAGGGATCACAGTCGACGAGACAGGCCCGTGCGGCGAGCTGTTCCCCGCGCACCCCGGTGAACAACGGCGTACGGGTGACGTCGATGCCCGCGTACACGAACGTCGCGCCGATCCGCTCGGAGAGGTCTTTGAGGAGGTCGGCGCTCTGGGCGCCGGTGGTGGTGCGGGGGTTGAGGCGGTGGATTTCATCGATCATCACCAGCCGCACCCCCGCCTGTGTGTAGGCGTGGCAGACGCTGTTGACGACTTGGGCCTGGGACATGCGGGCGGTGACGGGGATGCCGAGGTAGCGGGCGAATTCCAGCGCGAGGGTTTTGGCGCTGGCAGCGGGCGGCACGAGCACGTAGGCGACCGGCACCCGTCCGGCCGTAGCCTCCTCGCCCTGGCGGCGGGTGTAGGCAAGGTGGCAGGCGCGGCCGACTTGGAGGAGCGCGGTGGTCTTCCCGGCCCCGGCGGGGCCGGTGACGATCAGGGACGGGCGCGCGGTCACCTGCTGATGCCCACCCAGCAGCATGAGGGTGCGCACCTGCTGGGCCAGGGCGTCGATGGCCGGGGTGCGTACGGTGACGAACCGCGAGTGATAGGCCAGCCGTTCGGCCAGGCTACGCGGCGGCGCCCCTGGTACGGGAGGAGTCGCGACGGGGGTGGTGGCGAAGCAGGCGAAGCCGTCCCACACCGTCACCGCCCCGGTCTGCGCCTGCCCACCGCCCGCGCCACTCGCGCCACCCGCGTCGTCTTCGGCGCGCCCCGCACAGTCCGCCAACCGGCGCGCGGCCGACGCGGCGCCGGCTTTCGACGCTTCTCCCGAGCCCGTAGGGCTGCTCACCACTGCTCGGCCTCCGCTTCGGCATCCCATAGCCCGTATCCGCCGCCACGGCCGTCGACTGCCGCCACATCCGTGTCCGCTTCCTCCGGCTCACCCGTGCCGGCCCGGGCCGTTGTCACCGTGGCGGCGAGTCCGTCGTCCAGGCTCTCGCCCTCCCATCCCCACTCCCCGCCCGGCACTGGGCCGTTCCGCGCTGCCCTTTCGGCTTCTGCCGGGCCCGCCGCGCTGTCCTGCACAGCACGTGGCGCGGTTTCAGGCTCTCCGGGCCGGCCGTCATCCGGATCGGCCGACTGGCGCGGGGCCGGCAGACCGATACTGACGGCGAGGCCCTCGAGTGCGCCCGTGCTGCCGGGCGCGGTGATGGAACTCTTGCGGCCCCGTCGCTTCGGCAGCTTCCCCACGCTCGCACGGGTGCGGCGCAGGAGCCGGTCGAGGGCATCAGCGAGGTCGGCCTCGTGCTGCTCCCGGTCGCCACGCTGGGCGACTTCGCCCTGGACGTGGCGCCACACCTGGTCGTTGAACGGCCGGTGTACATGGTCGCGATGGATCCACGGGATCTCGTGGAGATTCCCGTCGCTCAGGCGCACCCAGATCTGCCGGGCGTCATGCGGGTTGTGGTGGACCTCCCACTTACCGTCCCTTGGCCGCGACGCCGGAGCGCTGGCCGCGGTGAGGGTCGAGGACCTGATGGTCGTAGGTGCGGTAGTCGATGCGGATGCCGCGTTCGGTGACGGGCTGCCAGCGCACCGGCAGCAGCTCGAGATAGTCGGTTCCGGTCAGAGGCACGGGCACGTACCCGCACACGGCGGTCAGCGCGGCCCACATCTGGTTCGGGGTGAGTGCTGCCTTTGGCAGCACCGGGTGACGCAGGCCCTCATGAGGCCGGTTCTGCCACCCGCACACGATCCACTCATCCAGGAAGTCCTGCAGCTGCGGGATGGTCCAGCACGCTTCCGCCTCCGTGTCCTTCCCTCTCAGGCGAGGGCTTGACCCGGTATGGCCCGCGACGTGCTGACCAAACAGGTCGTTGATCGACCCGAAGGTCCGCTCCACCACACCCTTGGCCTGGGGCCGCCGCGGCGGGGCCGGCTGCACGCTTACCCCGAGCGTCTCGCACGCGGCGACGAAGCTCTCCGAGATATAGATCTTCCCGCGGTCCACGACGATCGTCTCCGGCACGATCACCGGCCGGGCCGCCGCTCCTTCCAGCCGCTCGTCCAGGGACAGCATCCGCCCGTAGGGCACCTGGGCTTGCGACAGATACAGCGCTGCGGGCCATGTCGGCCGGGCAGGGTGCGGCACGGCCATTTCCGCCAACAACAGCGCCGCATCCACCGCCTTGGTCCCATGCGGACGCAACACCGCGGCCAGGATCGATCGGGTAGCCACATCCACCGCGATCGAGAGCTCAGGACGTCCTAGGGTCTGTTTCTTGGATCATGTTCGGAGCCAGATCGCGAGGGCCGCGAGGGTGACGGTGCCGAGGTAGATGTAGGCGCGTTTCTCGTAGCGG
>NZ_JBHJWQ010000010.1:158899-233351 GCF_042266885.1 Streptomyces sp. NPDC056061 | reverse complement strand
GGTGCGGACCGGCCGGTCCGCGCCCGCTCCGCACCGCTGTCGCCGTCCGGTCGGAGGCCGGGCCGTGCGACGGCAGCGCGAGGACACGGGCCCGGAGCCGCCCGGCCCTCAGTCCGCCGAGGCGGTCCAGCCCCGCGCCTCGATCCGGGCCGCGTCCGCCCGCCCGCTCCCGTCGAAGACGGTACGGCCGCCGCTCTCGACCCGGACCGCGTCCACGTACGCCCCGCGTCCGACGTACAACTGGTCCGTGGTGTACCGCCACCGCAGCCGGACCTCCTTGCCGCGCCACGCGTCGAGGTCGGCGTCGAGCCGGTGCCAGAGCCGGCCGGACCAGCCGGAGACCGAACCCGTCGGATGCGGTTCGGGTGCCGGGCGGCCCTGCCCGGCCCGCGGTTCGGTGCTGAACGGCACCGCCTGCCAGGACGTTCCGCCGTCCGCGGACGCCTCCAGGAGGAGGACGTCGGACCCGGGCTCGGTGTCCCACCACAGGGCGCAGCGCAGCCGGGCCGCCCGGGACGGGGCAAGGCGCAGCGCGGGCAGGGTGAGGGTGGCGCTGGCGGCGCTCGCCATGCCCGAGAACCACGCCGTGCGCCCTGTGGCGGGACGGACCGCGACGGCCCGCGCCATCCGGTTGGCGGCGGCGACGCGCGGGGCGCTCCCGGAACGCCAGTTGCGCACCGGGTGCACCGAGTTGCCGAGGACGATCAGGAACGAGTCGGTCGTCGGGTCCAGGACCAGACTGGTGCCGGTGAAGCCGGTGTGTCCGGCGGTGCTCGGTGTCGCCATCGCACCCATGTACCAGTGCTGGTAGAGCTCGAAGCCGAGGCCGTGCGCGTCGCCGGGGAACGCGGTGTTGAAGTCGGTGAACAGCAGGTCCACCGATGCCTCGGAGAGGATCCTGGCGCGGCCGTAGACCCCGCCGTTGAGCAGGGTGCGGGCGAGGACCGCGAGGTCCCAGGCGCAGGAGAAGACCCCGGCGTGCCCCGCCACTCCGCCCAGGCCGTATGCGTTCTCGTCGTGCACCTCGCCCCAGACCAGGCCGCGGTCCAGGCCGGACCACGGGGCGCGGGCGTCCTCCGTCGCCGCGATCTTCGGCTTCCAGGAGGCAGGCGGGTTGTACCGGGTGCGGTGCATCCCGAGCGGAGCGGTGATCTCCTCGCGGAGCAGAACATCCTGGGTGCGGCCGGTGATCTTCTCCAGCACCAGTTGCAAGGAGATCAGATTGAGGTCGGAGTACAGATAGACGGTGCCGGGCGGGCTGGCCGGCATCTCCTTCCACAGCAGCTCCAGCTTCCCCTCCCGCGTCGGCGCGTCGTACAGCGGGATCCAGGACCGGAACCCCGACGTGTGCGTGAGCAGCTGACGGATGGTGATGTCCTGCTTGCCGCCGCCGGCGAAGTCGGGCAGGTACGAGGCGACCCTCGCCTCCAGCTCCAGCGTCCCGCGCTCGATCTGCTGCACGGCCAGGATCGAGGTGAACAGCTTGGACACCGAGGCCAGGTCGAAGACCGTGTCCTCGGCCATGGCGATCTGCCGCTCCGGCGGGAACTCCACCCCGGTGTCGGTCTTCTCGTCGTAACCGGAGTAGCGCACCGCCTTGCCGATCGGACGGTGCAGCGCCACCGTGCCGCCCCGGCCCGCAAGCAGCACCGCCCCGGCATACCACGGGTGTTGGGGGGAGGGGCCGAGGTATCTCTCCGCGTCGGCCACCAGTTGGTCCAGGTGTTCCGCCAACAGCCCGGCCCGCGCCGGGGATCCGCGCCGCAGCGTCGGCCGCGACCGCCCGGACGCCGCTGCCGGTTCCGCTTCCATTCCCGCCGAACCCGTCCCCGATTCCGTGGCCGACGCCGGTCCCGCGAACGGGATCGGTGCCAGGGCGAGTGCCCCGCCCAGGGCCAGCATGCCACCGCCCAGCCCGCGTCGGCCGATGCCTCTGCCGTGCGTCGCGTCCTCGGTCATCCGGAACCCCTTCCCACCGTACGAAAGTAATTTTCGAAATCACGTCCGAAGATGAAACTTCTTTCCGCCGCAGAGGTTACTGTCACCGCCGCCGCCGGGGATGCCTCGGGCGGCACAAAGAATCTGACACGGCATCAGAAAATCTCTTCCCTCGACCGGCCGGCTGCGGCATCCTGCGCCCCATGGAGACGGAGCTGAGCAAGGAACTGGGAGTCGAGCACGCCATCTTCGGCTTCACGCCCTTCCCGGCGGTGGCCGCCGCCATCACCCGGGCCGGCGGATTCGGCGTACTCGGCGCGGTCCGCTACACCGCCCCGGACGACCTGGCGCGCGACCTCGACTGGATGCAGGAGCACACCGACGGCAAGCCGTACGGCCTCGACGTCGTCATGCCCGCCAAGAAGGTGGAAGGGATCACCGAGGCCGACGTCGAGGCGATGATCCCGGCCGGACACCGCCGGTTCGTCCGGGACACCCTCGCCGAGCACGGCGTACCGGAGCTCGGCGAGGGCGAGACGTCCGGCTGGCGCATCACCGGCTGGATGGAGGACGTCGCCCGGAGCCAGCTCGACGTCGCCTTCGACTACCCCATCAAACTCCTCGCCAACGCGCTCGGATCGCCCCCTGCCGACGTCGTCGACCGCGCCCACGACCGGGGCGTCCTCGTCGCCGCACTCGCAGGCAGCGCCCGGCACGCCCGCCACCACGCCGACGCGGGCATCGACGTCGTCGTGGCCCAGGGGTACGAGGCGGGCGGCCACACCGGAGAGATCGCCTCGATGGTCCTGGTCCCGGACGTGGTCGACGCGGTGGGACCGCTCCCCGTCCTCGCCGCGGGCGGCATCGGATCGGGCGAACAGATCGCCGCCGGACTCGCCCTGGGCGCCCAGGGCGTCTGGCTCGGTTCGCTCTGGCTGACCACGGAGGAAGCCGACCTGCACTCCCGCGCGCTGACCCGCAAGCTCCTTGCCGCGGGCTCCGGCGACACCGTCCGCTCCCGCGCCCTCACCGGTAAACCGGCCCGTCAGCTGCGCACCCGGTGGACCGACGCCTGGGACGACCCCTCGGGCCCGGGCGCCCTGCCCATGCCGCTCCAGGGGCTGCTCGTCGCCGAGGCCGTGTCCCGCATCCAGAAGTACGAGACCGGCGCACTGCTCGGCACCCCGGTCGGCCAGATCGTCGGCCGGATGAACAGCGAACGCGGAGTACAGGCCGTGTTCGACGACCTGACCCGCGGTTTCGAACGCGCCGTGGACCGCATCAACCGCATCGCCGGACGGAGCGCCTCATGACACAGCCGCCCAACGGCTTCTGGGCCCAGGCCGCCGCCGACCCCGGCCGCACGGTGCTGACCGCGCCCGACGGCGAGGACTGGACGGCGGGCCGGCTCCACGCGGCGGCCAACCGCCTGGTCCACGGACTGCGCGCCGCCGGGCTCCGGCGCGGCGACGCCTTCGCGGTCGTCCTGCCCAACGGCGTCGAGTTCGTCACCGCCTACCTGGCCGCCGCCCAGGCGGGCCTCTACCTCGTCCCCGTCAACCACCATTTCGTCGGTCCCGAGATCGCCTGGATCGTGTCCGACTCCGGCGCCAAGGCCCTCATCGCCCACGAGCGGTTCGCCCCGGCGGCGATCGCCGCCGCCGACGAGGCCGGGCTCCCGGCCGCGCACCGCTACGCCGTCGGCGCGATCGACGGCTTCCGGCCGTACGCCGACCTGGCCGAGGGCCGGCCCGGCACGCCGCCCGAGGACCGCACGCTCGGCTGGGTCATGAACTACACCTCCGGCACCACCGGCAGGCCGCGCGGCATCCGCCGCCCGCTGCCCGGCCGACTCCCCGAGGAGAGCCATCTCGGCGGCTTCCTCGGCATCTTCGGCATCGAACCCTTCGACGACAACGTCCACCTGGTCTGCTCGCCGCTCTACCACACGGCCGTCCTCCAGTTCGCGGGCGCGTCCCTGCACATCGGCCACCGACTCGTCCTGATGGACACCTGGGCGCCCGAGGAGATGCTGCGGCTCATCGACACCCACCGCTGCACCCACACGCACATGGTCCCCACTCAGTTCCACCGCCTGCTGGCACTGCCCGACGAGGTGAAGCGGCGCTACGACGTCACGACCATGCGTCACGCCATCCACGGCGCCGCACCCTGCCCCGACCACGTCAAACGCGCCATGATCGACTGGTGGGGCAAGTGCGTCGAGGAGTACTACGCGGCAAGCGAGGGCGGCGGCGCCTTCGCCACCGCCGAGGACTGGCTCAAGAAGCCGGGCACCGTCGGCAGGGCCTGGCCGATCAGCGAACTCGCCGTGTTCGACGACGACGGCAACCGCCTGCCGCCCGGCGAACTCGGCACCGTCTACATGCGGATGGACACCGGCGGCTTCCGCTACCACAAGGACGAGGCCAAGACGGCGAAGAACCGGATCGGCGACTTCTTCACCGTGGGCGACCTCGGCATCCTCGACGAGGACGGCCACCTCTTCCTCCGCGACCGCAAGATCGACATGATCATCTCCGGTGGCGTCAACATCTACCCCGTCGAGATCGAGGGCGTCCTGCTCGGTCACCCCGCGGTCGCGGACGCGGCAGTCTTCGGCATCCCCCACCCCGACTGGGGCGAAGAGGTCCGGGCCGTCGTCGAGCCGGCGCCGGGGCACGAGGCGGGGGACGCGCTCGCCGCCGCGATCCTGCGCCACTGCGAGGGCCGCCTCGCCGGATACAAACTCCCCCGGGGCGTCGGCTTCGTCCAGGAGATGCCCCGCGATCCCAACGGCAAGCTGTACAAGCGGCGGCTGCGCGACCCGTACTGGGAGGACCGGCCGGGCGCCCTGTGACGCACCGTCAGGCGAACGGGCGCGGCGCCGCGACGGGGCGCGATCGGCCCTTGCCGACCGGGGACCGCCACGGGATCATGGCGGTCCAGGTGCCGTCCTTCCGTTCGACGGCGCGGACACCCGACAGGGCCGACAGCATTCCGGGAGAGCCATGGTCATCGCCCTCGTGTACTTCGTCGTCTCCGCGGGCGCGGCCGTGGCCTTCGGCAGGGCCCTGGACCGGCAGCTCCAGGGCCCCCGGCTGCGGGCCGCCTGGGCCGACGGCCTCACCGCCGAGGCCCGGTGCACACGGGTGCGCACCGAGGAGGTCCAGGACGCCGAGGGGGTCCCGGTCGTCCAGACCCACCCGACCCTGGAGTTCCGCACGTCCGAAGGGCGGACCGTCGTCTTCGAGGAACGGCAGGCACGGCTCACCCCGGCCGAGGGGGACCTCCTCACGGTGTACTACGCCGCCGCCGACCCGGAGAACGCGACCACCCGCGCACCGTCGTTCGGCGTGCGCCACACCAGCACCCTGGTCGCCGGCGCGGGCGCCGCGCTCGCCGCGGTCACGGCGGCCGCCCTGGCCGCGCTGCTCTGAACGGGGCCCGGGAACGATCCGCCAGGGCCGCTCCGCCGGACCCGACCGGTGTCCCGACCCTTGACCACAGGCGCCCGGCCGCACAAGATCGCGCCATGACAGGTGTACGGAGCAGCACAGTCGACGGCGTCGTGGCCCGCAGCGCGCGTCGCACCCCCGGGCGCACCGCCGTCCGGTACGGGCAGCGGGGCTGGAGCTACGCGGAGCTGGACGAGGCGGTGAGCACGGCGGCGGCGGTCCTCACCACCGAGCACCGGCTGCGCCCCGGCGACCGGGTCGCCTGCTACGCGCACAACTCGGACGCGTACCTGATCGGCTTCCTCGCCTGCGCCCGCGCGGGCCTGGTCCACGTACCGGTCAACCAGAACCTCACCGGCGACGACCTCGCGTACCTCCTCGACCAGTCCGGCAGCACCCTCGTCCTCACCGACCCGGACCTCGCCTACCGGCTGCCGGACCGGTTCGCCGTACGCGCGCTGCGCGACGCACCCGACTCCTTCCTCGACGCCCTCGCCACCCCGCGCCCCTTCGCCCCGGAACGCGAAACGTCCGCCGAGGACCTCGTCCAGCTGCTCTACACCTCGGGCACCACCGCGCTCCCCAAGGGCGCGATGATGACCCACGGCGCACTCGTCCACGAGTACGTCAGCGCCATCACGGCGCTCGGCCTGCGCGCCGACGACCGGCCCGTCCACTCCCTGCCGCTGTACCACTCCGCGCAGATGCACGTCTTCCTGCTGCCCTACCTGGCCGTCGGCGCATCGAACACCATCCTCGACGCACCCGACGTGGACCGGATCTTCGACCTCGTCGAGTCGGGACGGGCGGACAGCCTCTTCGCCCCGCCGACCGTGTGGATCGGCATCTCCCAGCACCCCGGATTCACCACCCGCGAGCTCTCCGGGCTGCGCAAGGCGTACTACGGCGCCTCGATCATGCCCGTGCCCGTGCTGGAACGGCTCCGCGACCGGCTGCCCGGCCTCGCGTTCCACAACTGCTTCGGGCAGAGCGAGATCGGGCCGCTCGCCACCGTCCTGGGACCCGAGGAGCACGAGGGCCGGATGGACTCCTGCGGCAGACCCGTGCTGTTCGTCGAGGCCAGGGTCGTCGACGAGAACGGCAAGGAGGTGCCCGACGGCACGGCCGGTGAAGTGGTCTACCGCTCGCCCCAGTTGTGCTCGGGCTACTGGGACAAGCCGGAGGAGACCAGCGAGGCGTTCCGGGACGGCTGGTTCCACTCGGGCGACCTCGCCGTGCGCGACGCCGAGGGCTTCCTCACGGTCGTCGACCGGGTGAAGGACGTCATCAACTCGGGCGGTGTCCTCGTCGCCTCCCGCCAGGTCGAGGACGCCCTCTACACCCACCCGTCGGTCGCCGAGGTCGCCGTCGTCGGACTGCCCGACGAGCGCTGGATCGAGGCGGTGACCGCCGTGGTCGTACTGCGCGGCGAGGCGACCGAGGCCGAACTCGTCGACCACGCACGGGAGCGGCTCGCCCGCTTCAAGGCCCCGAAGCGGGTCCTGTTCGTGGACGAACTCCCGCGCAACGCCAGCGGGAAGATCCTCAAGCGGGAACTGCGCGACCGGTTCGCGTGACGCCTCGCGCACGGTCCCGGGACGCCACGCCCCGGGACCGTGCGCGAGCGCCTACCGCCCGCCTCGCTCGTCCACGATCCGCCGGAACTTCCCGACCGAACGCTCCAGCGTCTCGGGATCGACGATCTCGACCCCGACCGACACCCCGATCCCGGCCTTCACCGCGGCGGCGATCGACGAGGCGGCGGCCTTCCGCTGCTCCGGCGCGGCGTCCGGCCGGGCCTCCGCCCGCACGGTCAGGGCGTCCAGGCGGCCCTCGCGGGTCAGCCGCAACTGGAAGTGCGGCGCCACGCCCGGGGTACGCAGCACGATCTCCTCGATCTGCGTCGGGAAGAGGTTCACCCCGCGCAGGATCACCAGGTCGTCGCTGCGCCCGGTCACCTTCTCCATCCGCCGGAACACCCTCGCCGTGCCCGGCAGCAGCCGGGTGAGGTCCCTGGTCCGGTAGCGGATCACCGGCATGGCCTCCTTGGTGAGCGAGGTGAGGACCAGTTCCCCCTCCTCGCCGTCCGGCAGGACCTCCCCGGTGAGCGGGTCGACGACCTCGGGGTAGAAGTGGTCCTCCCAGATGTGCAGCCCGTCCTTGGTCTCCACGCACTCCTGCGCCACGCCGGGCCCGATCACCTCCGACAACCCGTAGATGTCGACGGCGTCGATGGCGAACCGCTCCTCGATCTCGCGCCGCATCTCCTCGGTCCACGGCTCGGCGCCGAAGATCCCGACCTTCAGGGACGTGGACCGGGGGTCGATGCCGCGACGCTCGAACTCGTCGAGGAGCGTCAGCACGTACGACGGCGTCACCATGATGATCTCGGGCCGGAAGTCCTGGATCAGCTGCACTTGACGCCCCGTCATCCCGCCGGAGGCGGGGATCACCGTGCAGCCGAGCCTCTCCGCCCCGTAGTGCGCCCCCAGACCGCCGGTGAACAGCCCGTATCCGTAGGCCACATGGACCTTCTGTCCGGGGCGGCCCCCGGCGGCGCGGATCGAGCGGGCCATCACGTCCGCCCAGGTGTCCAGGTCCCGCCGCGTGTAGCCGACGACGGTCGGACGCCCCGTCGTCCCGCTGGACGCGTGGATCCTGGCCACACGGTCCTCGGGCACGGCGAACATGCCGAAGGGGTAGTTGTCGCGCAGATCCGCCTTGGTCGTGAAGGGGAAGCGCGCCAGATCGGCGAGCGAGCGGCAGTCGTCCGGACGCAGCCCGGCCGCGTCGAACGCGGCGCGGTAGTGGCCGACGTTCTCGTACGCGTGGTGCAGCGTGGCCCGCAACCGCTCCAGCTGGAGGGCCTCCAGCTCGTCCCGGCCCAGTCGTTCCGCCGAGTCCAGCAGAGCCGTCATCCGGATCTCCCTCTTCCGAGCAGGCGACCGATCATTCGGTCGATCTTTCGGGAGAAGTAATTCAGGATGTTCCGGCCCATGGCAAGAGGGGCGACGCGGTGCGTTCGCATCGCCCCTCTTGCCATGGGACCGGACCGGCGGACCGGACCGGCCGGGAGACGCCGCGGGCCGGTCAGGACCGGTGCAGCAGCGAGGTCAGGACCTCCTGGAGGGTGGCGTCCGGGTCGGCGGCGGGGCCCGTCGACCGCCAGGCCACGAAGGCGTCGGGGCGCACCAGGACGGCTCCCTCGGTCGTCGTGCCGTGGGCCTCGGCCCAGTCGGCCCCGCCCTCCGGCTCCAGATCGGCCCCGGGGCCGATGCCGTACACCCGCAGCCGTACCGACAGACGTGCGGAGACCCGCTCGGCAGCCTGCCGCCAGGCCGTGTCCCCGCCGTCGACGAGCAGGACGAACGTGCTCTCGTACAGGTCCAGCGTCGACTTGCGCGCACCGGCCCGACGCACCCAAAGATGTGGTGCGCGGCTGCCGGGCCGGCCGTCCAACTGCATCCGTTCCGGTACCACCGGCTGGTCCGGATCGGCGCCCAGCACGGCGCCCCGGACGTAGCGGTAGCCCAATGCCACGGTCAGCATGCCGCCCTGCCTGCCGCCGCCCGCACCCGGGGCCGGGGAGTAGCCGGGGTGGCTGTGCTCGCTCGAACGCGCCGAGGCCCGCGCGCTGGTCGCCCGCGCCACCGGCAGCCGCTCCGCCTCGTAGGTGTCCAGCAGGCCGGGTCCCGCCTCGCCCCTCAGCACGGCGGCCAGCTTCCAGGCCAGGTTGTGGGCGTCCTGGATTCCGGTGTTGGAGCCGAACGCACCGGTGGGGGACATCTCGTGGGCCGAGTCCCCGGCGAGGAAGATCCGCCCGGACCCGTACCGCTGTGCCACCCGTTCGGCCGCGTGCCACGGCGCCCGCCCGGTGATCTCGACGTCGAGGTCCGGATCACCGACCGCCGCACGGATGTGCCCGGCGCACCGCTCGTCGGTGAAGTCGTCGAGCATTTCACCGAGTTGCGGCTGCCACGGGGCGTGGAACACCCACTCCTGCTCGTTGTCGACCGGCAGCAGGGCACCGTCCGCCGCAGGGTTGGTCAGGTAGCAGACGATGAACCGGCGGTCGCCCACCACCTCGGCGAGCCGCCGGGAACGGAAGGTGATGCTGACGTTGTGGAAGAGGTCGCCGGGCCCGGTCCGGCCGATGCGCAACTGTTCACGGATCGGGCTGCGTGCACCGTCGGCCGCGACGAGGTAGTCCGCCCGGACACTGATGTGCTCACCGGTCTCCCGGCACTTGAGAGCCGCGTCCACCCCGGAACGGTCCTGCTCGAAGCTCTGCAACTCGGTGGAGAAACGCAGGTCGCCGCCCTGCTCGCGGGCAAGGTCCAGCAACACGGGTTCCAGGTCGTTCTGACTGCACAGACACCACCCGGTCGGGCTGAAGCGGGCGAGACCGCCGCCCGGGTCGATCTCCTTGAACAGCCACTCCTGGTCGTCCCCGGTCAGCGACCCCGCCTGCAGGATGCCGTGGTTGTCGGCCAGCACCGATGCCGCGCGGCGGATGCCCGGCTCGGCGCCCGCCGTGCGGAACACCTCCATCGTGCGCACGTTGTTGCCCCGGCCGCGCGGATGCGTCGAGGTGGAACGGTGCTTCTCGACCACCAGGTGCTCGATGCCGAGCCGGCCGAGGAAGAGTGATGTGGACAGGCCCACCAGGGAGCCGCCCACGATGAGGACCGGTACGCGGATGTCGACGTTCTCGTTCATCTGTTGCTCCAGCTCGGACGCCGTTCGATTGCCTGGTGCCGCGCCCGGACAGGGGGTGCCGGGGGAGGCTCGCGGTGCGGGAGGCGCCCCCGTACGGGGACACGTACGCGGGCGATGCGACGACGCGGCGAGGTGCCGTGCCGGGAGTCGCGAGCCGGTGGGGCCTTTTGTTCGCAGCACTGGTTCCATGCCCTCGCCGGAGCGGTTCGGACGGCCGCTCACCTGAACGGTTCATAAATCTCGCGCCACCCGGACCAGCGTTTCACGATCGGTCACGGAGACGATGCCCGCCGTGACTGGGTGGACCGCTCACATCCGCCGGGAGAGTCCCCGCTCCGACACCACTCGCCAACCGACGGTCGACGGCATGCCTTCCGCGCTGCCCGCCACACCGTCTCGAAGGAGACCCCATGATGACCAGCACCCTCTCGGAACGGATCTCCCAGTCCGCGTTCGACGGGTCCAGGCTGCGCGTCGTGCTGCTGCTGGACCTGTACGACGGCGCCCAGAAGCAGTTCCTGGAGGCGTACGAACACCTGCGCAACCAGGTGGCGTCCGTCCCCGGGCACATCAGCGACCAACTGTGCCAGTCCATCGAGAACCCCTCGCAGTGGCTGATCACCAGCGAATGGGAGAGCGCCCCGCCGTTCCTCGCCTGGGTGAACAGCGAGGAGCACGTGGCGACGGTCCAGCCGCTGCACAACTGCGTGCGCGACACCCGTTCGCTGCGCTTCAGCGTCCTGCGGGAGACCGGGAAGGCGTTCGAGGCGGCGCCCGAGGCGGCCAAGGGCAAGCTCCAGGCGTCTCCCCGCCTGGGCGACGGGGTGGTGCGCCACGCGCTCACCTTCACCGTCCAGCCCGGCAGCGAGGACATCGTGGCCAAGATCCTCGCCGATTACGAGTCGCCGAACGCGCGTGTCGACGAGGACACCCGTTTGCGCCGTACCTCGCTCTTCATGCACGGGAACCGCGTCGTGCGGGCCGTCGAGGTCGAGGGCGATCTCCTCGCGGCCCTGCGCCACGTCGCCAGACAGCCCGAGGTCCGGGCCGTCGAGGAGGCCATCAACCCGTACCTGGAGCAGGACCGGGACCTCAGCGACCCGGACAGCGCCCGGATGTTCTTCACCCGGGCGGCGCTGCCGACCGTCCACCACGTCACCGCCGGCCGGCACAAGGCCGAGGACGTCCGCCGCCACGCGCTCTTCTACCAGGCGAAGGAGGGCTGCGGCATGGCGCTCGCCCGACTGCTCGCCGCACACGACGAGGAGGCGGCCGACGACCCGGCGAGCATCATCGACAGCAGCACCATCTTCCAGCGCGACGACGTCGTGGTCCGCCTCCTCGAAGCGGCCGGCCCCATCGACGCGCACCCCGCCCAGGCGGTCGGCATCGACGGCCCCGGCAAGCTCGCCCGGCTCGGACGACTCCTCGACGGCGCCGCGAACGCCGTCCCCACCGACGACCGGGAGATCCCGGACTTCCTCAGGAGGGCCGAGATGGCGCTGATCACCGATCGGCGGGCCTCGGAGTCCTGACCCGGGCATCCGCGCCCCCTGGGGGGTTCTCGCTCGACCCGTCACTACAACGCGCAACGTGCCAGGAGGAAAGCAGACATGACCACGCACCGGCCACGCATCGTGGACCTCAGCGAGACGCAGCCCAACCGCAGGCGCGGGGGAGACCTCCGCGCCATGCTCACCCCGACGGCGGTGGGAGCCACGAGCGGCTTCATGGGGCTGGCCATCGTCCAGCCCGGCGACCGCATCGGCGAGCACTATCACCCGTACTCCGAGGAGTTCGTGTACGTCGTCGACGGTCTCCTGGAAGTGGACCTGGACGACGAGCCGTACCGGATGCGGCCCGACCAGGGCCTGCTGATCCCTCCGCACGTACGCCACAGGTTCCGCAACGTGGGCGATGTCGAGGCGCGCATGGTCTTCCACCTCGGCCCGCTCGCCCCGCGACCGGAACTCGGCCACGTCGACACCGAGCACACCGGGTCCGCCGACCGTGTCATGCCGCCGGAGCGGACGGAGGCCCCCTCATGACCCGACGCGTGGCGGTCACCGGCGTCGGTGTCGTCGCGCCCGGCGGCATCGGCACGCCGGCCTTCTGGGACCTCCTCGCGAACGGACGGACCGCGACCCGCGGCATCACGCTCTTCGACCCCACCGGCTTCCGCTCCCGCATCGCCGCCGAGTGCGACTTCGATCCGGCGGCGCACGGGCTGGACGCCGACCAGGTCGCCAGGGCGGACCGCTACGTCCAGTTCGCGATGGTGGCCGCCCGGGAGGCCCTCGCCGACGCGGGGCTCGATCCGGGGAAGGAGGACCCCTGGCGCATGGGGGTGTCGCTGGGCACCGCGGTCGGCGGCACCACCCGGCTGGAGCACGACTACGTCGCCGTCAGCGCCGGCGGAACCCGATGGGACGTCGACCACCGGCCCGCCGGCCCCCATCTGGAACGGGCCTTCTCGCCCAGCACCCTCGCCTCGGCGGTCGCCGAGCAGGTCGGCGCGCACGGACCGGTGCAGACCGTGTCCACGGGCTGCACCTCCGGTCTCGACGCGATCGGATACGCCTTCCAGACCATCGAGGAGGGCCGCGCGGACGTCTGCGTCGCCGGGGCGTCGGACTCGCCGATCACCCCGATCACCGTGGCGTGCTTCGACGCGATCAAGGCCACCTCGCCCAACAACGACGACCCGGAGCACGCCTCCCGGCCGTTCGACGCCCGCCGCGACGGGTTCGTCATGGGCGAGGGCGGCGCGGTGCTCGTCCTGGAGGAGCTGGAGCACGCCCGCGCCCGCGGCGCGACCGTGTACTGCGAGATCACCGGCTACGCCACCTTCGGCAACGCCTACCACATGACCGGGCTGACACCCGAGGGACTGGAGATGGCCGAGGCGATCGACCGCGCACTCGGCCACGCCCGGCTCGACGGCTCGCAGATCGACTACGTCAACGCGCACGGCTCGGGCACCAAGCAGAACGACCGGCACGAGACGGCCGCCGTGAAGCGGGCGCTGGGCGCGCACGCCTACGACGTGCCGATGAGTTCGATCAAATCCATGGTCGGCCACTCGCTGGGGGCGATCGGGGCGATAGAGATCGCCGCCTGCGTGCTCGCGCTGGTCCACCAGACCGTGCCGCCGACGGCCAACTACGAGAGCCCGGACCCGGAGTGCGACCTCGACTACGTGCCGCGCACCGCCCGTCCGCTGAAGCTGCGCAACGTCCTCTCGGTCGGCAGCGGCTTCGGCGGATTCCAGTCCGCGGTGGCCCTGAGCCGAACAGGTGGGAGGACACCATGAGAACCCGCAGAGCGCGGCGCACCGTCGTCACCGGCATCGGTGTCGTCGCCCCCGGCGGAACCGGCACCGAGGGGTTCTGGAAACGGACCCACGAAGGGATCAGCGTCCTGGACCGGGTCACCCGCGAGGGGTGCGAGCACCTCCCGCTGCGGATCGCGGGCGAGGTGCGTGACTTCGAGGCCGCCGAACTGATCGAGGAACGCTTCGTCGTCCAGACCGACCGGTTCACGCACTTCGCGATGGCCGCCGCGGACATCGCGCTGGACGACGCCCGGCTGGGCCGCGCCGACTACGAGAACACACCGTTCGACGTCGGCGTGGTGACCGCCGCCGGATCCGGCGGCGGCGAATTCGGCCAGCGCGAACTCCAGCGCCTGTGGGGGCAGGGTTCCACCTACGTGGGCCCCTACCAGTCCATCGCCTGGTTCTACGCCGCCAGCACCGGCCAGATCTCGATCCGCGGCGGCTTCAAGGGGCCGTGCGCGGTCGTGGCCAGCGACGAGGCGGGCGGCCTGGACGCCCTGGCACACGCCGCCCGTTCGATCCGCGGCGGTGCCGAGGCGGTGGTGGTCGGCGCGGCCGAGGCCCCGCTGGCGCCCTACTCGGTGGTGTGCCAGCTCGGCTACGCGGACCTGAGCACCCGCGACGAACCGACCCGCGCCTACCTGCCGTTCACCTCGGACGCCTGCGGATTCGTCCCGGCCGAGGGCGGCGCCATGCTGGTCGTCGAGGAGGAGCAGTCGGCCCGCCGACGCGGGGCCCGGATCCGGGCCGAGGTCGCCGGACACGCCGCCACCTTCACCGGGGCGTCCCGTTGGGAGGAGTCCCGTGAGGGACTTGCCCAGGCGATCATCGGTGCGCTGCGCGAGGCCGACTGTGCGCCGGACGAGATCGACGTCGTCTTCGCGGACGCGCTCGGTGTTCCGGCCGCCGACCGGGCCGAGGCACTCGCCATCGCGGACGCGCTCGGCGCGCACGGCAGACAGGTCCCGGTGACGGCGCCCAAGACCGGAACCGGCCGCGCCTACTGCGGAGCGCCGGTCCTGGACACGGCCGCCGCCGTGCTCGCCATGGAGAACGCCCTGATACCGCCCACGCCGAACGTCTACGAGGTGTGCCACGACCTCGACGTCGTCACCGGCAGCGCCCGCCCCGCCGAACTGCGGACGGCGCTGGTGCTCAGCCGGGGGCTCATGGGCTCGAACGCGGCGATGGTGCTGCGGGCCTCCACCGACACCCCCTCGTGAGTAAGGAAGAAAACCTCATGACCGACCGACTGACCTACGCGGAACTCGCCGTCCTGATGAAGAAGGGCGCCGGACTCACCGTGGACCCGCACGAGATGGAACAGCGCCCCGGGACCGCCTTCGACGAGTTCGGCCTCGACTCGCTGGGCCTCCTCGGCATCGTCGGCGTGCTCGAGAACCGGCACGGCAGGGCACTGCCGACCGACGCCGACCGCTGCAAGACCCCCCGGGAATTCCTCGACCTCGTCAACAACAGCCTCATGCAAGGAGCCTGACGTGTCCGGACACACCGAGAACGAGATCATCATCGCCGCGCCCCTGGACCTGGTCTGGGACGTGACGAACGACCTGGAGAACTGGCCGAGCCTGTTCAGCGAGTACGCCGCGGTCGAGGTCGTCGAACGCGACGGCGACCGGACGAAGTTCCGCCTGACCATGCATCCCGACGAGAACGACAAGGTCTGGAGCTGGGTCTCCGAGCGCACCGTCGACCGCGCCGCCCGCACGGTCCGCGCCCGCCGTGTCGAGCCGGGCCCGTTCCAGCACATGGACATCCGCTGGGAGTACTCCGAGGTTCCCGGCGGCACGAGGATGCACTGGACCCAGGACTTCGCGATGCGGCCCGACGCACCCGTCGACGACGCGTGGATGACCGACAACATCAACCGCAACTCCAAGGTCCAGATGGGCCTCATCCGCGACAAGATCGAGCAGCGTGCCCGTGAGCGCCGCGCCGCCCCGGTGTCGGCAGGCTGACCTCGGCCCCGCCCCCCAAAGAAACGCACACGGCCCGGCACCCGGTGACACACCGGGTGCCGGGCCGGGATCGAGAAAGGCCCGCAACGATGCACCACGCCCTGATCGTCGCCCGGATGGCACCCGGTTCGGCGCCGGCCATCGCCGAACTGTTCGCCGCCTCCGACAGCACCGAACTGCCGCACCTCGTCGGTGTCACCCGGCGCAAGCTCTTCCAGTTCGGCGACGTCTACCTGCACCTGATCGAGTCGGAGCGCCCGCCGGGCCCCGAGATCGCCAAGGTGACGCAGCACCCGGAGTTCAAGGCCATCAGCGAACGGCTCAGCGCCCATGTGAGCGCGTACGACCCGGAGACCTGGCGCAGCCCGAAGGACGCCATGGCCCACGAGTTCTACCGGTGGGAACGCGCGACCGACGGATAGTGGCGCGCGGACGGGGGAGCGCCCCGGGTCCGGCCGGACCGCCGGACCCGGGGCGCTCCCGTTCCTTCCCGGTGCGCGGGCTCAGCCGGGCACCACGCATTCGAAGGCGTGCAGGTAGGCGTTGACCGGCACGATCCTGTCGATCGTCAGGCCGGCGCCGGAGATCCGGCCGACCAGGCTGTCCGTGGTGTGCTTGGCACCGCCGACGTTGAGGAGCAGCAGCAGGTCCATCGCGGTGGTGAACCGCATCGAGGGGCTGTCGTCGACGAGGTTCTCGATGACGACGACCCGGGCCCCCGGGCGGGCCGCGGCGGCCACGTTGCGCAGGGTCCGGCGTGTGCTGTCGTCGTCCCATTCCAGGATGTTCTTGATGATGTAGAGGTCGGCCTCGACCGGGATGGCCTCGCGGCAGTCCCCGGCCACGATCCGGGTGCGGTCGACGAGGGCGCCCTCGTCCCGCAGCCGGGCGTCGGCCCGTGCCACCACGCCCGGCAGGTCCATCAGGGTGCCGCGCAGCGACGGGTGCTTCTCCAGCAGACTCGCCAGCACGTGGCCCTGGCCGCCGCCGATGTCGGCGACCGAGGAAACCCCGGTGAGATCGAGGAGTTCGGCGACGTCCAGTGCGGACTGCACACTGGAGGTGGTCATGGCCCGGTTGAAGATCTGCGCCGACTCGTGGGCGTCCTGGTGCAGGTAGTCGAAGAACCCCTTGCCGTGCACGTCCGGGAAGACGCTCCGGCCGGTGCGCACCGCGTCGTCGAGACGGGGCCACACCTCCCAGGTCCAGGGTTCGGTGCACCACAGCGAGATGTCGCGCAGGCTGTGCGGGTCGTCCTCGCGCAGCAGCCGGGACATCTCGGTGTGCGCGAAGCACCCGTCCGGTGTCTCGGTGAAGATCCCGTAGCAGGACAGGGCGCGCAGCAGCCTGCGCAGCGGCGCCGGTTCGGTCCCCACCAGCGTGGCGAGCTCCTGCGCGTCGGCGGGTGTGTCGCCCAGTGCGTCGGCGACGCCGAGGCGGGCCGCGGCGCGCACGGCGGCGGCGCGGGCCGCCCCGAAGACGATCTCGCGCAGCTGCATGGCCGGCTGCGGTGGTGCGACGGGGTGCGGGACGGAGGCGTGGACGGTGGTCGAGGCGGGGGTGGTTGCGGGGGTGGGACTCACAGTGGTCATGCTGAATCGCTTCTCCTCGTGCGGGTGCCCCGGTCAGCACATCCCGGCCGGTGCGGACCTCGCGCAGACGTTGGTGGTGAAGGTGTTGCCCTTGCCGGTGTCGCCGTCGGCCAGGTCGGCGGGCTTGTTGCCGAGCGTGACGTTGCCGCTGACGGTGTTGCCGGTGTTCTTCGCGCCCACGAAGCTCTTGAACAGCACGACGCCGCCCGACATCGGTGTGGCGCCCACGTTGTCGCTGATCGTGTTCGCCCGCACCTGCGTGTCCACGGTGCCGGTCAGCACGATGCCGGACCCCTGGATGGCGGGCAGCCGTTCCGTCTTGGCGCAGTACTTGTTGTTCGCGTTGATCCGGTTCGCCCGGATCGTCATGGCCCCGGCCTGCGGTCTGCCCTCGTCGCCCACCACGAACACACCGCTGCAGTTGCCGGTGAACGTGTTGTCGTGGACCGAGAGGTTCCTGACGCGCCTGGCGGTGAAACCGATGCGGTTGTCCGTCAGCGTGTTGTCCCGGAGCTCGGTGCCCCGGGTGTCGGTGGCGCCGCCCTCCTCGTCGACGGTGTTGGCGACGAAGATGCCCGCGTCGCCGTTGGCGCGTGCCGTGTTGCCGGCGAACGAGCCCCGGGTCGAACGTTCCTGGGCGATGCCCCAGACACCGTTGTGGTCGGCGGTCACGCGCCGCACGGACAACCGGTCCGTCCAGGACGCCCACACGCCGTGCTTCGGGAAGCCGGAGACGGTCAGCGAGTCGATGGTCACGCCGTCGACGGTCCCGCCGGACCGTCCCAGGACGCAGATGCCGCTGCCGGCCTTCGTGCAGGCGTCGGCGGCCCCCGCCTTCGGCGTCTTCCCGGCCGGTGGACGGATCACGGTCCGGTCGCCGTGGCCGCGCAGGGTCAGTCCGGGCTTGGTGACCAGGACGGTCTCCCGGTACGTTCCGGGCTGGACGAGGACGGTGTCACCCGGCGCGGCCGCGTCCACCGCCTTCTGTATCGACTGGCCCGGCCGCACCACATGGGGGGCCGTGGCCGAGGCGGACGGTATGGACGCCCCGAGTCCCGCGGTCGAGAGGACCGCGACCGGGACCAGGGCCTTGAGGTGTCGGTTTCTCATATGCCGAAGCTATGGGCGATCTACCCCCTTTGCCACATAGGGTGAGCGGTCGGGTACCCGGTATCCCCGCAATGGCTCACGGCACGTGTCGCCGCCCCGCACCGGAGGCGGACGTCCTGCCGTGGCACTTGGCGGGATCGGCCCCGGTGGCGACGGGGCGCTCGTCCGACGGCTCCGGGCAGGGCTGTTCGGGTGCCTCGCGACGGGGACGTCCGGGCCGGCGGGAACGTTCCCGGCCCCGGCGCCGCGTGCTTCCCGGGTCGTCAGTCCTCGCGCCCGGCGGCGGCGACCGTGCGGGCCCACCGGTAGTCGGCCTTGCCGCTCGGGGAGCGCCGGATCTGCGGGGTGATCACCAGCCGTCGCGGGACCTTGTAGCCCGCCAGCCGGGACCGGCAGTGGGTCTGGACGTCGTCGAGCGAGGGCTCGGCCGCCCCCTCGCGCAACTGCACCACGGCCGCGACATGGCTGCCCCACCGCTCGTCCGGCACTCCGGCGACCAGTGCGTCGTACACGTCCGGGTGCGCCTTCAGTGCCTGCTCGACCTCCTCGGGATACACCTTCTCGCCCCCGGTGTTGATGCACTGCGAGCCCCGGCCCAGGACGGTGACGATGCCGTCCGCGTCCACGGTCGCCATGTCGCCGAGCAGGACCCAGCGCTGCCCCTCCCGCTCGAAGAACGTGTCGGCAGTCTTGCGCGGATCGTTGTAGTAGCCGAGCGGCACGTGGCCGCACTGGGCGAGCCGCCCCGGCTCGCCGGGCGCCACCGGTTCGCGCGTTGCCGGATCGACCACGGCCGTACGGGAGTTGACCTGGAGCCGGAACCCCTTCTCCGGCCCCGAGTCGGCCGTCGCGGTGCCGTTGAAACCGGACTCCGACGAACCGAAGTTGTTCAGCAGCATCGCCGTGGGCACCAGTGCCCGGAACTCCGCGCGCACCGAGTCCGACATGATCGCGCCCGAACTGGAGACGGAGAACAGCGACGAACAGTCGGTGCCCCTCAGCGGCCCCCGCAGCGCGTCGATCAGCGGTCGCAGCATCGCGTCGCCCACCAGTGAGACGCTGGTGACCTTCTCCCTCTCGATCGTCCGCAGTACCTCCTCGGGTGCGAACTTGCGGTGGAGGACGACCCGTTGGCCGAAGTCGAAGGCGATGAACGCGGTGAGTGTCGATGTCCCGTGCATCAGCGGGGGAGTGGGGAAGAAGGTGATCCCGTCCCCGCCCGCGGCCACCCGCTCGGCCAGCTCCTGCGGGGTCCGCACCGGCTCGCCGGTCGGCGCGCCCCCACCGAGGCCGGAGAAGAAGAGGTCCTCCTGGCGCCACATCACGCCCTTGGGCATCCCGGTGGTGCCCCCGGTGTAGATGATGAACTGGTCGTCGGCGGACCGCCGGGGGAAGCCGCGGTCCGGGCTTCCGGCCGCCTCCGCGTCCGTGAACGCCACGGCGTCCGGGCCCCGCACACCCGCCGCGGGCGTACCCACCCGGATGAGGTGGCGCAGAGCCGGGGCCTCCGGGGCGGCCATCCGGACCCGGTCGTCGAACTCGGCGTCGAAGACCAGGGCCGCCAGGTCCGCGTCCCGGTAGAGGTAGACCAACTCGTCTTCCACGTAGCGGTAGTTGACATTGACCGGGACGACACGGGCCTTGAGGCAGGCGAGTAACGTCTGGAGGTACTCGATTCCGTTGTAGAGGTGCAGCCCCAGGTGTTCACCGGCGGTGATCCCGCTGTCCAGCAGGTGGTGGGCGATGCGGTTGGCCGCCGCGTCCAGCTCCGCGTACGTCAGCCGGCGTTCCGCGCCCGTACCCGGATGGTCCACGTAGACGAGCGCCTCGCGTTCCGGGACCGCGTCGACGACCGACTCGAACAGGTCGGCAAGGTTGTACTCCACCGTTCCTCCTGACCCCGGCTGCTGACTGACACGGCGTCATTAGAGCGCCGGGAGGCGCAAGTGGGAAGGGCGCCACCGAATAAATCTGACTACCTGTCAGAAAACTATTGAACTGGCCATCGACCTACTGCAACCTGTTCCAGTGCTGCGATCGGCAGGGCCCGCCGGAGGGCCGCCAGGTCGTGAGACGGGAGGCAGTCGAACCATGGGCGGTACCGAACACCTCACCGTGCGGCGCGAGGGCGCGACGCTGGTGCTCACCTTGAACAGGCCCGAGGCGAAGAACGCCCTCTCGCTGCCGATGCTGGTCGGGCTGTACGACGGCTGGCTGGCCGCGGACGCGGACGACGCGATCCGCTCGATCGTCCTCACCGGCGCGGGCGGCTGCTTCTGTGCCGGAATGGACCTCAAGGCCCTGGCAGGCAGGGGGATGGAGGGCGAGGCGTACCGCGACCGGATGACGGCCGACCCCGACCTGCACTGGAAGGCGATGCTGCGCCACCACCGACCGCGCAAACCGGTGATCGCAGCCGTCGAGGGCCCCTGCGTCGCGGGCGGCACCGAGATCCTCCAGGGCACCGACATCCGCATCGCCGCGGCGGGCGCCACCTTCGGACTCTTCGAGGTCAGGCGCGGCCTCTTCCCCATCGGGGGCTCGACGGTACGGCTGCCGCGCCAGATAGCCCGTACCCACGCGCTCGAAATGCTCCTCACGGGACGCCCCTACAGCGCGGAGGAGGCCGCCGCCATCGGGCTGATCGGCCGGGTCGTGCCCGACGGCACCGCCCTGGAAGCCGCCCTCGGCGTCGCCGAGCGGATCAACGCCTGCGGACCGCTCGCCGTAGAGGCCGTCAAGGCATCCGTGTACGAGAGCGCCGACCTGACCGAGACCGAGGGCCTCGCGGCCGAACTGAGACACGGGTGGCCGGTCTTCGCCACCGACGATGCCGAGGAAGGCGCCCGCGCCTTCGCCGAGAAGCGCCCGCCCGTCTACCGGCGCTCCTGAACGAGGAGGCAACCGTGCCCGACATCCTCAGCGCACCCCTGGTGGTCGAATTCCCCTTCACCCGCTCCCTCGGACCGGTCCAGAGCGCCTTCCTCACCGGACTGCGCCAACGCACCGTCCTCGGCGTCCGGACCGAGGCGGGAAAGGTCCTGGTCCCGCCCGTCGAGTACGACCCCGTCACCGCGGCGGAGATCCGCGACCTGACCGAGGTCGCCCCGACCGGCACCGTCACCACCTGGGCCTGGAACCCCGCCCCGCGCCCCGGCCAGCCGCTCGGCACCCCCTTCGCCTGGGTCCTGGTGCGCCTGGACGGCGCCGACACCTCCCTGCTGCACGCCCTGGCCGCCCCCGGCCCCGAAACCGTCCGCAGCGGCATGCGGGTCCGGATCCGCTGGGCCGCCGAGCGCACCGGCGCCATCACGGACATCGCCTGCTTCGAGCCGCACGACGGCGAGGCGGGCGAAGCGGCCCCGCACAGCGGCGAGTTCGCCGACCCCGTGCTCGGCATCGTGACCCCGGCCCGGCTCGACTACCGGTACACCCCCGGCCGCGCCCAGAGCGCGTACCTCGACGCGCTGTCCGGGCGCCGCGTCGTCGGGGAACGCTGCCCGTCCTGCGCCAAGGTCCACGTACCGCCCCGAGGCGCCTGCCCCACCTGCGGCGTCGCCACCACCGAACGGGTCGAGGTCGGCCCGCGCGGCACGGTCACCACCTTCTGCGTCGTCAACATCAAGGCCCGGAATCTCGACATCGAGGTCCCCTACGTCTACGCGCACGTCGCCCTCGACGGGGCGGACCTCGCCCTGCACGCCCGGATCGGCGGCATCCCGTACGACCGGGTGCGCATGGGCCTGCGGGTCGAACCCGTCTGGACCGGAGGAGGACGCCACCCCGACCACTACCGGCCGACCGGGGAGCCGGACGCCGACTACGACACCTACAAGGAGCTGCTGTAGATGCGAGACGTGGCGATAGTCGCCTTCGCCCAGACGGATCACCTGCGGCGCACCGACGAACTCTCCGAGGTCGAGATGCTGATGCCGGTGCTCCACCGGGTCCTGGACGCGACCGGCCTCACGACCGGCGACATCGGCTTCACCTGCTCCGGCTCCAGCGACTACCTGGCAGGACGCGCCTTCTCCTTCACCATGGCGCTCGACGGGGTCGGCGCCTACCCGCCGATCTCCGAGTCCCACGTGGAGATGGACGGCGCCTGGGCGCTGTACGAGGCATGGGTCAAGATACGCACCGGTCAGGCGGACACCGCACTCGTCTACGCCTACGGAAAGTCCTCGCCCGGCACCGTGCGCGACGTCCTCACCCGCCAGCTCGACCCGTACTACGTCGGCCCGCTCTGGCCGGACTCCGTCGCGCTCGCCGCGCTCCAGGCCCAGGCACTGATCGACGCGGGCGACACCGACGAGGCCGCACTCGCCACGATCGCCGCCCGCAGCCGCACCGCCGCCGCGGACAATCCGCACGCCCAGCTCACCGGGCCGGTCCCGGCGGGCGACTACGTCGTACGGCCGCTGCGCACCGGCGACTGCCCACCCGTCGGCGACGGCGCTGCCGCCGTGATCCTCGCCGCCGACGACACCGCGCGGGCCCGGTGCCCGCGCCCCGCCTGGATCCGCGGCATCGACCACCGCATCGAGGCGCACGGCCTCGGGGTGCGCGAACTCACCGAGTCGCCGTCCACCCGGCTCGCCGCCGAACGCGCCGGTGCCTTCGAACGCCCCGTGGACACCGCCGAGCTGCACGCCCCGTTCACCTCCCAGGAAGTGGTGCTGCGCAAGGCACTCCGGCTCGACGGCACCGTCACGGTCAACCCGTCCGGCGGCGCGCTCGCCGCCAACCCCGTCATGGCGGCCGGACTGATCCGGCTCGGCGAGGCCGCGGCACGCATCCACCGCGGCGAGTCCGACCGGGCACTCGCCCACGCCACCTCCGGGCCCTGCCTGCAACAGAACCTGGTCGCCGTACTCGAGGGGGAGAGCGCCCATGCCTGAGGAGCCCGTGGCCGTCGTCGGCATCGGCCAGACGAAGCACGCCTCGGCCCGCCGCGACGTCTCCATCGCCGGACTCGTCCGCGAAGCCGCCCTCCGGGCGCTGGAGGACGCGGGGCTGACCTGGACGGACATCGACGCCGTCGTGATCGGCAAGGCCCCCGACTTCTTCGAGGGCCTGATGATGCCCGAGCTGTACCTCGCCGATGCGCTCGGCGCGGTCGGCAAACCCATGCTGCGGGTGCACACCGCGGGCTCGGTCGGCGGATCCACCGCGCTCGTCGCCGCCAACCTGGTCTCCGCACGGGTACACCGCACCGTCCTCACCCTCGCCTTCGAGAAGCAGTCCGAGTCCAACGCCATGTGGGGCCTCTCGCTCCCGATCCCCTTCCAGCAGCCGCTGCTCGCCGGGGCGGGCGGCTTCTTCGCCCCGCACGTGCGGGCCTACATGCGCCGCGCCGGCGCACCCGGCACGATCGGCTCGCTCGTCGCGTACAAGGACCGCCGCAACGCGCTGAAGAACCCGTACGCGCACATCCACGACCCGGACATCACCCTGGAGAAGGTAAGGGCCGCCCCGATGCTCTGGGATCCCATCCGCTACTCGGAGACCTGCCCGTCCTCCGACGGGGCCTGCGCGATGATCCTCACCGACCGCGCCGGAGCGGACCGTTCACCGCACCCGCCCGCCTGGGTGCACGGCGGTGCGATGCGCAGCGAGCCGACGCTCTTCCCCGGCAAGGACTTCGTCTCCCCGCGTGCCGGCCGGGACTGCGCCGCCGACGTGTACCGGCAGGCGGGCATCGTGGATCCACGCCGGGAGATCGACGTCGTGGAGATGTACGTGCCGTTCTCCTGGTACGAGCCGATGTGGCTGGAGAACCTCGGCTTCGCGGACGAGGGCGAGGGCTGGAAGCTGACCGAGTCCGGCGTCACCGAGTTCGACGGCGATCTCCCGGTGAACCCCTCCGGCGGTGTGCTCTCCACCAACCCCATCGGCGCCTCGGGCATGATCCGCTTCGCCGAGGCCGCGTTGCAGGTACGGGGACGGGCCGGTGAGCACCAGGTCGACGGGGCGCGCACGGCACTGGGCCACGCCTACGGCGGCGGGGCGCAGTTCTTCTCCATGTGGCTGGTCGGAGCCGAACCGCCCGGCAACTGACCGCGGGGCCGCCGGGGGCGGGGGAGGGCCCCGGTGCGGTCCCGCCCCCGGCCGGACCACCCGGACGGCCCGCTGCCGTGTCACCGGCCCGGCCGCGGGGACCGTGCCGGTACCGGAGACGACCGGCCACGGAATCGCCACGGCGGCACCGGTTCGGCACGACGTCCGACCGGCCCGGCGGGCCGTGCCGCGGAACGGGTGCGCCCGGACCCGGCTCCGCGACGTGAGCCGGGCCACGTACCATGTCCGCATGTCCTTCCTCCGCCGCCGTAGCGCCGCCACACCCGCGGGCCCCGACTTCGACGTCCTGGCCATGGACCCGGGGGACTGGCCCGGAAACCTCGGTGCGGGTCTGCTGCCCGCGCCGGACGGGAGCTGCCAGGGCGTCTTCCTGCGCTACGACCTGTTCGGCGGCCGGGGCCCCGCGATGATCATCGGCAACCTCCCGGAGGGCTCGCCCGCCCGCGAGACCGAGGAGGGCCAGGTCCCGTTCGAGGTCGCCCAGCTGCTGCTCGCGCTGGAGAACGACGAACCGGTCGAGGTCACCGGCACCGAGGACATGCCGGTCATGCAGGGTGACAACCTGCTGATCGTGCGCCGGGTGAAGCTCTCGGAGAGCCGGATCTCCTGCGTCCAGTTCGACCGGAGCGACGGTGTGCTCGTCACCATCGCGAGCTGGGACCGGCCGATCACCGACGACCTGTACGTCCTGCTCAAGCCCCTGCCCGCGGAATTGTTCCAGCAGGGCTGAAACGTCCCTCCACCGACGCACCCGCCCCCTGCCCCGTACGGCCGAGAGGCGCTCGGCGCGCAGCTGCCCGCGCACGCGCGGCCGCCTTGCCCCGGCCCGGTGCTGTCGGCCGTGATGGACTGCGAGTTCCGTGCCACGGAGCGCGGGCGGGCCGTGCCGTCCCCCGCAGCCCGGCCCCGTACACGCTCGCTCCGTCGGCAGCCGTCTCCCGACAAGCCCAGTCCCGGGAACCAGCACGTGTCCCGGCGCAGGCGGTCGACTGTGGGCACGGAGCCACGATCGACACGGACAGCCTGATCCTCGCCCGTGCGGTCCGCAGCTGCGGCCCCCTGCGCAAGGACTGCCCGACGCACGTTCCCCCCGGACCGTTTGAGCCGGGGAGAACACGAAAGTGCGCGGCGGAGTTCTGGATTACCACCCGCACCTGAGCAAGCGCTGTCCCGTAATCCGAGGTGGTCGGCGCGCGGCGTCAGGGATTACGGGACAGCCCTTGGGCCGTCAGTCGGCGATCAGGCCCGACGACTTATTGGTCGCCTTGAAGTTCAGCAAGTACTTCGTACCGGCTTTGACGTCGGTGGCCAGGGTGGTCCACTGTCCCTTCTTCGCATACGTGTATTTGTTGACGCACTGAGTTCCGCCGCTGCTGGGCTTGAAGCACACCTTCACGTTTCGGGTGGTACCGGGCTTGATCCTGATCAAACCGCAGCTGCCGGTGACGATCACTCGGGTGGAGTGCGTATTCGCCGGCTTCGCGTACTTGCTCGCTCCACAAGCCGCCTGGCTCCCGTGGGAGTCGGTGGTGTGAGTGGATGCGGAAGCCGTGGTGGCGAGACCGCTGGTAGCCAGTGCGATTCCGACTACGAGCGCGGCGAGGCGATTCCTGTTCATGTTTCCCCGTTTCCTTGTGATGGGCCTCGGACTGCCCTGTAGGTGGTGGCTCGATCGCTCTGCCAAAACACTAGAAGGCGCGGTTTTCCCGGACCAGCGTGCACAATGCCCAACGTCGGGTGCGGATTGTGCACGGTGCTCAGACGGCCCGGATCCTGGCGATGTGGAGTGCGTGGACCACGTCGTGGATGCCGGTGCCGGCGGTGAGGAGATCGAGGCCCAGGACGGACTCGGCCGTGCGCAGGTGTGTACGGACCGTGTTGCGGCTGATGCCCAGGCTGCAAGCAGCCTGTTGGGCGTCGGTGTTGGCGTCGATCCATGCCTGGAGAGTGCGTCGGTGCCGGGCCTGAAGGGGACGGAGAAGCGCTGCGGCCCAGGCAGCGGCGCGTTCGGTGAGCAGCAGGTCGTCCAGGGTGGAGAATGGTTGGTCGTGGCCGGGTTCGGGGGCGGAGCAGGAACTGCTGAGGACGAGGGCCAGGTTGACGGCGGCGCGGCAGCGGACGTCCGTGAGGTCCAGGCCGAGGGATACTTCGGTGCGTTTGAGGTGCGCGGAAACCGTGTTGCGGCTGAGGCCGAGGAGTTGGGCCACGGCGGACCGGGGCATGCTCATGGCCAGGCGGGTGATGTCGGTGCTGGTCTTCATGGTGGTGTCCAGCGGCCGCAGAAGTGTGCGGGCCCATTCCTGGGCGGCCTGGTGGGGAAGCACGCCCGCCAGCGCGGTCCGGCCGTGATAGAAGGCCACGCGGCCGGGTGCGGTGCGGGCGCCGGCCAGGGCATGGGCCGCCTGGCTGTATGCCTCGGCCGCGGCGTGAAGAGGATGGCCGCCGCTGATACCCAGCGCATAGCGCGGGTTGTCGTGCACCAGGCGGTGCAGGGTCTGGGCGTGACCAAGCAACTGCATGCCGGAACCGTCCGGTTCCTCGTCGTCCGCGAGGAGGCAGATGACGTGATCCTTGAAGACCGGGCATCGCACCATCAGGCCCGAGCCGTGGTAGCCGGAAGGATCCTGGTACGCCCGGACGATCTTGTCGCGGTCTTCCGGCGAGCACTGCAACAGGTAGAGCCGTAGCCGGTCGGCGTCCAACAGCGGCGGAATGGCACCGGTGGTCATCCGCCGGGCCAGTAACGGCTCTCCCGACAGGAGTGCCGACAGCACCGCGAACCTCAACTGGTGTGTCCTGTGCTGGTAATCGTGCCAGATGCGATCACTGCGCGCTGCGCGGCGCAGCAGTGCGAGGACGCTGCCGGTGTGCGAGATCAGTGCGATCGCATCCGGGGTCGGCTTCGAGGGGCCGGCCACCACCAGAACCGGACGGGGCTCGTGTGGCCCGAGAGCCTCGCATCGCACGTGCAGCGCACCGGATCGGGTCACGGCTGCGGCCAACTGCCCGCCGGACATGCGTGCCAGCAGTGGAGCGAGCGGCGCCAGCACCTCGTGGGGAAAGCCCGCGGTGGACGACTCGACCGTGCCCGTGTCGTCGGTGACCAGCGCGACGTGGACACCGGCCTGCCGGTGCAGCCAGTCGAGAACCTTCCGTATGCCGGGCCCGCCCCCGCGTGACTCCTGAAGCCTCACCTCCCGCAACAGCCCTTCCAGAGCTCCGGCCTGCCACTGCACTCCGGTATCCCTCACGGTCCCACCCCTCTGCCCGTCAGCCCGTGCTCTCCGGTTCTCCGTGTACGGGGCACAGCCCGGACACCGGTCGTCCCTGCCATCCTGTGCTCACCGGCACAGGATTTCGCGCGGCCGTCCATGGACGACCCGGGGCCCGTCGCACCTCCGCGCGGTCCGACAGCGTCCGCGCAACGGCGTCCTGTCCGGGCTGGTCGCGCCGGATGCGCCGAGCGTCCACCGTCTGCGGCGGGGTGGACCCGCCGCGCGTCGTCCCCGATTCGCCATGGTCCGCACCGTACTGAGCGCCGCTCGGTCCAGCCGGGACTTCACGAGAACCGGCCAGGCGGGTGTCTCCGTTCGGCCACCACCTTCCGGGACGGGGCCCGGCCCGGGGGTGTTGTGTTTTCGTCGAGCTCGTCGTCCATGGCCCGGCCTCGAACGCGGCCTCCGTCCGATCCCGTGCTCCGTCACGGAGCGGGCCGGCGCGAAGGCCGTGGGAGTGAGTCCGGTGCATCAATGCATCAGTGCGTCAGCGTGTGCTGCGGGATGCGTTCGCGGAAGTGTCACACGTCCGGTCGGAGCCGTACATGTGTCCGCCCGCCCGGGGCGACGCATTGTCCGAGTTGTGCGATGCGCTGCTGTGCACGGCCGACACCGGCTCGGCCGTGGGCCGGGCCCGCCGTGTGGTGATCACGGCGGGCCGCAGCCACGAACCGGCCGTCCGCAGCCTGCTGTTCGGGAGTGATGAGAAGGCGTGCGGGAGGGCGCTACACGCCGCTGCGCGAGAGCGGGGCGAACAGTGCCGTGACCCGGGCCGCCGACACACCGAGCCCTGTCGGCCCGCTCAGATGCGATGCGGTGGCGGTGCCCCGCCGTAGATCCTGCTCGCGGTAGCGGCGGCAGTCGCGATGCCAGATCAGGATGCCCGCGAGCCAGTGCTCAAGTTCGAGCACGTACCCGGCCAGCGTCTCCCGGGCTTCCGCGTCCAGCTCGAAATCGTCGTACAGCACCGGCAGTTCGTGCTCGGCGACATGCCGGAACTGCCGCAGTCGCGACTTCATCAGGTCATGCACGATCTCGACCCCGGTGGGATAGTCCACGCCGAAGAAGTTCTGCACCACCAGGACGCCGTTGTGCACCTCGCCCTCGTACTCGATCTCCTTCTGGTACGAGAACAGGTCGTTCATCAGGCAGGCGTAGTCCGCCGCCGCGTTCTCCAGCGAGCGCATCGGACCACTGCGGTAGATCGCCTCCGGCACCTTCCTGCCGTGACCCAGCCGGCACAGACTCATCGTGAGATCGGATCCGAAGGTCCTGCGCCGCATCTCGATGTAGTCCACCGGGTCCGGGATGCGGTTCTGGACCTGGTTGGCGAGCTCCCACACCCAGCTCGCGGTCATGTCCTCGACCGCCTTGCGGAACGCGCGCCGCGCGGCCGCGTCCATCGGGGCGGAGGTCCTCGCCCACAGATCGCCGAGCCCGCGCTCCAGCGCGTTGACCGGTTCGGGCGTCCCGCCCCCGTCCAGCGGCATGAACTGCGAGAGCCGCTCATTGGCGAGCTTGGCCCCAGCCAGGTCGCGCGGCCGCCCGTGCACCACCGGGAACCAGTCGTCGCCGTACGTTCCCCAGGTCAGCCACTGCGAGGAGAGATCCAGCTCCTCCGGGGTCGCGTCCGGGTGCAGCCCCGCCGCGCACAACGGCAGATCGAACGCGATGAGCCGGTCCTCGTCCCAGATGTGCGATCCCGGCACGCCCGGCTGGGCCTCCAGGATCCCCATCCGCCGCGACCAGTCGACGATCCGGACCCGTGCCCCGTCGAGATGCGGACTGAGCGTCGTACCGAACGGCAGATCGAAGTCGGGCAGCCGGGAAGGACCGACATACTGGTACGGCACATGGGTGTGACTGCGCAGCCGGGCCGACTCCGAGCGGAGGGTCGGCCTGATCGACGCCGCGGCCATGCCGAAGGCGGGCACGCTCCCGGCCGCGCCGCCGTCGTTCATGTAACGACTGGACCGCATGTGCCACTCGTGCCCGCCCGACTGCCAGTCCTGCAATCCCTTGGTGTAGGCCAGAACCGCCGCGGTCCGTACCGGGTCGAGTCCCTTCTCCGCACACAGCGGCGGGAGCTCGGTGAGCGCGGTGTTCTCGAACTGCTGGAGCCGTGAGGTCAGCAGGTCGTTCACCGCCTCGGCGGCCTCCTGCGTGGAGCACCCGAGGAAGCGTTCGAGCACCAGCACGCCATTGCTGTTCTCGCCCTCGTCCTCGACCTCCCGCTGGTACGAGAACAGGTCGTTGCACAGGTGCACGGCGTCGGAGAAGGTGTCCCGCAGCACGTGCAGCGCGCGCTCGTCGGCCACCGCCGCGGGGACCTCCGCGCCCGCCGCGTACTCCACGAGACCCGCCGACCACGGGGCACCACCCACCTTGCGCCGCATCTCGATGTACTCGACGGGATTCGCGATGCGTCCCTCGTCGATGTTGGCGAGCTCCCACAACGACTCGTCGAGAAGGTTCTTCGTGGCCTCGGCGAACCGGGCCCGCCAGGCGTCGGACATGCTCGGTACCGTCCGCGTCCACAGATCGGCGAGGCCCGCCTCGACCGGATTCGTCGGCTCCGGCATCGGCGCCCCGCGGTCCATCGGCATGAAGGCCGGCAGCCGGTCCAGGTACCGCTTGCCGCCCGCACGGTCGGGGGTGCGCTTGAACAGCTCCAGGAAGTGGTCGTCGAAGAAGAAGACCCACACATACCAGTCGGTCACCAGCGACAGCGCCTCGGACGAGCAGTCGGGATGGGTGTACGCGCACAGCAGCGCGTAGTCGTGGGAGTCGAGGTCCTTCTCCTCCCAGATGCCCGACCCCTCCAGCATCCCCATACCGCGCGCCCACTCCTTGGTGTGCCGCCGCGCCTCCTCGACATGGAGGTTGAGCCGCGCCGGATACGGGACGTAGAAGTCCGGCAGGGTGAAGGGCTGAGCCATGTGTGTCGGGCCTTTCGAGATGTCGCCGTGCGCAGACCGCACGAACCGGTTGTCCGCGCGAGCCCTACCCTGCGGCCGATCCGGGTACGCACAGTGAGGATTAGTCACATGAATGGTCGCTTCGGTCGCGGTGCACGCGTATGCGGCGGCCACCGGTCCGATCCGTTCGGGACCGTCGGAACCACGCATCGCCGAATCCGCCCCGATGTCTTCCCCTCGCAGGTCGGAGGGGGTGCCAGTGGTCTGGTCCACTGGCTCGATCCGCCGTGCCCGCCGAACCCTTGACGTGCTGTCATCTCAGGTCGGAGAGTGTGCGCGCACAACGGAACACGTGAGAACGGAACACGCACGGCTTCAGGCACACCCAGCTCCACGCACGTCTCCAGGAAAGGTTGTCATGACGTCCAAGCAGAGGACCGGACTCGCAGTCGCGCTGACGACGGTCGGTGCACTGAGCGTGGCACTGCTCAGCCCCACCGCGCAGGCCGGCGCGGAAGAAGTACGGCCCGAGTGCCCGCGCTCCCTCGCCTGCGACTGGGTGCCGGCGGCCTATCGGCAGACGGGCGATCCGGCCGACAAGGAGACGTACGGGAACTACGACACCTCCGACCGCCCCCACACCAACAAGATCAAGTTCATCGTTCTGCACGACACCGAGGAGGACTTCGACACCACCCTGAAGATCTTCCAGAACCCGTTGAAACAGACGTCCGCCCACTACGTGGTGCGCTCCGCCGACGGCCACGTCACCCAGATGGTGAAGAACAAGGACGTCGCCTGGCAGGCGGGCAACTGGTACATCAACAGCCACTCCATAGGCATCGAGCAGGAAGGCGTCGCCGTCGAGGGCGCCACCTGGTACACCCCCGAGATGTACCGCTCGACCGCCCGGCTGGTGCGCCACCTCGCCGCCAAGTACGACATACCGCTCGACCGCCAGCACATCATCGGCCACGACGGTGTACCGCCCACCAGTGCGGCCGGAACCAAGAACATGCACTGGGACCCGGGCCCGTACTGGGACTGGAACCGCTTCATGGCGCTGCTCGGCGGGCCCACCGTGCCGACCGCCGGCAAGAACAGCGAACTCGTCACCGTCAGCCCGGACTTCAAGCGGAACAAGCAGGCGTTCCGGGACTGCGAGAAGGGCGTCGACCTGCCGGTGCAGGGCTCCGGCGCCGTTCCGCTCCACACCGCGCCGTCCGCCGACGCCCCACTGTTCTCCGACCCCGGCCTGCACACGGACGGTTCACCCGGCACGAACTGCGCCGCCGACTGGGGCAGCAAGATCAGCTCCACCCAGCAGGCCGTCGTCGCGGACCGCGTCCCGGGCTGGACGGCGATCTGGTGGTACGGCCAGAAGGCGTGGTTCCGGACCCCGGCACACACCCGGACCACCACGCCCACCGCCGGGTACCTGGTCAGGCCCAGGGCGGGACGCGGCGAGGTGCCGGTCTACGGTGTGGCGTACCCGGAGAAGTCCGAGTACCCGGCGGGCTTCGCGGGCGGGCCGGTGGGCTCGCCGCTCCCGTACACGATCAAGGCCGGCCAGTCCTACCCCGGCGGCGGCGAGGCACCCACGGGCTACTTCTACGCCCCGACGATCGACTCCTCCTACCCGTTCGACCACGCGTACTTCCGGGGCGCGGAGAAGTACGTGACGGTGCAGATCGGTCACCGCATCGCCTTCGTCAAGGCGTCCGACGTGGACATCGTGCGCGCGCACTGAGCGCACCGGAGGCCACGGGCGGCCCCACGACAACGCTGCGGGCCCGGTGTGTCGGCACCGGACCCGCAGCGTTTCCCCCCTGGAATGGTCAGCGAGTGCCGACCGCGGCACGAACGGCCCGACGGGCCATCGCACAGTCGTCGTGCAGCCGACGGAGCAACAACCGCTGCTCCTCGCTCGACGAGAGCGCACCCGGCCGGTCCTGACCGGCGCCCGGTGGCACCGGATCGCGCAGGGCCCGCTGGACCGCCGTCTCGTAGGTACGGATCTCCCGCGTCAGCACCAGCATCAGGTTCACCAGAAACGCGTCGCGCGACGCGGGGCCCGCCGCCTGTGCCAACTGGCTGATCTGACGCCGTGCCGCCGGGGCGTCGCCCAGCACGGTCCAGAGCGTCGCCAGGTCGTACCCCGGCAGGTACCAGCCCGCGTGCTCCCAGTCCACCAGCACCGGGCCGGTGGGCGACAGCAGGATGTTGGAGAGCAGCGCGTCACCGTGGCAGAACTGCCACGGAGTCTGCCGGCCGCCCGTGTGCGCCAGGCCGTGCAACAGCTTCTGCAGGTCCCCGAGATCACGATCGGTGAACAGCCCGAGCTCGTGGTAGCGGGCGATCCGCGAGGCGTAGTCCAGCGGGGCCTCGAACAGACCGGGGGCCGGACGCCACGAGTTGACGCGGGCGACCGCTCCCAGCACGGTCCGCACGTCGGCCCGGGGCGGCGCCTCCGAGGGGTGGCGGGTCAGCGCCGCCACCCGGCCGGGCATCCGCTCGATCACCAGGACGCAGTTCTCCGGGTCGGCAGCGATGAGCCGGGGCGCCCGCACCGGCGGACGGTGCCGGACGAACGCGCGATATGCAGCTATTTCGTGACGGAACCGCTCGGACCAGGCGGGTGAGTGATCGAGTAAACACTTGGCGACCGCGGTCGTGCGTCCGGTGGAGCCGACCAGCAGCACCGAACGGCCGCTGCGACGCAGCACCTGCACCGGGTTGAACTCCGGGCAGATGCGTTGCACCGAGGCGATCACCATCCTCAGTTGGGCGCCCTGCGGACCGGACAGGTCCAGCCGCCCGCTGAGCGGCGCGCCGCCCACCCCCGCCGCTCGCCTCGGCCGGACCCCTCCGGACGCCGACGCCGCGGCATGCGGAGCGAGGTACGGTCCACCGCCCGCCCCCAGGGGACGAAGCGGCCGGGGCGGGGCGGTCACGGAGGACGATGCTGTGTACATGGGCGAGACAGATCCCTTCGTGCGCCGACAAGTTGCGTGCACCGCCCCGCCGACGGCCGTTCGGCACCCTGGGGAGTACCGAGGGCTGCCGGGCGGGGAGGCGCTTTCCTACCTGACACCGGCGCGCGGGTGGCAGACCATCTGGCGCACCCTGGCGAACCCTGGCGAATAGTCGCGACGCATCTGACAGGGGGTTACTGTCGATACAGCCGAGAACCTGGGGGCTTGACGTGACCGGAGAACCCAACACCCGCCTGTCCGACCTGTTCGGCCTCGCCGGCTGGTCCAAGGGCGAACTCGCGAGGCTGGTGAACCGGCAGGCGGCGGCCATGGGCCATCCGCAACTGGCCACCGACACCTCGCGGGTGCGGCGTTGGATCGAGACGGGGGAGTCCCCGCGTGATCCCGTGCCCAAGGTGCTGGCAGCCCTGTTCACCGAGCGGCTCGGCCGTGTCGTGACCATCGAGGACCTCGGGTTCGGCCGACGCGGGCGTGTGGGGAAACGGCGGGAGGTCGGGGCGGAGAACAATCCCGACGGACTGCCGTGGGCGCCCGAGCGGACGGCAGCGGTCCTCACCGAATTCACGGGAATGGACCTCATGCTCAACCGACGCGGCTTGGTGAGCGCGGGCGCCGCGCTCGCCGCAGGATCGACCATCACCGGACCCATGCACGGCTGGTTGCACAGCGACCCCGTGCTCGCGGCCGACATCCCACGAACCGAAACCCCGACGCACGCCGACCCCGCAGGATTCGACAGGTATGAGGCGGCGCCCATCGGGTCGGAGGAGATCGAGGCGCTCGAACGCTCCGTCGAGGTGTTCCGCGCCTGGGACGCGTCCCGGGGCGGCGGCCTCCAGCGCAAGGCCGTGGTGGGCCAGCTGAACGAGGTGGGCGGCATGCTCGCCTACCGCCATCCCGAACACCTGCAACGCCGCCTGTGGGGCGTCGCGGCCAACCTTTCGGTGCTCGCGGGATGGATGTCCCACGACATCGGTCTCGAACCCACCGCGCAGAAGTACTTCGTCATCGCCGCCCATGCCGCACGTGAGGGCGGCGATCGCCCGCGTGCGGGCGAGGCACTGTCCCGGGCGGCCCGCCAGATGATCCACCTCGGCCGTCCGGACGAGGCACTGGACCTGATGAAGCTCGCCAAGTCCGGTTCCGGCGACATGGTCCTGCCGCGCACCCGGGCGATGCTGTACACCATCGAGGCGTGGGCACAGGCGTCGATGGGACGGGGCCAGACGATGCGGCGCACGCTGGGCAAGGCCGAGGAGCTCTTCGTCTCGGACCGGACCGATGTGCCACCGCCGAGTTGGATGCAGATGTTCGACGAGGCGGACCTGCACGGCATGCAGGCCCTGGCGTTCCGTACGCTCGCCGAGCACGACCCGTCGGTGGCGGTGGTGGCCCAGCGCCATGCCAAGCGGGCGCTGGAACTGCGGGTCAACGGCCGCCAGCGGTCCAAGATCTTCGACTACATCTCGCTCGCCTCGGCGTGCTTCATCGCCGACGATCCCGAACAGGCCGACCGCTATGCCCGACTGGCGCTGGTGACGATGGGGGAGACCTCCTCGCACCGCACCTGGGACAGGCTGCGCGAGATGTACCGGCTGACGGGCCAGTTCGCGGGCTACGCGAAGATCGAGGACCTGCGCGAGGAGATCAAGGTCTCCATGCCGCAGAACTCCGTCATCAAGCAGCCCAGGCGTTCGTCCGAGATCTGATACGCGGGCACCGCGTGAGCGGGCCGGTCATGGAGCAGGGTCGACCGCCGCCCGAACGGATCATTGTTCGGCCACCGGCTGCCCGGGCAGCGTGCCCGCGGGCGGTCCCGTCCTCCCGTGCCGTGCGTCGTTCCGCGGCGTTCGTCGGTGTCCGCGTACGTGTGCCGTCGTGCCCTATGCGTCGATGCGGGCGACCAGCACACACGCGTCGTCCAGGCGTTGGGCGCCACCGAACTCCGCGACGATCGTACGCACGCACTCCTGTGCCGTGCGGGCGTGTGCGAAGCGCGGTGCGAGGGCGAGCAGGGGGTCCGGTCCCTCGTCCCGGTCGCCGTGACGGTTCAGTCCGTCGGTGTGCAGGACCAGCACGTCGCCCGACAGCAGGTTCACTTCGTCCTGCTCGTAGGCGACCTCGGACGTCGCGCCGAGCAGGACGCCGTCGGGAGACGGCAGCGGGCGCCCCTCTCCGTTGCGGAACAGCAGCGGTGCGGGGTGCCCCGCCTGCGCCCAGGCGAGAGTGCCGTTGGCCGGATCGAAGCGGCAGCACATTGCGCTGCCGAGGGCCGGCTGGGCGGAGGATTCGAGCAACTGGTTGAGATGGCCCATCAGGGCCCCGGGCTCGATTCCGGCCACGGCCATCCCGCGCAGGGCACCCAGCAGCATCGCCATGGACGACGTCGCCCGGATGCCGTGGCCCGTCAGGTCGCCGACGGTGAGCACCGTCCTGCCGTCCGGCAGTTCCAGCGCGTCGTACCAGTCGCCCCCGATCAGGGAGCCGGACGCCGACGGAAGGTAGTGGGCCGCGATGTCCAGAGCGCCCGCGCCATGTGAGGGCAGGAGCAGCGACCCCCGCCACGGAGGCAGCACGGCTTCCTGGAGCTCGACGGCCATCCTGCGCTCGGTCCGTGCCATGTGCTGCCGACGGTGCAGCGAGTCCCGGGTCCGTCGTACGGTCCGCTGGCTGCGGCGCAGCTCGCTGACATCGCGCAGGACCGCCCACATGGAGGCGGTGCAGCCGTCCGTGTCGAGAACGGGTTCGCCCATCATGTGGAGCGTGCGCGTGTCTCCGTCGGCCCGCAGAATGCGGAATTCGCCGTCTATCGGCTTTCCGTCCACCAGGCAGTCCGTGACCAGCGCGGTGAGCAGGGGCTGGTCCTCGGGAAGAAGCACGGACGGGAGCTCGTCCAGGGAGAGCGGGCCTGCGGCGGGTGACCTGCCGAAAATCTGGAACAGCTCTTCGGACCAGGCCACTTCGTCGGTCAGCAGATTCCACTCGGCGCTGCCCACCCTGCCGATGGGCGAACGGGGATCCGAGGGGGAGGGCGCGTCGTCGGCGGGGCCGTTCCCGACGGGAGCCGGCCCGGCCCGCTCCGCCGTCCGGGCCGGCTCCCGCGCGCATCCTTCCCTGAGCTGCCCCAGCTGTGCGCCGAGATCGTCGAGGTGGTGGACCGCCAGTTCGCACAGTGCCCGCTGCCAACGTGCCTGCGGATCCTCGTCGTCGATCAGCACCGCATCCCGCCGCACGGCGTCCACCGCGCCGCGCAACTGACGGGTCCGATCGATCAGCACATCGACGGCGTCATATTCGGGTGGCCCGGGGGAGGGGCGGTCCGCGGACAGAGGGGGCGGCATCTCGTACTCCGATACAGGCGCGGCGCGACCAGGTCCGAAGGGTGGACCGGAACCGACTCTGGCACAGGCCGCGGGGGTGCGTAAGGGATTTGGCGACACTCGATATGTTGTTGCTTCTGGCATATGCCACAGGCGCCACGGAGTGAGTCTCTGTCGAACGGTCTTTCTGTGGAGGGACGTTGACTCATGGGGATGAGTGGCGGGTGTGTGCCCGTGCGTCCGTCGGGTGCCGTCGGCGGACGGTGCGCGGCCGGAGTGGAGGCGGGTGCGCGAGTGATTCCGGCGGCGGTCGTCAGGGGTCCGTTCGTCGCCCGGAGGTCCGTGCGGGGGTGTCGCGCGGATCGGTGGTCGCGTGTCGTGGATCACGGACCGGGGGCGGTCCCGCGGGGCGAGAGGATGGTTTATCGTTCATCTATGTAGGGGCTGCTCCCTGCGCCCCACCTCGATCGCCCCGGCCGGACACCCCCGATCCGGCCGGGGCTCCCTCGCCGGACGCGGTGCGCCCCGGTCCGGAAGGCGTACCCGTCCGCACGGGCCCGGGGCTCAGTCGCGCGACCGCGGCGATGGTCCGGTCCCGGCCAACAGGGCGCCGGCCGCGGGTACCACGGCGACCGCGGCCGCGACCTCCGGCCGTATTCGCACCGCGAGCGCGGTGACGGCGGCACCCGCCACTACCGCCACCAGCCGGGCCGACGCCCAGCGGTCCTCCTGCGTCCACGACCGCAGGGCCGCGCGGCCCACGAGGGAGGTGAGCGTGCCGGTGAAGTAGTTCGTGGGGGTACCGAGGATGCGGCCCTGAATGCCCATCGCCGTGGCGACGAGGGCCAGCAGCCCCAGGCGGTCGCCGTCGGAGGTGATCACACCCAGCCCCCACAACGCGGCCGCCGCCGTCAGCAGCGCCACCTCGCACAGCAGCGTCACCGGCGGCGGCCACCGCAGACGTCCGGCCGCCCACGCCCCGAACGCGACCCCGATGCCGTACCAGGCGAGCGAGGTGAGCACTCGCGGGGCCACCCCGTGCTCGCCGGTGCCGACGGCGGAGGCGCCGAGCAGGACGAGGTTTCCGGTCATCACGCCGGCGAAGACCTGGCCGATGCAGAGGAAGGTGAACGCGTCCGCCGCCCCCGAGGCGGCCGACAGGAGCAGCGGGGTCCATTCGCCCCGGGAGTCGTGACCGGTGGAGGGGGAAACGGTGGACACGTCGCCATTGTCGGCCCGGCCGTGCCCGATCGGGCCGACCCTCCCGCGATGCGGCGCGGCGAGCCGGTCGCGCGGAGTCGGTGCGCGAGCGCCTCGGCGGTGCGACGGGCCGGTGCCGCGTCACGAGGGGGACGCCACGAGGGGCGCGTCGCGCGGGCCGGACGGCGGGGGACGCCCTGATGTCGTGCCGGTGAACTTCCTCCGTGCCGGCACCCTTGACGCCGACTCACCATTGGCTATGGTCTAGTCCAAGTGCAAGGCCGCCTTCGGACGCCTGCGACTGCCGGGCGTACGTTCCGGTGGATCTTGCCGTGCCCTTCGCGCCTCTTGGTCCCCACACTGGAGAGGCCGGTCCGCCATCACCGGGTCCCCACAATCCGACTGTGTGCGGCGACGCCTCATGTGAAGGAGAAACATGCACGCGAAAAGGAAGACGGCCGCCGCCGTAGGGGCTCTGCTCGCCCCGGTACTGGCCCTGAGCCTGCCGACCGGTTCCGCCAGTGGCCACGGATACATCTCGTCGCCGCCGAGCCGCCAGGCCCAGTGCGCCGCCGGGACCGTGAGCTGCGGAGCGATCAAGTACGAGCCGCAGAGCGTGGAAGGCCCCAAGGGGCTGACCAGTTGCAGCGGTGGCAACGCCGGGTTCGCCGAACTCGACGACGACTCCAAGGGCTGGAAGGTGACCCCGGTGAGCGGGACCACCTCCTTCCAGTGGGTCCTGACCGCCCGGCACGCCACGAGCACCTGGCAGTACTTCGCGGGCGGCCGGAAGATCGCGGAATTCAACGACAACGGTGCCCAGCCCGGCGCCACGGTCACCCACCAGGTGAGCTTCGGCGGGCTGACGGGCAAGCAGAAGGTCCTCGCGGTGTGGAACATCGCCGACACCGCGAACGCCTTCTACGCCTGCATCGACGTGAACGTCGGCTGACCGGGTCCGGGACCGCCGGGTCCCGGACCTCCCCGGGCGCCCGAAGCGCACGGAACCCCGGCCCGATTCCGGCGGGCCGGGGTTGCGTGTGTGATGTGCGGTCGGATGGATGGTCGGGTCAGTAGCGGTCTCCGCCACGGTCGCCGCCGCGGTCGTCCTCGCGGTCGCCGTGGTGCCCGATCACGCGGAAGCTGCCGACGACGCCGTCGTGGACGTGCACGCCGCCCTTGACGTGGCCGGGGAAGACCCCGTCGCTGGAGCTGTGCGGGCCGACGGTGGCGATCGGGGCGCCGTTGTCGCAGGTGGCGCCGCGGAAGACCTCGATGGTCCGGCGGCTCTCGTTGCGGATGTTGAGGCTCTTGGAGCCGAGCCCGCTGACGACGGTGATGCAGCCGCCGCGCTCGTCGGAGTAGGTGCGCTCGTTGATGTGGATGCGGCCCTCGTAGTGCTCGCGTCCGCGGTCGCGGCCCTTTCCGTATTCCCTGCCCTCGTTGCCCCTGCCCTCGTTGCCCCTGCCCTCGTTGCCCTTGCCCTCGTTGCCCTTGCCGGCGTCGCCGCCGGTGAGGGCCGTGGTGGGGGCGGGGGCCTGCTGGACGATAGGGGCCGCCTGGACCGGCGGCTCGGTGGTGGCGGCCGAGGCGTAGGTGATGCCGGTGGCCGCCAGGGCCGCGGCACCCGCCACGGCGGCGGTCACAACGGTGGAACGGGTAACCATGTCACTTCTCCTGTCTCAGTGAGGCCGGCTGAGCAGTCGGCCCGAGATTGAACGTACTGACGGACCCCATAGCTGTCATATCGGACACGTTGGCTCGTGCCGCCGGAACGCCGATCGAGGGATAGAAAGTACGCCAAATGCTATTTGCGGATAATCTGATGAATTCTCAACTGCCCATAAAAGAGGGCGGGTTGATAAATCGTTGACCCGTCCGGGCGACTTTCTGAGGCCCGCTCACCCCGGTGACGGCGTGTCCGTCGTTGACACGCCGGGAAAGTGACTCGCGCGGTTGCCGCGGTGCGCGGCATCGGGCCTCTGACCTGCTGTTTCCTGTGAGGTGTGCGAGGCCGTACCGGTCGGTGCGGCCGGCCTCGCACCCGGCGTGGCGACCGAGGGGCGTCGATGGGGCGGCGGGTCGCCGCGGCCGGTGCTCAGCCCGGGAACTCCGTGCGTTCCCACCATTCGTAGACGGGCAGGGGGCCCTCCGAGGTCTCCTGGCGGCGGGTGGTGACTCTGAAGTGCTCGTATCCGCCACGGAACGAGATCTTGAGGTCGCCGCCCGGGGCGCCGATCGGGACGATTCGCTCGGGGAGATCGTCGGGGCCGCCCACGAGGTATGCCTTGGCTGTGTGTGTCATGAAGGGGAGTTTCTCCGGTGAGGGGGCGGCGTTCCTCCGTGACGCGCCGACATCCGGTCCGCCGTGATTTCCGCCGGTTCTCCGGCCGCCCGCCGCGATCCCGGACGCCGGAGCCGCACCGCGACGGACCGGTCGGGGTGTCCGGTCGTGCGGTGCGGCGGCCGGGCGGGCGCGCTGCGTTCGGGTCGCTGCGGTGGTGATGTTAACTTCGTAACAAGTTGAGGAGTTCGGGAGGAGTGGACGGGTGCTGCAGATCCGGATCGGTGCGGAGCGTGCCGCCGGCGAGGGTGACTCCCTGGCGCGCACCGTCCTCGGCTGGCGTTCCGGCATGAGCGAGGACGAGGCGTGGGAAGCCGGCCGGGGCATCTGGAAGTTCAACGCCGACCGTGCCCTGTCCCAGAGCGAGGTGCAGATCATCAACACCGCGGGCACCGTGCTCGCGGTGGCGCGGATCACCGGCATCTCCAAGCACGGCGACCGCTACGCGCTCGAGGGCGAGGTCCTGCTCGGCGATCCGCGCGTCGGCCGCCCCACCCCCAGCCCGCACCTGTCCCGCAATCCCGTCACCTACATCCGAGGCGGGCGCTCCGGTGAGTGAATTCGACGCGATCGACTCGCTGCTGGCCGCCGTCGGCCCCGAGGCCCGGCTCCCGGCCGCCGACATGCGGCGCGCGTTGCGGGAACGGGCCAGGCTGTCCCGGGCACAGGTGGCCCGGGCGCTCGGCGTGGGCCCGTCGACCGTGGCCGGATGGGAGAGCGGCCGCGATCCCTCCGGCGAGACGCGTGCCAGGTACGCGTACCTGCTGGACGGGCTGAGCGCCAAGCTGGGCCCCGAGCCCGACCCGGAGCCGGACGCCGGGCCCGACCCGGAGCCCGGCTCCGCACCTGCGACGGCACCGGACGGGACACCTGTCCCGGCACCCGGCACCGCCACGCCCGCCGATGCCGCCGCCCCCGGTTCCGGGCAGGAGGCGGACGACGTGGAGCCCCTCGCCGCCGCCGAGCCGTGTGTGCTGTGCGGGCACCCCGCCGCGCAACGGGTCGCGGGATTCGCCCAGCACCTGGACGCGGCCGACTGCCGTCCGCCCGCCGCGACGGCCGGAGCGGCGCCTTTGCCGACCCCTGCCGGTCATCGTGCCGGGGCATCCCCCCGGCAGGCATCGGGACGGTCCGCCGCACCGCGCACCGCGGCCCGGCGCGCGTCGCAGGAGTCGTCCGGCCCGGTCGGCCTGATTCACCAGGCGGTGCGCAGCGCGCTCGACGAACACGGCGGTGACGTCGAGGCGGCCGGCGCCGCCCTGTCGAAGCGGGCGATCCCGGACGCGATGCGACTGCTGGACGAGACCCGCAAGGGTGCGCGCTACGACGTGATCGCCCATCCCTGGATTCCCGACATCCTGAAGAAGCGGACGTCCCGGGGCGCGGACCAGATCTGGGAGGCCCGGCCGAAATGGACCCGCCCGGAACTCCCGCCCGGCCGCCACGAGGTGACGGCACTCGACATCAACGGTGCCTACCTCTCCGCGCTCAAGACCCATCTGCCGCTGGGGCAGCTGGAGCATTCGACCGGATTCGACCACGACCGCCGCCGCGCCGGTGTCCACCTGATCACCCCGCCCGAGTGGGAGCACGCGGCGGTGCTGCCCAATCCGATCGGCAACCGGGACGAAGCCGGGCCGCTGTGGGTGACCGAGCCGACGCTGCGTCTGCTGCTGCGACTGTCGGGTCCGAAGTACGGACTGTGCGCCCCCCCGCGGATCCACGAGTCCTTCACCTCCGGGGCCACCGAGAACCTGCTGGAGAAGTTCCGCGTCGCGCTCAAGGACGCCAGGGACACGGCGATCGCCTCCGGCGACGAGGTGACGCTGGAGTACGTGAAGGCGATGTACGCGAAGTTCGTCTCCACCATGGGGGAGTCGAACTACAACCGGGAGCTGTACCGGCCGGACTGGATGCACATCATCCGCTCGCAGGCCTTCGCCAACCTCTGGACGAAGGCGCTCAGGGCGCACGAGGGCGGCCTCGTCGTCGTGCGGGCGATGGGCACCGACGAACTCCACGTCACGGGCGACTGGCGTCGCGTGTTCCCCGAGGGCCGAGGCGTCACCGAGGTCAAGGTCAAGGACGCCTACACGGTCGGCGACGACGAGGAGGAGGCCGCCGGGTGAGGCGGCGGCCGGCTCTGCGCGCCCGTCGGTGATCCGCCCCGTCCTGTCGTGCCCGTGTACGGCTCCGTGCGGCGACCGGGAGCGATGCGGGAACGGGTGTGAAGGCGGCGACACCCTGTCGAACGGGTGTGTGCAAGCTGTCCACGTGCTTCAACGCGTCGCGGAACAAAGCGAGTTGAGGACTGGTAGGAAACTTTACTGTTCGCTAGCATTCCGGGCGGCGGCCTGGCGCGGTGCCCGACCCGTGGGCATGACGCGCTCAGCGAGAGCTCTGCCCCGGCCGCCGGGATGCGCCCCCGCCCGTCCGGGAGGGGCGCGCGATCGAACCGATGCCCAGCTCTCGCCACCCCCCAGGCCAGGAGTCCAGGTATGCACCTGAACGGCCCAGTTCCCCTTCTCACCCCCACACGGCGCCGCACGGCGGGCATGGTCCTCGCCACCGTCCTCGCCCTCGTGGGCGCCCTGCTGCTCGCGCACCCCGACCGGGCCGACGCAGCCGCCGACCCCCTCATCTCCCGTGGCAAACCGGCCACCGCGTCCTCCAGCGAGGATTCCGGCCTCGGCCCGCAGAACGCCTTCGACGGCGACCCGGACACCCGCTGGGCGAGCGTCGAGGGCAAGGACCCGCAGTGGATCCGCGTCGACCTCGGCGCCACCGCCGACGTCACACGGGTGAAGCTGAACTGGGAGGCCGCGTACGCCAAGGCGTACCGGATCGAGATCTCCGCCGACGGCACGTCCTGGACCCGGCTCGCCGAGGAGAAGGCGGGCAACGGCGGCACCGACGACTGGCCGGACCTCACCGGCAGGGGCCGCTACCTGCGCGTGTACGCAACCGCGCGCGGCACCTCGTACGGCTACTCGCTGCACGAGGCCGAGGTGTACGGCAGGGGCGACGGCACACCCCCGGAGACCGGCGCCTTCACCGTGGTCGCCGCCGGTGACATCGCCGCCCAGTGCACCGCCTCCGACAGCGACTGCGCCCACCCCAGGACCGCCGCGCTGGCCCAGCAGATCAACCCGAAGTTCTACCTGACGATGGGCGACAACCAGTACGACGACGCCCGGATCGCCGACTACCGTGCCTACTACGACAAGACCTGGGGCGCCTTCAAGAACAAGACGCACCCGGTCCCGGGCAACCACGAGACCTACGACCCGGCCGGATCCCTGGCCGGCTACAAGGCGTATTTCGGCGCCATCGCCTACCCCCAGGGGAAGACCTACTACAGCTTCGACGAGGGCAACTGGCACTTCATCGCCCTCGACTCCAACTCCCTCGACAAGAGCGCCCAGATCGACTGGCTCAAGGCCGACCTGGCCGCCAACGACAAGGCGTGCATCGCCGCCTTCTGGCACCACCCGCTGTACTCCTCGGGCGGACACGGCAACGACCCGGTCAGCAGGCCGGTCTGGAAACTCCTCTACGGGGCCAAGGCCGACCTCGTGCTCAACGGACACGACCACCACTACGAACGCTTCGCCCCGCAGAACCCCGACGGGAAGGCCACCGCCGACGGAATCACCGAGATCATCGGCGGCATGGGCGGTGCCGAGCCCTACCCCATCGAGGACGTCCAGCCCAACAGCCAGAAGCGGATCAGCGGTCAATACGGCGTCCTGAAACTGGACTTCACCGACTCCGGGTACAGCTGGAGCTACGTCGGCACCGACGGCAAGGCCAAGGACACCAGCCCGAAGTACACCTGCCACTGATGTACCTGGCGACCACAGGCCGCCGGGACACGTCGGCCCCGCCCCGTAATGGCGGGGCGGGCCGCCGTGTCCCCGGCACCGTCCTCGCACTCGGCACGGTCAGCCTCGTCACCGACATCTCCTCCGAGATGGTCACCGCGGTGCTGCCGCTCTACCTGGTCCTCGGACTGGGTCTCTCACCCCTCCAATTCGGCTTCCTGGACGGCCTGTTCAACGGTGCGACCGCCATCGTCCGGCTGGTCGGCGGGCACGCCGCCGACCGCGGGCACCGGCACAAGCGGGTCGCCGGGATCGGCTACACCCTCTCCGCCCTCTCCCGGCTCGGCCTGCTCCTCGCGGGCGGCGCCACCGCCGGGATCGCGGCCGCACTCGCCGCAGACCGCGTCGGCAAGGGCATCCGCACCGCACCCCGCGACGCCATGATCACGCTGAGCAGCAGGCCCGAGACGCTCGGCCGATCCTTCGGCGTCCACCGGGCGATGGACACCACCGGCGCCCTGCTCGGCCCGCTCGCCGCGTTCGCCCTGCTCTGGGCGACGGCCGACGCCTACGACGCGGTGTTCGTCGTCAGCTTCTGCGTCGGCCTGCTCGGCGTGCTGCTCCTCGTCCTGTACGTGCCCGGGCACCGGGCAGTGCCCACGACGAGACCGGCACCCCGACGGCGCGAGGTGTTCGGCGCGCTCCGCGACCGGGGCTTCAGGAAGATCCTCGGAGCCGCCGCCCTGCTCGGTGCCGCCACCATCGGCGACGCCTTCGTCTACCTCCTGCTCCAGCAGCGCCTCGACCTCCCCATCGGCTGGTTCCCGCTGCTGCCGCTCGGTGCGGCGGCGTGCTACCTGCTGCTCGCGGTCCCGGCGGGCCGGATCGCGGACCGGGTCGGCCGACGGCTGCCGTTCCTGTACGGACACGTCGCCCTGCTCGGCGTGTACGTCGCACTCCTCGCCCCGACGGGCGGCCCGGTCCCGCTGCTCGTCGTCCCCGTCCTCGTCCTGCTCGGGGTCTTCTACGCCACCACCGACGGCGTGCTGATGGCCCTCGCCTCACCCGTGCTGCCCGCCGACGGCAGGGCCGGCGGACTCGCCCTGCTCCAGACCGGCCAGGCGCTGGCCCGGATGCTCGCCGCCGCGGGCTTCGGCGCCGCCTGGACGGTGTGGGGGCCGAGTCCCGCACTGTGGGCCGCGGTGTCGGCGCTGCTCGCCGCGCTCGCGGTCGGCTGGACGCTGCTGCCGCGCGACCCCTCCGCCGACCCGGCCGCCGGGCGGCCAGAAGCCCCGACCACCGAAAGGCCGACCGCATGAGCACCAGGTTCCCGAAGCCCACGACGCCGCTGGGCCCCCGGTCCCGCATCGCCGTCGTGGTGGCCGCGGTACTGCTCCTCGCGGGCGGATCCGTCGGCTACGCCCTGCACGCGCAACACCGCTCACAGGGGCAACAGGCCGACGCCGACGCCTCGTTCACCGTCGTCGGGCCCGCGCTCTACTTCCGTGACTCGGACACGGGCCGCGTCGCGCGCCAGCCGCTCGCCGCAACCGCCGACGACCGCGCGACCGCGGCCCGGACGGTCGGCACGCGCACGGCCGGTGCCCGCACCACCGGTGGTCCCGCCTGCGACCGGTTCTACGCCGCCGGTGACAGCGCCATCTGCCTGCGCACCCGGCCCGGTGTGCTGCCGAGGACCCAGGCGATCGTGTTCGACCGGAACCTGCGGGAGAAGCGCCGGATCACCGTGCCGGGCATTCCCACCCGTGCCCGGGTCTCGGCGTCCGGACGGATGCTGTCCTGGACGGTGTTCGCCACCGGCGACTCGTATGCCACCACCGCCTTCTCCACCCGGACCGCCGTCCTCGACCTGCGCACCGGCTACCTCATCAAGTCCATCGAGGAGATCCCCCTGACCATCGACGGCAAGCGTTACCACGCCCCCGACGTCAACTACTGGGGTGTCTCCTTCGCCCGGGACGACAACCGCTTCTACGCCACCGTCTCCACCAAGGGCCGCACGTACCTGGTCGAGGGGGACATGAGGAACTGGTCGGCCACGGCACTGCGGCAGAATGTCGAGTGCCCGTCCCTGTCGCCCGACAACACCCGGCTCGCCTTCAAGAAGAAGGTCTCCGACGACCCGGCCGCGCCCTGGCGGTTGTACGTTCTCGACCTGCGGACCATGCGCGAGACACCCCTCGCCGAGACGCACAGCGTGGACGACCAGGCGGCCTGGCTGGACGACTCCGCGGTCGGGTACGCCCGGCCGGGCGCCGCCGGACGGACGAGCGACATCTGGACCGTTCCCGCCGACGGTACCGGCACACCCCGTCTGGCCGTGCCCGGCGGCTCGTCGCCCGCGGCGGTGGGCTGAGCAATCGGCCCCGGGCAGCGGCGGCGCGGGCACCCCCCCAGCGTGCCCGCGGCCCCGTCCCGATCGCGGGTCGTGGCGTGCCGTGGTCCCCTGGAATGCGATCACCAGTTGCCAGCCGCCCCAGGGAGGACACGGATGCGCACGAGTGACCTGACCCCGGCCGTACTCAAGGACCTGCGCCGCCCGCGCCCCTTCCCGGCGATCTCGCTCCTCATGCCGACGCACCGGACCAGGCCGGCCAACGAGCAGGACCCCATCCGCCTGCGCAACCTCCTCGGCGAGGCAGTACGGCGCCTCAAGGAGGATCCGTCCGTCGACCGCGAGGGCCGCATGCGGCTGGAACGGCAGCTCGACGAGGACGCCGTCCGGCGGCTGTTCGACGCCCAGCGCCCCGAGGACGGACTGCTGGTGCTGCTCGCACCGGACGACGACCCGCAGGCGTGGCAGTTCCGCTCCCCGCACGACATCCCCGAGCGCATCGAGGTCACGGACACCTTTCTCACGCGCAACCTGGTCGCGGCGCATCTGTACGCACGGCCGTACTGGGTCCTGGTCCTCGACCAGGAGGAGTGCAAGCTGTACCTGGCCCACGCCGGAAACCTGACCGAGGTCGACGACCACGGATTCCCGGCCCGGCCGCAGGTGCCGTCCCGCGAGGACGCGATCCCCGGCCCCGCGTACGGCAGCGACCGCACCGGCTACCGCGCGGAACGCATCGCCCAGTACGTCACGGACATCGAGGAGCGCTTCACCGCGGCCATGTCCGAGCGGCGGCTGCCGCTGGTCCTGGTGGGGAGCCCGGAGCTGACCACCGCCTTCGAGAAGGTCTTGCGGCACACCGGAGCCGTCGCGGGCAGGCTCGACCTGACCGGCGCGGACAAGCACGCCATCCCCCAACTGGAGCAGCGGCTGGAGCCCGTCTTCGGGAAGATCCGCGAGGACCGGGCCGCACAGGCCCGCGCGGACCTGGACGCGGCGCGCGGCCGCAAGGCGTACGTCGCGGGGCCGGCGGAGGTGTGGCACACGGTCATGGAGCACCGCGCCGCCCTTGTTCTCGTGGAGGAGGGCCTGCGCGCGGCGGGCCGCGCCGACGCCAACCATCAACTGCACATCGTCGACGTACCGGCCGGTGAGCCGGCTCCCGAAGGCGTCGAGACGGACATCCTCGACAGTCTCATCGAGGAGGCGCTGGACGCCGACACGGAGGTGCGATTCGTCCCCGACGGAACACTTCCCGACGGGGTCGGCATCGCGGGCACGCTCCGCTACTGACGTCCGTCGTGCGGCGCGGGCGCCGGAGCCCTCGGAACGAGAGCCTCCGTGCGCTCGCGCCGACGCGCGTCCGTCACCGGACGCAGTGGTCGCCCTTCCCCCGCGCGAGGTCTTCGAGCGGGAGCACCCCGGTACCGGAGAACAGGGCGCGGGCCGCGGACAGGCGCCGCTCGCGGACCGGGCCCGCAGCGGTCACGTCGTCCAGGGCCCGCAGCAGCGCCCACGGATCCCGGGCGTGGTCCGAGAACCCGTGCGCCGCCATGCGGTGCACGCCCTCGCTCCCGTGGCCCGGGATGGCGCGGTAGCCGACCACCGGCAGCCCGGCGGCCAGCGCCTCCAGCGCCGTCTGGCCCGCCGCGTTGTCGACGAGGGCGCGGGAGACGGCCATGAGTCCCCGGACGTCGTCGACCCAGCCCAGGGCCCTCGCATGATCGACGCGGGCGACACCGCGGCGCAGCCGGGCGTTGTTCCCGCAGAGCACGACGGGCCCGTACCCCGCCGAGGCCAACAGCCGCGCCGTGTCCACGACCCGGGCTCCGGCCCCCCAGGCACCCGTCGAGACGAGTACCGGCGGACGGCCCGGCGAGCCGATGCGCCGTCGCCAGTCCGCCGCCGAGGGCGCCGGGACGTGGAACCGGGGAGCCACCAGCGCGCCGGAGACGACGGCCGGGCGCCGCACCGCCCGCCGCACCCGGCGGGCCACATCGGCCGTCAGACACAGATGGAGGTCGTTGCCCGGGTGGAGCCACTGACGGTGAACGGCGAAGTCGGTGATCACGACGGCGCTCGGGGCCGTGAGCGCGCCGCGTGCGCGGAGTCCGCCGGTGAGCTGGGCGGCGAGGTGGAAGACCGGCACGACGACGTCCGCCTCCTGCTGCGCGACCAGCTCCAGCAGCCGGCGCTCGGCGAGTGCGGCCAACGGTGAGCTGCCCGGCCGGGGCCCGCCCGACCCCTGGAAGAACGCCGCGTACAGACCCGCGTACACGGCCGGCAGACGGCGGATGACCGTCCGGTAGAAGGCGCGAAGGCCGGAGCCGACCCCGGCGGGCAGCAGATCGAGGACGTCCACCGTCGTCGTCCGCCCCCCGCCCGCTTCCAGCCGACGGGTCAGTTCGGCTGCCACCGCGTGGTGCCCGGAGCCCATGCCGGCGCTCAGGACGAGGAAACGTCCGGATGCCGTGCTCACCGGGCGCACGCTCCCGTCCGTCGTCGGGGCACGGACCGTCGTCCGGCGCGGGCGGTCGGTCCGCGCCGTCGGGGGCGGGCAGGTGCCGATTCGGCCGACCGCCCCGGCACGGGGGCGGACTCCGCCGATCGGCCGATGCCGCGGCGCGGTCCCGAGGGGCCATGCGCATGAGCAGCGGACAACACGATCACCTCCGCTCCGGCAGCGCCCGGCGGCCGTGCGGCAGCGGGCACTGAACGTGGTCGGTCCCATTCTGCGGGCGCGAGCGGTGCGGTGCGGTCCAGTGAGGTCCGGGCCCCGACGGTTTTGCCCGGGCGTCCCCGGGCTACTCCTAACCAGACCCGGTGGCGCGAAGCCCCGCGCCACCGATCCTTTCCCGGACCCGAACCCCGGGAGGCGGGGGCATCGCGCCGCACCGCGCCGACACAGCCGCACCGCGCCGACACAGGGGAGAGGCCATGTCATCTGGTCCGGGGACCGCCTACCGGGGCGTGCCGGAGGGCGACGTGCCGGACGGCCGCGTCACCCGGGCCGACGTGGCCCTCGTGACGGGAGCCTCCTCGGGCATCGGAGCCGCGGTCTCGCACCGGATCGCGGCCGAGGGAGGCTGGCGGCTCCTGGTCGCCGGCCGGGACCGCGAGCGGCTGGAGGACGTCGCCGCGGCGACGTCCTCGACGGCGCTCTACGCGGACCTGATGTCGCTCGGCGGTACGGAGCGGCTCGTCGAAGCGGCGCTCGGTACGGCCGGTCGGGTGGACCTGCTGGTCGCGGCGGCCGGGGTCGGCTGGGCCGGAGCCTTCGACGCCATGCCGGCCGCCGACGCCGACCGGGTCCTCACCGTCGACCTGGTCTCCGTCGTCCACCTGGTGCGGCTCCTGCTCCCGCAGATGCTCGCCGCGGGACGCGGACACGTCATGCTGATCGGATCGGTGGCGGGATCCACCGGGGTCCGCAGCGAAGCGGTCTACTCGGCGGCGAAGGCGGCGATCGCCACCTTCGCCGCCGCACTGCGCCACGAACTGCGCGGAACCGGTGTGCGCGTCACCCACCTGGTCCCCGGCGTCGTGGACACCCCGTTCTTCGAACGGCGTGGTATGCCGTACGCCCGTTCGTGGCCCCGGCCGATGCCGCCGGAGAAGGTCGCCGACGCGCTCTGGGACGCCTATGTGGCGGGCCGCGACGAGGTGTTCGTCCCCGGCTGGCTGCGGCTGCCGGGATGCGTGCGTGCCGTGGCACCCGGTCTCTACCACCGGCTCGCGGCCCGCTTCGGCTGAGCCGCCGCCACGTGGACGTCCTCGCCGTGGCCCCGGCGCTGCCGGCCGCTCCCGCCAATGGCGCGGCCTCCGTGCCGCAACGACGGGCCGCCATGGACCGGGCCGGGGGCGAGCCGGCGGGCGACGGCCCCGGTGCCCGACGGCCGTCTCGCAGCCCGTCCTCACCCCGGGGGACGTCGTGGTGAGCGTGGCGCCGGGGGCGACGCTGTGCGGTGAACCGGTCGCGCCGGGAGCCCGTCCGACGCCGGCCGTGCTCAAACCCCGCCGGGTGGCCGCCGGGGCCGCGGGCCTCCCGCGTCCCCCGGCGGTCGCGGGGCATCGGGACCCGACCGGAACCGCATCGCACCGGAGCCCGAGGGGCCGGGACCGACAGTCGTACCGACGGAGGGACGAGAACCGATGAACGACCGACGCGAGCTGCTGCCCGCCGTCCTCCGCGCACCGCTGGCAGCGGCGGCGGTGGCACTGACCGCCCATGTCGTGCCCGCCGCCACCTGGCTGCCGGGTCTGCGCCGGACCTGCCTCCCCGCCCTGGCGGGGCTCGGCCACCCCCGTCACATCGCCCTGACCTTCGACGACGGGCCGGATCCCGGCTCCACCCCGTTCTTCCTCGACGCGCTGGACCGGCTCTCCGCACGTGCCACGTTCTTCGTACTGGGGGAGAGCCTGCTGCGCCATCCGGAGCTCGGCCGGGACATGGTCCGCCGCGGCCACGAACTCGCCGTGCACGGGTGGACGCACAGTCGGCCGTGGTTCCCCGCGGCGGTCCGGGACGCGCGCGAGGTCTCCCGCGCCGCGGCGGCGGTCCGCACGGTCGCGGGCGTCCGACCGCTCTGGTACCGGCCGCCGTTCGGGATTCTGACGGGTGGTCGCTGGGCCGCCGCCCGGCGCTGCGGACTGCGGCCGGTCCTGTGGTCCGCCTGGGGACGGGACTGGGACGAGGACGCCACCCCCCAGGGCGTGCTGACGACGGTGCGCCGCGATCTGCGCGGCGGTGGCACGCTCCTCCTGCACGACGCGGACCTGTCGGCGTCGGGGCGCTGGGTCCCTGCGCTCACCATGCTGCCGGAACTTGTGGACGACATCCGGGCCGCAGGGCTGACCGTCGGCCCGCTCGCCGACCACGGTCTCGTCGCGGCCGGGACGGACAACGGGGACTGACGGTCCGCCGGTCTCCGGGACCGTACACGCATGGCCGAAAACCACCCGGGTGGGCTGAGCGGCGACGGCACCAGGCACACTTCAGGGGTAGCAGTCTGACCACCAAGAGGGATCACGCATGATCACGCTGAAGAAGGAAGACGGCCCGGCCGATCTGGACGGGGTGACACATCTGTCCATCGGGGTGTCCTGGGACCCGACGGCGGGGAGCAGCGGAGGGCTGCTGGGCAAGCTCCGGCAGAAGGTCGGCACCGACCTCGACCTGATCGCCATCGCCATGCAGGGAGCGGAACCGGTCCGGCTGGCCGGGCTGGACTCCCTGGACCCGATGGGCAACGGCTCGCTGGTGCACAGCGGGGACAACCAGACGGGGAAGGGCGACGGCGACGACGAGACGGTGACCGTCGAGTTCGCGCGGATACCGTCCAACATCACCTCCATCGTGTTCGTCGCCGCCGCCTACAAGAAGCGCAGCGCCTTCCAGAACGCGCGCAACATCAGCTTCAAGGTGTATGACGCGACGGGCGGCAGCAGCCAGCAGGTCGCCGACATCTGGCCGAGCCTGCTCACCAACGACAACGGGTGCGCCGTGGCCAAGGCGATGCGGGTCGGCACGGGTTGGAAGCTCGAGGTGATCAACGAGACCGGGAAGATCAAGCAGGGGGACGAACAGGCCCTGATGCGCTTCGCCGTCAGCAAGTAGTGACGAGGAGCCTCGCACCGGTGCGTGGCCGGGCCTCCGAGGAATCGGCCCGGCCGCCCCGGCCGTCGGCTCCGTGCCGCCGTCGCGGCGGCCGGGGCGAGCGGTGTCCCGCGGCCCGCACGGCACCGGGACGACACGCGGGCGCCGTCCACGCCCGATCCGCCCGGTGAGAACACCGGGCGTCCGTACCGGGGCCATCTCCTCGCACGGCCGGAGCCGTGCGTCCCGAGCGGGGCACCTCGGGCTTCCCGGTCACTCGTTCGCCGCGGTCTCGTCAAGTCGGATGCCGGTGACCAGATGCGGCCGGATGTGCACCGCGCACTCCATCACCTGGTCCGACCAGGGCCTGATCAGCCGTTGATAGCGCATCAGCGCGTCGGGGTCGGTCACCGGCCGGCAGTAGCCCGTCGCGACGACGCTCCAGCCCAGATGGGTCAGTGGATCGATGTCGTCGGCCTGGTAGGCGACCACGACGCCCCGGTCGCCGTGCAGCCCGGCCTGGGCGAACAGATCCGAGTCCCGGTGCGTGCGGATGATGATCCGCCCACGGTCCAGCACGTGGTTCACCGGCCGGATCGCGGGCAGCGCGTGCTGGGTGAAGACGATCCGCCCGAGCGACGTCCCGGCGAGCAGCCGCAGAGCCTGATCATCCGTCAACTCGACGGTGCGGCGCGGCCGGGCGGCGTCCGGCCCGCGGTCCCGGCCGCCCTCCTGCCGCCCGCGCACGGTTCTGCCCGGGGCCACGGGCACGGATGATCCGGGCGGCCTGCGGCCTGCGTTGCTCATGACTGTCGACCTGCGTGGCTCATGGGGCGGGCCTCGTCTCCTGATCTGCTCGTCTGCGGTACGAGTACATCGTGTACCGCTCCCCGCCGCCAGGGCCGAACGGCCCAGGGCCGAACGGCCCTAGCGGTGTGCCGCCCCCGATGGTTTCACTGCGGGGGCCCGTACGCCGCGGCCCGGCCCGACGTCGGCAACCGGGGCCGAGTCCCGGCGTGCGGAGCGTTCGATCGGATCGGTGGTGCGGAAGTGCGCAGGAGGGGAACGCGGTGATCGCGGTCGTCGGACACAGGGATCTCGACAGCAGGACTCTGGAGTTGGTGGAAGCGGAACTGAGAGCACGGCTGGACGGCCTGGCGGAGGGCGCTGCCGCCCTCGTGCGGGTCGGGGCGGGCCTGCCCCTGGCGTTCGGGCGTGCCGTCCGGGCGGCCGGGCGGAAACTGACGGTGCTGCTGCCGGCCCAGGGGGCGGTGCCCGCCGTGCTGCCGGAGCGGGACCGGCGTGCCGCAGGGGAACTGCTGGTTCTGGCCGAGCACGTACGGCTGCTCGCCTTCGATCCGGCCGACCGCAACGCGTGTGTCGGCGCCGACGAACGGGTGGTGGCGACGTCCCGGTCCGTACTGGCCGTGTGGGACGGCTCGCCGTCGGACGGCCGGGACGCCACCGCGCACCTGGTCGCCTTCGCCCGGGCGCGCGGGATCCACGTGGATGTCGTCTGGCCGACGGGCTGCGAGTGGAGGAGGGCATGAGGACGTCGGCCCAGGGGCCGCGGACGGCGGCCCCGCCCTCCCGGACCCCGTACGACGGGGGCGTCGGGACGACGACGGACGACCGGCGGGCCGACGGGGCGGACGAGGCCCCGCCAGGCGCGGACGACGGCACGCCGCGCACGGGCGGAGCCCATGAACACATCGGCGCCCGGCCCGGATTCGGGTGGTTGCTGATCGTGACCGCCGCTCTCGGGCTGCTGGGCTCCTTCATGATCACCGTCGACAAGTTCGAACTGCTCGCCGACCCCGGCTTCGTCCCCGCCTGCACCCTGAGCCCGGTGCTGTCCTGCACGGACGTGATGCGCAGCGAACAGGCTTCGGTGTTCGGCTTCGCGAACCCGTTGCTGGGGCTGATCGGCTTCGGGGTGGTGATGGGGATCGGAGCCGGTCTTCTCGCCGGTGCCCGCTACCGGCGCTGTTACTGGCTGGGCCTGAACCTGGGCACCCTCCTCGGCGCCGGCTTCTGCATGTGGCTGATGACGCAGGCGCTCTACGAGATCGGCGCGCTCTGCCTGTGGTGCGTTCTCGTGTGGGTGACGACCGTCTTCATGTTCTGCCACACCACCGTGCACAACCTGCGCCACGGGGTGCTGCCCGCACCCCGGGCGCTGGTCGCCGCCGTACTGGAGTTCCCGCTGGTGCCGCCGGTGACCTGGTGCCTGGTCATCGTCATGCTGATAGCAACCCGGTTCTGGTCGTACTGGGTGTCATTCCTGTGACCGGTTCCCCGATCGTCACCGCCGCGGGGCATCCGGCCGCCCCGCCGACCGCACCCCCGCCCATCACGACGCCGGTGCTGTCGTGATGGACACGGTCGGCCGGGACACCGGCGGCGGCGAGCCGGGCCGCCACGGCCCCCGTCGGGTCCGACGAGGACACCTCGGGGGCCAGGGCCAGGAAGACGTGCTGCCGGGACGTCTCCCCGCTGCCCCGCGCCGCCCCGCCGCACAGGTTGCGGAGTCCCTGGTCCGTGAAGGGTCCGGTGGGGAGCACGGTCAGCCAGTGACGTCCGCGCCGGAACGTCTCCAGGTACGCCGCGTCGTACATGCCCCCGCCCGGCCCGCCGTCCAGCAGCAGCCGCACCCGGTGGGCCCGCGACCGTTCGGCGTCGATCTGCTGGAGCAGTGCCTTCATAGCGGCCCAGCCCGTGCCCGAGGAGATCAACAGCACATCGGCGGACGGGGTGTGACGCGGCAGCGACAGTTCGCCGCGCGGTGCGCCGATGCGTACGGTGTCACCCTCCCGGGTGCGGTGCACCAGCGCATCGCTCACCCCGCCGGCGCCGCGGGCGTGCACGTGGAACTCCAGCTCCCCGTCCGGATGCGGCGCACGGGCCAGGTAGTACGGGCGCCACGCCTGCTCCAGCATCGGCGACTCCACGGACGCGTACTGTCCGGCCGTGAAGGGGTAGGGCTGATGGGGGCGCACCGTCAGCACCGCGAGATCCGGCGAGCGGAGCTCGTGCGAGGTCACCGTCGCGTCCCAGCTCGAAGGTTCGGCGATCGCCTCGTCCGCGCCCCTGACCATCGCCGAGACGGCAAGGCGCAGCATTCGCAGCCAGGCGTCCTCCAGCTCGTCGGTCCACCGGGAGCCCGCCCGCAGCCGCAGCGCCTCGATCAACGCCGCCTCGAATGCCTCGAAGTGCGCGGGGCGCACGCCGAGTTTGCGGTGGTCGCGGCCCAACTGGGTGAGGGTGCCGATCATCTCTTCCGTCCGGTGCAGATTGCCGATCAGGTAACGGAAGATCTCGGCGAGGTGCGCCTGCTGGAAGGCCATCGACTCGGGGAACAAGGACCTCAGATACGGGTGCCGCTCGAACAGGGCCCGGTAGAGCTCGGCGATCAGCCCGTCCAGCGGGCCGACCAGCGGCAGACAGTCGCCGATCAGCCGCTGGTCCGCCGTGCCGTCGTACGTCCGAGGCGGTTGGGCGCACGACGGCTCGCTCTCCGCGCCGGCCGGTGACAGGATGCGTCGTCTCAGCCGCATCGCGTCGTGCCGGGCGAGCAGTGCGTGGTAGTCCTCGCTCGGGGTGTTCATGGACGGGTTTCTCCTCGAAATGGCGCGGTGGGAGGGGTGGGGGCCGGGACGGGGGGACATCGGTGGTACCCGAAACGATCTCGGCCGCGTCAGTATGGCACCGCCGACACTTCGCCGACCGGCCCTGGTCACAGGGACTTTCGGCCCTGTTCATCTGCTGTTTTCCCTGCTTCGAAACCCCGCCGGACGGGTCGGCGGACGGACGCACATACTGGGGATCGCCCACCTTTTCCCCGAGCCGATCGAGCATGGTGTGAACGATCCAGTGAAGACCCCGCCGCACACGACCCCGCCGCGGCCGACCGACCCCGTGCGCGTCTTCATCCTCGACGACCACGAGGTCGTACGACGCGGTGTGCGCGACCTGCTTGAGGCGGAGGACGGCATCGAGGTGGTCGGGGAGGCGTCGGACGCCCGGGAGGCACTGGCCCGGGTGCCCGCGACCAGACCCCAGGTGGCCGTCCTGGACGTACGGCTCGGCGACGACCCCCGGGGCGACCACGCCGGTATCGAGGTGTGCCGGGAGCTGCGTGCCCTGATGCCCGAACTGGCCTGCCTGATGCTGACGTCCTTCGACGACGACGAGGCGTTGTTCGACGCCATCATGGCGGGCGCGGCCGGTTACGTGCTGAAGCAGATCAACGGAGCCGACCTGATCGCCGCCGTACGCACGGTCGCGGCCGGCACGTCGATGCTGGACCCGCGGACGACCGCTCGGGTCATGGCACGGCTCAGAGGGCCCGAGCCGGCTCCCGCCGAGGAGCCGGAGCTCTCGGAACTGGACCGGCTCACGGCCAGGGAGCGTCAGATCCTGGACCTCATCGGCGAGGGCCTCACCAACCGCGAGATCGCCGAACGCCTCTTCCTGGCCGAGAAGACCGTCAAGAACCGCATCTCCTCGATCCTGGCGAAGCTGGGAGTCGGCCGCCGGATCCAGGCCGCGATGCTCGTCGGCCGGATCAAGGACCGCGAGGGGAACGCTCCGGGGCGGAACTGACACCGGCCCCACGGCACGCGTCCCACCCCGGACGGGCGCCCGCTCCGGGACCGGCGTCGGCTCCGGGGGCCGCCGCCGCGGCCGGCCTCCGTCCGCGCGTCAGCCGTGGAGCGGGGCGCGCCAGACGACCCGGGTGCCGCCGTCCGCAGGCCGCTCCACCGTCAGAGTGCCGCCGCACAGCTCCGCCCGGGTCCGCATATTGGCGAGCCCGCCGCCCCGAGCCCGCCGCGCGCCGTCATCGGCCGCTGCGTGCGCACCGGCGACGGCTCGGTCGTCCGGAATGCCGATGCCGTCGTCCGTGACCGTCAGCGTCACCGCGTCCTCCGCCGACAGCACGATGTCGATGCGGCTCGCACCGGCGTGGCGCGAGGCGTTGGACACCGCCTCGGCGGCGACCGCCACCACGTGCTCGGCGAGTTCGTCCGGGACGGTGGTGTCCACCGGACCGTCGATCCGCACCGAGGGCCGGAAGCCGAGGGCGCGTGCCGCGGTCCGCGCGGTCTCCGCCATCCGGTGCCGCAGTCCGCTGCGGCCCGCACTGTCCGCCGTGCGCAGATCGAAGATGGTGGACCGGATGATCCGGATCGTGGTGTCCAGGTCGTCCACCGCCCGGCTGACCCGCTCCGCCGCGCCCGGCCGGTCCGCGATGGCCCGGGTGGTGCTCTGGAGCGTCATTCCGGTGGCGAACAGCCGCTGGATCGCCAGGTCGTGCAGATCGCGGGCGATCCGGTCCCGGTCGTGCATCACGACGAGTTCTTCGGACTCGGCCCGCCCCCGGGCCAGTTCCAACGCGATCGCCGCCTGGTCGGCGAAGCCGGACACGAGCGCCACCTCGGTGTCGTCGAACGGCGGACGGCCCGCCGGGCGTCCCAGGCGCAGCGCCCCCATCGCCCCGGTGCCGACCCGCAACGGCACCGCGACGACCGGGCCCAGACCGTCCTCGGCGCCGTCCCCGAACGGATGCGCCCGCGGATCCGTGCGGACGTCGGCGCAGTGCGCCGGTGTTCCGGTACGCGCGGCGAGACCGGCCAGCGACCCCGACGCCGGTACGGACAACCCCGTCACACGGTCGCAGTCCCTGCCGTGGGCGACGGTGACGGTGAGGCGTTCCTCGGCCCCCGGCACCTCGGGCTCCGACATCCCCGGCGCCTGCGCCTGAGCCGCCGTCCCCGGCCGGCTCGGGGGCAGCAGGATCGCCGCACGGTCCGCACCCGCCACCTCCATTGCCCGTTCGGCGATCAGATGGAGCACCTCGTCGGCGTCCGCACCGGAGAGCAGGGAGCGGGTGATCTCGCCCAATGCCTCCAGACGCCGTTCCCTGCGGCGGCTCTCGTCGTACATCCTGGCGTTGTCGATGGCGACCCCGGCGGCGATCGACAGGGTGGTGAGCACGGCCTCGTCGTCGTCGTCGAACCCCGCTCCGCCCCGCTTCTCGGTGAGGTACAGGTTGCCGAACACCTCGTCCCGCACCCGGACCGGCACCCCGAGGAACGTGCGCATCGGAGGGTGGTGCGGCGGAAAGCCGAAGCTGCGCGGATGACTGCCCAGATCGGTGAGCCGCAGCGGTTTCGGATGGTGTATCAGCTCGCCGAGGATGCCGCGCCCGCACGGCGACTGCCCGATCCGGGCGGCGACCTCCTGCGACAGTCCCACCGGCAGGAACTCCAGCAGCTTCTGCCCGTCGCCGACGATGCCGAGCGCCCCGTACTCCGCGTCGGTCAGCTTCACCGCCGCCTCGACGATGCCGCGCAGCACCTCGGGCAGTTCCAGGCCGCGCCCCAGGCTCATCACGGCGTCCAGCAGACCGCGCATCCGGTCCGGCCGACTCGGCTGCGGCCACGCGGTACGACCCGGGCACGAGGCCGACCGCGGGCCGGGCACGGGCACGGCGGAGTCCGGGGAGGGGGGAGCGGAAGGTGCTGACTCTGCCATCGGGTGCCGTTCTCTGGGGCCGTGCGCCGTACGCGTGTGCCGTACGCCGGGATCTGCTCACCGGATCACCGCGGGGCTGGAACCGGTACACGACCTGTCAGCCTACGGCAGCCCGTGACGCCGCGGCTCGGCGGTGCGCGGTTGGCGCGGGGCGCGGCGCGGGGACCACCGGCCCCGGGCGGGGGCCGCGGCAGGGCCGGTCGGCCCTCGCGGAAGGTGACCGTCGGCCCCTGGGGCGAGTCCCGGCCCGGGACCACCATGGTGCGGCGCCGGGAAGGTCCGGCCGGACCGTCCCCCGTGAGACGCCGGACCTTCCCGACCGCTCCGGCCCGCCCCGCGCGGCCGGGAGCCCGCTCGGTGCACCGCAACAACTGGAGGAAACAGTCCGGTGGAAGCAACGGAATCGCAGGGCAGCGAGGCCATCCCCGCACAGGGCCCCAAGCCCCCCGGGCCCACGCCCGAGCCCACACCGGGCGCAGACCGCCCCGGCACCGGGAACGCCCACGCGGCCCTCCCCGGTACCGGCCCCGCACGCGGCCGGGTCGTCTCGTGGCTCACCACGACCGACCACAAGCAGATCGGCACCCTCTATCTCGTCACCTCGTTCGCCTTCTTCCTGATCGGCGGCGTGATGGCTCTGGTGATGCGGGCCGAACTCGCCCGCCCGGGAACGCAGATCATCTCCAACGAGCAGTTCAACCAGGCGTTCACCATGCACGGCTCGGTGATGCTGCTGCTGTTCGCCATGCCGCTGTTCACGGGATTCGCGAACTGGCTGATGCCGCTTCAGATCGGCGCGCCCGACGTGGCGTTCCCTCGGCTGAACATGCTCGCCTTCTGGCTGTTCCTCTTCGGCTCGTTGATCGCGGCGGCCGGCTTCCTCACGCCGCAGGGCGCCGCCGACTTCGGATGGTTCGCCTACGCCCCGCTGTCCGATGCCACGCACTCGCCGGGCATCGGCGCCGACATGTGGATCATGGGCGTCGCGCTCTCCGGGTTCGGCTCCATCCTCGGCGCGGTGAACTTCATCACCACCATCATCTGCATGCGGGCACCGGGCATGACCATGTTCCGGATGTCGATCTTCACCTGGAACGTGCTGCTGACCGCCGTCCTCATCCTGCTCGTCTTCCCGGTCCTCGCCGCGGCCCTGTTCGCCCTGGAGATGGACCGCAAGTTCGGCTCGCACATCTTCGACCCCGCCAACGGGGGCGCCCTGCTGTGGCAGCACCTGTTCTGGTTCTTCGGGCACCCGGAGGTCTATGTGCTGGCACTGCCGTTCTTCGGCATCGTCTCGGAGATCGTCCCGGTCTTCTCCCGGAAGCCCATGTTCGGCTACATCGGCCTGGTCGCCGCCACGATCGCGATCGCCGGACTGTCCGTCACCGTCTGGGCCCACCACATGTACGTCACCGGCGGTGTGCTGCTGCCGTTCTTCGCGTTCATGACCTTCCTGATCGCCGTGCCCACCGGGGTGAAGTTCTTCAACTGGATCGGCACGATGTGGAAGGGGTCGCTCTCCTTCGAGACCCCGATGCTGTGGGCCACCGGATTCCTCGTCACCTTCGTCTTCGGCGGACTGACCGGCGTCATCCTGGCCGCGCCGCCGCTCGACTTCCACGTCTCCGACTCCTACTTCGTGGTCGCCCACTTCCACTACACGCTCTTCGGCACCGTCGTCTACGCGATGTTCGCCGGGTTCCACTTCTGGTGGCCGAAGTTCACCGGCAAGATGCTGGACGAACGCCTCGGGAAGATCACCTTCTGGGTGCTCACGGTCGGCTTCCACCTCACCTTCCTCGTCCAGCACTGGCTGGGGGCCCAGGGCATGCCCCGGCGCTACGCCGACTACCTGGCCGCCGACGGGTTCACCACCCTCAACACCCTCTCCACCATCGGCTCGTTCCTGCTCGGACTGTCCTTCCTGCCGTTCTTCTACAACGTCTGGAAGACCTCCCAGTACGGCAAGCGGGTCACCGCCGACGACCCCTGGGGCTACGGCCGCTCCCTGGAATGGGTGACGTCCTGTCCGCCTCCCCGGCACAACTTCGCCTCGCTGCCGCGCATCCGCAGCGAGTCCCCGGCCTTCGATCTTCACCATCCGGAGATCGCCGCGCTGGACCACGCCGCACCGCAGCACTGACCCCGTCGACGACCGGTCCGTGCCCCCCCGTCACCGAGAAGGAGAGCTGCCCGATGTCCCATGGTGTCCTGGCCCTCGGCGTCGCCGCGATCTGCGTATCGGGGCACGTCTGGTACCTGCCCGCGTGCATCGACCTGCGTGCGTCCCAGGACCGCCCCGGCTCCCGCCGGCCCGCCGCGGCCGCCGTGCTGACCGGGTGGGTGTCCGCCGCCGCCACGATGCTCCTGCTGCTGGCACCGGTCGCCGGTCACGTGGTGGCGGGGGTGGGGTCCGCAGGGCTCGCCGCCACCCTCACCCTGGCGGGCCGGGCGTGGCTGCGGCGCCGCGAGGAGCGGCGCGAGGCGGAGTCGCGCTGGGCCGCCCTCTTCCCGATGCCCGCCGCGACCCCCGTCCGGCGCACCGAGGACGAGCGCTGAGCAGGTCGCCGTGCCCGCTCTCCGGGTGACGGATCCTCATGGGCGGATCGGGGTAATGTCGGGTGACGACATCGGATCGGAGCCTGTATGAGGGTCGAACTGCCGCCGGAGCCAGTGCACTTCGTCAACCGCGACGAGGAGAGGCGGCGCGCTGTGCGCGCGGTGGAGGAGTGGCAGGGCCGGTCCCGGCCCCTGGTGCTGTCGTTGAGCGGGCCGGGTGGCCTGGGGAAGACCGAACTGGCCTTCCTCATCGCCCGCACCCTGTGCGACAGGTTTCCGGACGGCGTGCGGACCGTCGACCTCGACGACTTCCGGGCGGGCGGCGAACTCGATCCCGGCGAGGTGCTGGCCCGACTGCTGGTGTCACTGGACGTGGCACCGGACCTGCTGGAACGCCAGTTCGGCGCACGGTGCCGGCAGTACTGGAACGTGACGTCGGCGCGTCGGCTGATCGTCGTCGTCGACAACGCGCGCTACGCCTCGGAGGTCGTTCCGCTGCTCCCGGCGTCGGGCGACAGCCTGGTGATCGTCGCGAGTCACGGTCCGCTGTACGACCTGGAGGACGGCGCCGCCGTCGACATGGCGCTGCCGCCGTTGGCGGACCCCGTGGCGACGGAACTCCTGGAGCTCGTCGTCCGCGACCCGCGGCTGGCCGCCGATCCGGCGGCGGCCCGGACCATGGTGCAGATGTGCCACGGCCTGCCCGCGGCCCTGCACGTCGCGGGACGATGGGTGCGCGCCCACCGGGTGCGGCCGCTCCCGCGCCTGATCGCGGACCTCCGGTCCCAACTCGACGAGAAGGGCGTGTCGTCCGGGGTGGAACGCGTCTGGGACGCGGCCTACCGCGGCCTCTCCGCTCCGGCGGCGGCGCTCTACCGGCTGCTGCCGGACCACCCCGGCCCGACCTTCACCCAGGAGTCCGCCACCGCGCTGCTCGGGCAGGGGCCCGAGGCCGGCCAGGACGCGCTGGAGGAGCTGCACCGGGCGGGGCTGCTGCAACTCTCCGCGACGTGGCAGGAGGAGGACGGCCGGATGCGGCTCCTGGGGCCGCTGCACGCACATGCCGGGCGCCGCGCCCGCGCGCACGATGCGCGAGGGGAGTCGGCCGACGCGCGGACGCGCCTGCTGCGCTGGTACGTGCGGCAGGCCCAGCTCGCCGACCGGTACACCGCAGGCCGGCGCCTGGTCGTTGCGGAACTCCTCGATCCCGTTCCCGGCGCCCCGGACGTTCCCCTGGAGGACCCGCGGGCCACCGACGACCTCGCGGTGCGTGCCGCGCGGACCACGCGGGCCTCCCGCTGGCTGCACGCGGAACGGCACGCGCTGTACGCGTGCGTGCGCCGGGCCCATGCGCGAGGTCTGGACGCCGAGGCCGTGGCGCTGTGCGAACCGGTGTGGACCCACGCGCTGGACCACCCGCACCAGTCCGACGCGACCGAGGTCTTCCGGCTCGGTGTGGCCTCCGCGATCCGGTCCGGCAACCTGGCGTCGATCGTGCGGATGCGATGCCAGCTCGCGCGCCCGCTGTGGGAGGCGGGACGGCTGGACGAGGCAGGGCGCGAACTCGACGGCGCGCTGTCGGCCGTCGAGCTGCTGGGGGAATCGGAGCGGGACAGGAAGCTCCACGCCTCGGCCATCGAGTTCCGCGGCATGCTCAACTCCGCACGCGGTGACTGGAACGCAGCGGCCGTCGACTTCGCCCGCTCCCGCGACATGCACCTCACGATCCCCAACCCGTACGGCGTCCTGGTGCAGACGTACCGGCTCGGAGAGGCGCACGCCGAGCTCGGTGATCTGGCCGCGGCGCGGCGTCTGCTGTCCGAGGCGCATGCGGCGGCCGTGGCGGACCACCGGGCGAGGATGAGCGCGCGCACCGGGTTCGTGCTCGGCGGGGTGCTGCGGCGACTCGGCCGCACGGACGAGGCCCGTGGCCTGTACCGGCAGTCCTTGGAGGGGGCGCGCCGACGTGGCTCCGCCTTCGACCAGGTGCGGATTCACGACGCCTTCGCCGAGATGGCCGGGGACGAGGGGCTGGGCGCGGAGGCCGAGGAGCACCGGGCCGCCGCGCGGGACATCCGACGGCGCAACGGCCTGCTCCCGCCCGATCCGGAGGACCGGCGGTAGGCCGTCCCACCGGACTGCTCACGGGCCGTGCGGCATCCGTCGTGCGGCCCGGTGCCGCGCGGAGGCCGACAGCGGTTTCTACGCCGCGGGCCCGATCGTCTGTCCGGCCTCCTCGTCCGTGGCCGGCCGGACCAGCACGGAAAAGGACCGGTCGCCGATGCGGCAGGCCAGCCGGACCTCGCCCTCGGGCAGGGCGCGGCGGCCGGAGAGCCAGGCGTGGACGGCGGACAGCGCGGCGGCGGGGTCGGCACGCATGACGCGGCCGCCCTCCTCCCGGGGCTCGACCAGCACGGCGTGGGTGCGCGCGTCGCCGCGTGCCCCCAGTACGGACAGCCCCGAGAGCAGTACGGCCGCGGCCGTACGGCAACCCGGGTACGCGGACAGGGCGTGCCGGATCCACCCGGACGCGGTCCACCCGGCGGCCGGCCCGACGGGTACCGGGGAGAGCACCCGGCAGTACAGCAGACCGGCCGAACGGGAGAGCTGTTCGCGGGCGGCACCGTGTTCCACCGCCAGGTGATGGCCGGGCGGGCCGAGTCCGGCGGGGCGCCGGTCGATGCGGACCCAGGAGCCGGAGACCTCGGCGTGCACGTCGAATGCCACGGGCCGACGGGCGGGGGCGGCGGGGGAGGGCAGCACCCGCGGCGGGGCGTCGAACGAGGGCGGTGTGAGACCGAGGAGGGCGTACACCTCGGTGCGCAGCCGGCTCAGGGCCTCGCCGCGTTCGTCGAACGCCGCCCGGGCGGCGGCGGGGCCGCTGCCGGGCGGGTACGCGGCGAGCGCCTCCCGCACCGCCGCCGCGGGGCCGAGCTGTGGAACCCGGCGCAGCAGGGCGTCCATCGGGCTGCCGGGGATCAACTCGACACCGTCGTGATGGACGCTCACGACCGGTCGGTCCCCGGCCGCGGCGTAGTACAGGGCCGTGGAGCCGTGGTCGGTGACCAGGGCGTCGGCGGCGACCAGGACGGCCGCCCACTCCTCGTACGGGCCCGCGAGCACCAGGCCGGCGTCGAGGGCCGGTGCCAGACGCTCGGCCAGTTCGTGACTGCCGAGCAGACTCCGTTCGTTGGGATGCACGATCAGCGCCAACTGGTACTCGTCGTGGGGGAGTTGGGTCGACAGCTCCAGGGGGAGCCCGGGGCGCTGCCGCAGCAGGGACTCCGGCCCCCACGTCGAGGCGAGGACGAGCAGCGTGCGCGGTCCGGTGCCCAGCGCCGTGCGGTAGCGGTCGCGCAGCGGCAGCGAGGCGAGGACGCGTTCCAGCGTGGGATCCCCGACGACCTTGGCGCGTGCGGCGGCGCGCGGGCTGGTGGCGGCGAGCCGGGCGATCTGGGTGCGGTGGGCCAGCGCGTGCAGGGCGGCGGGTGCGTCGCCGTGGGCCGACAGCAGGTACTGGGGATCCAGCCCGGAGGCGGAGTCGGCCGAGCCCTCGCCCGGAATCGACTTGTTGAACCCGGCCCCGTGCGGGAGCAGCACATGCGCGCCCCGGAGCAGGCTCAGTTCGCCCTTCGGGCTCGCCGCGAGAACCAGATCGTGGCGCTGCCGGCACGCTTCGTCCCACGGCACGGTCCGGCCGCCGACGGCATCGATCACGGACAGCGCGTCGACGCCGAAGTCGGATCCGGGAACCAGGGTGAAGAGGCGTGTGATGCGGTCGTCACCGGAGAAGACCGGGAGTGTGTCCAGGAGCCGGTACAGGGCCACCGCCGAACGCGCGGCCAACAGTACGGTGCGTCGCCCGTCGCCCACAAGCATCCGTCCTAGCCGGGAGGGTTGCTGGAATCCGGCGTTCCCGCAGGCCGGGAGGATCCTCCGCTTCGCCGGGCGCCATGCGGCGATGGTACCGCGCGCCGGTTCCGGCCGAGGCCCGGTGATCCGCATCGCACATTCGGCAAGTGCGGTGCGCGGGCGGCCGTCCGGCCGGAGGATGGCGGAATGAGTGAGCTGGGAATCGCGCTGATCGCCGCGGGGGCCGCGATCGTGGGCAGCATCGCCACCGGCTGGTACACCCGCAGTGCGGGTCTCCGGCAGGCCGAGGCGGCACGACGGGCGGGCGAGCGGCAGGCGGACGCACTGCTGGAAACGGTTCGGATGACGCTTCGGGAACAGGCGGCCGTGCGCGTGCTCGACCTCCGGCGCCAGACGTACGTGCGGTTCCTCGAAGCAGCGGAGACCAGGATCCTGGCCGAACGGTCCGGAGCGGGCGGCGGGGGAGACGAGGGCCTCCTGGAACGTGCGCTGGGCACGGTTCTCCTGGAGGGGCCGGCCGAGGTCGCCTCCGCGGCCCAGGTCCTCGCCGACCGCCTGCGCCGTCACGAGGCGCCGGACGACGTCGTCGAGGCGAAGCTCGCCTTCGTCTCGGCCGCGCGGCAGGCGGTGAACGAGTCCCTTCCGGCCCGGTAGACGGCTCCCGCCCCGGGTTCCCGACCCGGGGCGGGGCGGGAACCCGGGGCGGGGCGGGGCGGGCGGCGGACGGTCCCATGGCGGGCCGACGCCGCCCGGCCCTCAGCGGTGCCCGCGCGGATCGATCGGCGCGAACACCCCGACCCGGTCCTCGACCGCCTGGGCGGCGGCCAGGCACAGATCCTCACGGAACGCCCGGCCGACGATCTGGACCCCGGTAGGCAACCCGTCGACCACCGCGGTCGGGACGGCCACGCCGGGCACACCCACGAAGCTGGTGACGGTGCACAGGCGCATGGCCGAGGCGACCCGGTCCCGTCCTGCCTCGTCGCGCGACTCCAGCCGCGGTTCGACCGGCGGTTCGGTGAACACCGGGCCGAGCAGCAGCGGGTAGGTGTCCAGGAATTCGGCCCACGAGCGGCGGATGTTGAGCCAGGTTCCCATGAGCTTCATGAACTCGTCCGCGTTCGCGGGCGGTGTCCGGGCCATCGACATGGCGATGTAGCGGTCCCCGCCGGCCCCGAGCAGTTGTCGCACGGCGGGCCAGTTCGCGGCGAACTCCGTCACCGTGATCCGGCCGTACGCGTCGAGCGCCTCGTCCAGCCGCGGCACGTCCCGCACCTCCCGTACCGCGTACCCGGCGTCGAGCAGCGCTTCCGCCGCGGCCTCGACGGCACTGCGCACCGTGGGATGGACGCCGTGCCCGCCCGGGTCCGCGACCACCGCGACCTCGACGGGTCCGGGCACGGGCGGTCCGTACACGGGCACCGGCACGGCCCGCGGGTCCCGCGGATCGGCCCCCGCCAGTACCTCGTACGCCAGCCGGAGGTCGGCGACGCTCCGTGCCAACGGCCCGTCGGTGACCAGCATCTGCGACGCGGGCCCCGGGTCGTCCGGGCCGATGACGCGGTGGTCCGAGGCGAAGCGCCCGCTCGTCGGCTTCAGCCCCGCCACGCCGCAGAACTGGGCGGGGATGCGCACCGATCCACCGGAGTCGTTGCCGAGGCCGAGCGGGGCCATGCCCGTGGCGACGGCCACCCCGTCGCCGCCACTGGTGCCGCCCGGGGTCCGGGCGGGATTCCACGGGTTGACCGTGTCGCCGAACAGTTCGCTGCGGGTGTGCATGCCCGCCAGGATCAGCGTGGGCATATTGCTGTGTCCGAGGGGGATGGCCCCGGCCGCGCGCAGCCGGGCCACCGGGGGCGCGTCGGCCGACGCGACGAGATCGCGGAAGCGCGCGGTGCCGAACGTCGTCGGCACGCCTTCCACGGGGGTGCTCTCCTTCACCGTGAACGGCACGCCCGCGAGCGGCCCGAGGGTTTCGCCGGCCGCCCGTCGGCGGTCCGTCCGGGCCGCGGCGTCCCGTGCGCGCTCGGCAAGGAGCTGCGTGACCGCGTTCACGTGCGGGTTGACCTCGGCGATGCGTTCCAGATGGCTGTCGACGAGTTCGACGGCCGAGACCCGTGCACTGCGCACGGCCTCGGCCTGCGCGGCGGCCGTCATCCTCCACAAGGGGCTTTGCACCTGTTCATGTCCTCTCCGGGAGCGTTCCGATGCATGCGTATCGGAACGGTAGCCGGGAAGCGATGCAGGTGCATCGAATTTTGCGGTGCGGCGGATACAGTGCGACGAGGACGGAACGGAGTGCGCTGCGCACAGGAGCGCCGTGGAACCAGGGGGGCCGACCCGAATGCCGAGACAGGTGGATCACGCGGACCGCCGCCGTCGCATCGCCGAGGCCGTCTGCCGGCTCGTCGACGAACGCGGACTGGAGGGCGCGACCCTGCGCGACGTCGCCGCCGCCGCGGAGGTGTCGATGGGGGCGGTCCAGCGGTGCTTCCGCACCAAGCAGGAGATGCTCGTCTTCGCCCTCGGACACATCGGCGAGCGCGTCAACGAGCGTGTGCGGGCCCGCCTCGTCCGGAGCCCGGCCCAGTCGGCCCGTACCGCCGTCGGCCATGCGGCCACCGAGATCTCGCTGCTGCGGGACGAGCACCGTGCCGAGGCCAGGGTATGGCTGGCCTTCGTCGCGCAGGCCGCCGTCGGCGAGCCGCTCGCCCGGACGCTGAGGGCGAACTACGCGGAGCTGGAGGAGGCGGTCGTCCGTCTGGTGGCGGAGGCGGCCGACGAAGCGGACCGGGGCACGGTCATCGATCCGCGCCGGGAGGCCCGTACCCTGCTCGCCCTCGCGGACGGCCTCACCACGCATGTCCTCATCGGCCGACTCACCCCGAAGGAGGCGCAGGGCATTCTTCATGCGCATCTGGGTGCGCTCTGGGAGCAGTCGGACCGGCTCCCGCGCCCCGTCTGACCCGCCCGGTCACGGAGAGCGGCGACCGGGTCGCACCGGCGAAGCGGTCCGCGCCGCAACGGGCGCGCCGCCGCGCCGGTGCCGGGCCGCCGGGCGGTCGTCGGTCGATCCCGCGCCACCGGCGCCCGCCGCGGAAGCGGGGGTTGCTACGCGAAGCGAGTGATGTCGCCGGCCCCTCGACGGACGACGTCGGCCTCGCCGCCCGAGAAGTCGACGACCGTCGTCGGCTCGGTACCGCACTCTCCCGAGTCGACCACGATGTCCACCACGTGGTCGAGCCGTTCCTTGATCTCCCAGCCCTGCGTCAGCGGCTCGTCCTCGTCGGGCAGGAGCAGCGTGCTGGAGAGCAGCGGCTCACCGAGTTCGGTGAGCAGCGCCTGGGTGACCACGTGGTCGGGGATCCGGACGCCGACCGTCTTCTTCTTGGGATGCAGCAGTTGACGCGGCACCTCCTTCGTCGCCGGGAGGATGAAGGTGTAGCTGCCGGGTGTCGCCGCCTTGATCGCACGGAACACGTCGTTGTCGATGTGCACGAACTGGCCCAACTGGGCGAAGTTCTGGCACACCAGGGTGAAATGGTGACGGTCGTCGAGGTTCCGGATCGAGCGGATGCGGTCGATGCCGTCCCGACTTCCGATTCGGCATCCCAGCGCGTAGCAGGAGTCCGTCGGGTACGCGACGAGCGCCCCCGACCGGATGCTGTCGGCCACGGTACGGATGGTGCGGGCCTGCGGGTTTTCGGGGTGTACGTCGAAGTACTTCGCCATCCGCCGAGTCTAACGACCTGGGGAGCACGAGAGGGTGGGCTCCACAGGCCCTGCGACTCCGCCTCCCGCGTCGTCGTCGGTCACCCCTTCACCCGCGCGGGAGCGTGTGCCCGGCGCAGGGCCTGATGGGCCGACCAGAGGACGGACACGAGGGGCACCGCCACCACGGCACCCAGCACCCCCGCCGCGATGGCGCCGGCGATCACCGCCACCGCGACCACGACGGGATGCAGCCGGACCGCCCAGCTCATCACGAGGGGGTGGAGGAGGTGGCCCTCGATCTGGCCGATCACCACGATCAGCGCGATGACGACGCCCGCCACGACGGGGCCCTTCGCAGCAAGGGCCACCACGGCGGCGATCGCGAGCGCGATCGGTGAGCCGATCAGCGGAACGAACGCGGCGAGGAACTCCAGCAGGGCCAGCGGAAGCACCAGCGGGACGCCGAGTGCGAACAGGGCCAGCCCGACGAGTACGGCGTTCGTCGCCGCCACCAGGACGATGCCGTGGGTGTACCCGGTGAACGTCCGCCACGCCGCACGACCCGCCACCTCCACCCGGCCCCGGGCCGCCTCGGGAAGCTGCGCGCAGAACCAGCCCCAGTGCCGGTCCCCCGAGTGGATGAAGAAGACCGCGCAGAACAGGGCGAGAGCGAGGACCGTCACCACCTCGACGAGCCGGCCGGCCCCGCTGACCGCCGTACTGATGAGCGCGGCGCGGTGGCTGGAGAGGAACTCGCCGATGCGGGACTGGAGATCGTCGAGCGTGTGCGGATCCAGGCGGAACGGCGACGTCTCCAGCCACTGCTTGATCCTGTCGATGCCGTCCCCGAACTCCCGCCCCAGCCCGGCACGTTGCCCGGCGACCGTTTCGCCGACGAGACTCAGGACGCCGAGCACCAGCACGATGCTGCCGACCAGCGCGGCGGCGACGGCGAACGGCCGCGGCACCAGCCGGGCGAGGAGATCGGCGACGGGGCGCAGCATCGCCGTGCCGACAAGACCGAGGAAGACGGCCGCCGCCACCTCGTGGAACCTTCCCAGCACCGAGAAGAGCGCGTACACGACGGCTCCCACGACCAGGACGCGCCAGGCGTAGGCGGCGGCCGTCCGCAGCGTGGGATTCACGCCGGAGCCGTGCCGGGCGGCGGACCGGGCTCGGTACGCACCCCGGTTCCGCGGCGGGCGTCGGCGCGTGCCGCGCGGTGTCCGGCGCGGCACGGCACGAACCCGCGCCCGTTGTCCCTCGGGCGGCACTCCGGGGTCCGTGCGGTCGGGCTGCGGATGCGATGGCCTGGGCATTCCCCGCTGGTACCAGCACGGGCCCGCTCGTGCGGAGCTCCTGCGGCGACATGCGCGGGAAGTCACCCTACGGGCGGATTCCGGACACGGCCGAATCCCGTGACGCCGGCCCCGGCGGGAACCTGCGGTGGGAGGCCGCTCACCGTCCCGCCGCGCGTTCCGCGCCACCCGGCAGGGGCGGCCGCATACTGGAGCGAGACGCGTGATGGGAGGAATCCATGATCATCCTTGGTGTCATTCTCCTCATCCTCGGCCTGGTGACGGGCATCTCCATTCTGTGGACCATCGGCATCGCGCTGATGGTGATCGGCCTGGTCCTCTGGGTCCTGGGCGCCGCGGGGCACGCGGTGGGCGGCCGCCGGTACTACTGGTAGGCCCGTACGGCCCGCGCCCGGCGGACCCCTCCGGGCGACCGACGGCATCTCGGCCGCCGCCCGGGTCCTCGGCTTCACCCGGTCCGCCGTGTCGCAGCACATCGCGACCCTGGAGAACGATCTCGGTGCCCGCCTCGTGGAGCGCCGCCCGGTCGGCCCGACGGCAGCCGGGGAACGGCTGATGGAACACGCGTCGCCACTGCTGCGCCGCCTCGACGCGGCAAGGGCCGACGTGGCCCGGGCCGTCCGGAACCGGCACTCCGCGCCGACCCCCGCCGTCGCCGAGCGGCCGGCCCGGCTGCGCTCCGACCGGCCCGGGCCCGCCCTCGACGTTCGGGTGACGGGCCGCGAAGCGGTGGCGCGAACGGTGCTGAGTGCCGGATTCACCCCGTGCGGTCGACGAGGAACGGCAGCAGCGCCAGGATCTCGTCGAGCGCGGCGGGGGCCAGCGGAACGCCTTCCAGACTGCGGCGGGCGCTGTCCAGCTGCCGGTGGGCCTCGGCCAGGGTCGCGGCCCGCCCGCCGGCCTCCTCGACGAGATCGGCGGCGCGCCGTGCCGCGCCGTCGTCGAGCGGGACGCCGGTGCCGAGCAGTGCGGCCAGCCGCCCGGCGGCGGGACCGTCCGCGGCCAGGGCCGCCAGCACCGGGTACGTCTTCTTCAGCCGGCGCAGGTCACTGTGGACGGGCTTGCCCGTGAGCTCCGGATCGCCCCAGATCCCGAGGACGTCGTCCACGGCCTGGAAGGCGACGCCGAGATGGCGTCCGGCGTCGGTGAGGGCGTCGACGGTCGCGGGCGGGGCACCGGCGAGCACGCCGCCCAGCCCCGCGGCGCAACCGAGCAGCGCGCCGGTCTTGTGCTCGGCCATCCATCGGTACTCGTGCGGACGCACGGCCTCCGGGCCGGTCCACGGCCGTTTCTCGAACAGCAGGTCCTCTGCCTGGCCGTGCACCAGGTCGGTCAGCGCCGCGCCGAGATGCCGCACCGCCTCGGCGCTGTGCGCGCCCGGCGCGTCGGCGAGGGTCCGCACGGCCAGTGCGAACAGCGCGTCCCCCGCCAGAATCGCCGGGCCGGTGCCGTACGCCTTCCAGACGGTGGCGCGCTGCCTGCGGGTCTCGTCGCCGTCCATGATGTCGTCGTGGAGGAGCGAGAAGACGTGGATCAGTTCGACGGCGACCGCGCCGACCACGGCGTCCTCGGCGGGCGCGCCCGCGGCCTCGGCCGCGAGCAGGGTCAGCGCCTGACGGACCCCCTTGCCCTGCGAGCCCTGGACGGGACTGCCGTCCGCCGCGCACCAGCCGAGCGAGAAGGCGGACATCTCCGCATGCCACGGGTGGAGTTGCTGCACGGCCCGCACGAGCGCCGGGCGGACCAGGTCGCGGCAGCGGGCGAGCACCTGCGGTGCGGTGGACCGTCGGGTCACGGACGGGGGTGTCATCGTCGCCCGCTCCGCTCGTCCGCTGCTGTGCCGACCGGTGCCACGCCGAGTTCGGCGTACGCCTTCTCCACCATCTCGCGGGCGTTGAGCAGGCCGATCCGGTCCAGGGTGTGGCGCAGTTCGTCGAGATCGGCGGCCGTCTCGTCCCGGTCGCGGCCGAGCCGGGCGAGCGACTTGACCAGGCCGAGCCGGGCCAGGGCCTCGCCCCGGGGCTCCGTCATGGCGCGGAACTCGGCGAGCGCCTCCTCGTAGCCCCGGCGGGCCTCCTCGTACCGGTGGGCGCGGAAGAGCACATTGGCGCGCATCTTGTGGTTGTACGCCAGCGCGCTGGACAACTTCATCTCGCGGCAGGTGAGTTCGGCCTCCGAGAGCAGGGCGAGGGCGCGTTCCGGGTCGTCCCGCAGGGAGATGATGTCGGCCATGCCGCGCAGGGCCCACGCCCGGCCCCGCCGGTCGTCCGCGTTCCCGGCGAGCTCGGCCGCTTCCTCGAACATGGCCAGTGCGCTGTCGAGCGATCCGGTGTTGCGGTGGATCTGGGCGATGCCCTCCAGGGCCCACACGGTGTGGCGCGCCTCGCCGCGGGCGCGTGCCTCGGCCAGCAATTGCTCGTGCAGCACGGCGACGGTCCGGTAGTCGCCCTGTATTCGGCCGGTCTCCGCGAGGCCCGCGAGGGAGTACCCGCGGGCGACGACGTCCCCGCCGCGCTTGCCCATGTCGGCCGCGAGCTCCAACAGGCGGAAGGCGAGCCTGAGTCGACCGCGCTGCCGGGCGAGCGTCCCGCCGCTCCACAGCGCCCATGCCATCGCCCCCTCGTCGTCCACCGAACGGGCGGACCGGTAACTGGCCTTCCACGCCCGGTCGGCATCCTCGACATTGCCGAGCCGGCGGTGCGCCTCGGCGACCGCGAGTCCGCACCGAGCCACTTCCTGCGGCGATCCGGAGAGCTCTGCCTCTCTCAAGTGCCGTACACCTTCCGCCAGTACGTCCGTGAGTGAGGAGTTCACCGACATCTTGGTGAGGGCGCCCTGGTACTCGGGCGCCAGTGCCTTGCTGTGCATGGAAGCCTTTCGCGCGGCCGGGCAGTCCAGCGACAGGTCGGCTATACATGCCATGTATACATTCCATGCATAGTTGCCTGGTGGTCGCAGCCGGGCGCTCGTGGGGGTCGGACAGGGTGTCACCGGCGGCGAACCGCCTTGTTGTGGATCAAGACGGCGGTCGGGCGCCGGAGGTTGCTCCATGAACAACAGAAGTCGAACATCGGCCGTTTCGTGTCCGACTTCGTTCGCGCGGGCGGCTCGGACGAGCGTGCCGTGCGTCCGTCCGGACTCTCCGTGAAGCGGCACCTGCCCCTTCTGGCTAAGCTCGACGAGGGGCCCGGGCATCAGACTCGACGGAGGCTCCGATGACAACGACATGCGAACTGCGCGACGTGGCCCCACGGCTCGCGACCGGCGCGTTCATCCTGAACTCCGGTCTGGGCAAGCTGAAGGCGGACGAGGAGACCGCGCGCGGCGTGCACGAGATGGCCTGCATCGCGTACCCGTTCCTGAAGGGGATCGAACCCCGCCGGTTCACCCGGATGCTCGCCTGCTCGGAGATTGCGGTCGGTGGGGCCCTGCTCGCCCCCTTCGTGCCGACCCCACTGGCCGGACTGGCGCTCACGGGGTTCTCCGGTGGCCTGCTCGGCCTCTACCTGCGGGTACCGGGAATGCGGGAGCCCCGCAGTCTGCGGCCCACGCAGAACGGCATCCCGATGGCCAAGGATTCCTGGATGCTGGGGATCGGGCTCGGATTCCTGAGCGCGGGTGTTCGCCGGGCCGGCACCCGAGGACCGCGGTGCCGGTGGCGCCGGTGCCGGGGGTGATCACCGCTCCCCGGCGGACCGGTGCGCGGCGACGCGGCCGGCGTGGGGCCTCCGGCACGGGCGGGGCCGGAGGCCCGGGTGCCGCCGCCCGGGCGGCCGTGGATGCGATGCCGCATGACACCGCTCACCGATCCGCCCCCTGTCGCTCCCCGGGTCATTACGCTGGGAGGGGGAATCCGGGTGTGGGCGACGCCGACCGCCCGGGACGCGGGGCCGACGACCGCCCCGCCCCCGTTCCGACCGGAGCGGCGGCGGGTGGTCGTCCGGAGTGCGGTGCCCCGGGAAACCCAGTTCCGCGACGGAGGCGGCTCCACCCACAGGCCCGAGGAGTGATCATGAGCGAGTCGGATGCGTACCGTGGTCGGGTGAGGGAGATGCGCGCCAAGGCGAAGGACCTCCAGGAGGCGGCCGAGCGCACCACCGATCCCAGGGAACGTCAGCGGCTGAAGGACAAGGCCCGCAGGATCGAGGCGGAGAGCGAACAGGTCAGCGGTATGGCGAGCGGGGACATCTACCCGATGGAATGACGGCTGCCCGCGACGGTCGCCCGCCGGCCGGCGTCCGGCTTCTCGCACCTGCCGTCCCGTCCGGCGCTGCGGGCGTCCCGTCGGCGCGGCCCCGAGTGCTCGGGGCCGCGCCGCCCCCCGGGCGGGCGGGGGAACCACCCGCGGGGCGGGCGGTGGTCAAAAGTGTGTTGGCCCGGATAGCAAACACCACGATAAACCGACAC
>NZ_JBHJWQ010000010.1:22818-158889 GCF_042266885.1 Streptomyces sp. NPDC056061 | reverse complement strand
CGTTCGCCCGCGGGCGGGCGGCCGGTTTCGCGCACCGCCCGCCCCTGCGGGCGCTGGGGGGGCCCGGGGGGCGGGCCCCCGTGGGCGGGGGCCCGCGCCGCGCCCGTGACGGCCGGGGAATCCACGGGCGCGGCGGACGTTGGACAAGGGTGTGAGCTCCGTGATCGCATCCACCAGGTTCTCCGTCCTCGACCGTTCCCGTGTCCGCGAGGGGCACGACGGCCCCGCGGCGCTCCGTGACACCGTGCGCCTGGCCCAGGAGGCCGAGGCTCTCGGCTTCCACCGGTTCTGGGTCTCCGAACACCACGGTGTGCCGGGTGTCGCAGGTTCGGCGCCGACCGTGCTGGCGGCGGCCGTCGCCGCGGCGACGGCCACCATTCGGGTCGGAACGGGCGGCGTGATGCTGCCCAACCATCAACCGCTCGTGGTGGCGGAGCAGTTCGGGGTGCTGGAGTCACTGTTCCCCGGCCGGATCGACATGGGTCTCGGGCGGTCGGTGGGCTTCACCGGCGGTGTACGCGGGGCGCTCGGACGGGACAGGGCGGCCGCGGAGGACTTCGGCGGACAGCTCGCCGAACTGCTCGGCTGGCTGGACGGGACGCAGCGGGTCCACCCGGGGGTGCACGCCCACCCCGCCGAGGGACTGCGCATCCCCCCGTTCGTACTGGCCACGGGCGAGGGGGCCGGGGTCGCCGCGACGGCCGGGCTGCCACTGGTGGTCGGGGACCTCCGCGGCCGGGAGAAGCTGCTGCGGGCCGTCGAACGCTATCGTCGGGAATTCCGTCCCTTGTCCTGGACCCCGGAACCGTATGTCGTCGTGTCGGGCGCGGTCGCGATCGCGGCGAGCGCGGAGGAGGCCCGGCGCCTGCTGACACCGGAGGCATGGTCGCTGGCGTACTCACGCATCCACGGGGTGTTCCCGCCGCTCGTCCCCGCGGAGCGGGTCGAGGCCCTGACGATGACCGAGCGGGAGCGCGACCTCTACGAGGAGAGCATGCGCGGTCACATCCGGGGAACCGAGGACGAGGTGGTCGCGGCGCTCGAAACGGCCATCGAGGAGACCGGGGCGGACGAGGTGCTGGTCACCACCAGCACCCATGACCGCGCGGCCCGGGTGGACTCGCTGCGCCGACTGGCCCGCGTGGCGGAGCTGCCGGTCGGCCGGGGCGCACCGGGCGGCGGCCCGGCCTGACCGCCGGGGCGGCGGCACGCCGCCCCGGCGCATCCGGTCCGGGGCGGCGGCACCGATGTCACCGGCGGCTCGTCAGGGCGGTGGCGATGGCGACCTGGGCCGGTCCCAGCTCCGTCGCGCCGTCCTCGATGTCCCACAACGCGTTCTGCAGGACGCGGCCGAGCGTCCACCCGGTCGCCCGCTCCCGGTCCAGGCCGAGCGTGTCGGTCAGCACGTCGAAGCGGCGGAGGACCGCGCGTGTCACGTCACCCGTCGCCACCACCTCGTCCCACCGGTTGTCCAGGGCGGGCAGCAGCTCGAATCCGGGGTCGCCGGCCAGCGGTTCCGGGTCGATGGCCAGCCAGGGCTCCCGCTGCCCGGCGAGCACGTTGTCGTAGTGCAGGTCCCAGTGCAGCAGCCGGTCACCGGCCTCGCCGACCAGTTCCGCGACGGCGGAACCGCAGTCGCGGACCAGCCGTCGTTCGGCCGGGTCGGGCAGCGCGGCAACGGCGCGCGGCACCTCGGCGAGCATGGCCCCGGCGACATCGGCAAGGCGTCGCAGCCCCAGGGGCGCGGGCACCGCGACCAGCCGGGCCATCAGCTCGGCGAGGACCTGCACGGCGACGGTGTCGTCGGTCACCGAGGACAGCGGCCGGGTCGCGTCCAGCCGTTCCAGGAGCATCGTGCCGCTGTCCTCGTCGTGGTCGAGCAGACGCACCGCTCCGTCGCCGTTCCACGCGCGCAGTCCGGTGACGGCGCCCGCGTTGTCCTCGGTGGGCTGTTGCAGCTTCAGCGCCGCCGGTGTGCCGTCCGCGCGGGTCACGGGCAGCACCAGGGACGCCATGCCGTGGCCCGCGGGGCCGTCCGGCCGCAGCGCCCAGAGATCCAGGAAGCGTCCGGCCAGTTCCGGCAACGTGCTGAGCCAGGCAGGCGCGGACGCGCCGCCGACGCGCAGGTACGACGCGGCGAACGCGTCCGGGACGACGAGGGGATTCGACGGGGACATGATGATTCGCTCCTTCGATCGGTTGCTGACGGGTCCGGTACGAAGGAGGTCGGGGCGGTGCCCGGATCTCGGGCAGGCGTCAAAGCATGGCTCCACCCTACGGGCTGCGGCGTCCGGGTGCCGCAGCCGGCTCATCGCGGCAACGGCACGGTCGGCGCGTGTCGTTGGCCGGGCACCGGCGCGGCAGCGGCCAGGGTGAGGACATGAACAGCGCTGATCTTCTGACGGATGCGTTCGGCCGGGTCCGGGAAACCGTGCACTCGGCGGTCGAGGGCCTGTCTCAGGACGACCTCCACGCCCGGCTCGACGACGGGGCGAACACGATCGCCTGGCTCGTGTGGCACCTCACCCGGGTCCAGGACGACCACGTCTCGGACGCCGCCGGTACCGAGCAGATCTGGTTCACCCAGGACTGGGCCGCCCGCTTCGACCTGCCCTTCGAGCGGTCCGTCACCGGATACGGGCACAGCGCCTCGGAGGTGGCAGCCGTGCGCGTGGGCTCGCCCGAGCTGCTGCTCGGCTACCACGACGCCGTTCACGAACGGACCCTGGAGTTCGTCGGCGGACTCGACGGCAGGGCACTGAACCGCGTCGTCGACGAGGCATGGTCGCCACCGGTCACCCTCGGAGTCCGGCTGATCAGCGTCATCTCGGACGACTTGCAGCACGCGGGACAGGCGGAGTTCATCCGGGGCTCGCTCGCCAGGCGCTGACGCCGGTGCCGGAACGGCCGGCCGGGGGAGGCCCGCCGCGGGTTCGGCCCACCCTCCGCGTCCCCGGCGCCGGGACGGTCCGGCCCCATGGTTCGGCACCGGGGGAGCGGATGTCTCACACCTTGAGTCCGACGCCGCTCACCGCGTGCCCCTGCACCGCGTCCGCGAGGCTCTGGTCGGACTCCGGGCGCCAGGCCGCCGTCCTGACGACGCCCGGCTCCACCAGTTCCAGGCCGTGGAAGAAGTCGGCGATCCGCTCGGGGCTGCGCAGATGGTACGAACTCGCCGAGTTCGCGTTGTACGAGGCGACGGCCCGGTTCAGCGATTCGCTGGTGTTCGCGCCGTCGCTGAGGGCGAGATAGCTCCCTGCGGGGAGGGCCGCCACCAGCCGGTCCACCAGTGCCCACGGGTCGTCCCCGTCGGGAAGTTGCCCCATGATCCCCAGCATGGTCAGTCCGACCGGGCGGGTGAAGTCCAGCGTCTTCGCCGCCTCCGCGAGGATCGTGTCGGTGTCCCTCACATCCGCGTCGATGTACGCGCACGCGCCCTCGGGAGTGCTGGTGAGCAGGGCGCGGGCGTGGGCCAGGACCAGAGGGTCGTTGTCGACGTACACGATCCGGGAAGCCGGTGCCGCCCGCTGGGCCACCTCGTGCGTGTTGTTCGCCGTCGGCAGGCCCGTGCCGATGTCGAGGAACTGGCGGATGCCGGCCTCCGCGGCGAGGAAGTGCACCGCACGGGCGAGGAAGGCCCGTTGGAGGCGGGCGATGGCGGCGAAGTCCGGGAACGCCTTGAGGATCATGTCGCCCATCTGGTGGTCGACGGCATAGTTGTCCTTGCCACCCAGAAGGTAGTTCCATACCCGGGCCGAATGAGGACGGTCCGTCTGGATCCTGTCGGCCGGCGACTGCGGTGAGGTGCTCATGGCCAGATCTTCACATATGCCATACGAATATGCCCCAGTGAGGTGCCGGATCTTCGCCGAAACCCATGAATTCGTCCGAGAACACGGGTGATTGACCGGGCATCGGACCTGACCGGCCCCCAAGACCGCGGACGGGCGGCAGCGCCACGATCGGTCGCGAGTATCCGAGCGAGGCGGGCGAACCGGCCCGGGCCCGGACCTCAGCCGTCGATGCCCAGCCGCTTCGCGAGGGCGGGCGGAACCGGGTAGACCCGTTCCGGCGGCAGCAGCCGTTGGGCCTGCGTCGCCCGTCCGCCCTGCACCGACGCGGCGATCTTGCGCGCCTGCGCGGTGATGTCGGTGAGGTCGACGACCCAGTCCTCGGCGAGGGTACGGATCAGTCCGCGCCCGATCCCGACCTGGATGCTGTAGTGGTTGAGGGCGGCACCCCGCAACGAGCGCTCCGGATCCCACTGCACGTGGACGGGCGCCTGCGCCACGGCTGCCGGATCGGCGGTCGTCAGCACCGCCGAGGACAGTGCCTCCTCCCATCCGGAACGGGTGATGCGCACCGCGAGGATGCGTTCCTGCCCGGACTTCCGGGCCCAGTTGCTGCGGTGCATGAGCCACAGGAACGAGGGCTTGATCCACGTCATCCGGTGGAACGAGAACGGCGGCACGAAGCGTCCGGCCCGCAGGCACGGATCGGCGATCGCGGGCGAATACGCCTGGTGGACCACGATCGTGCGGGCATCGTACTGGGCCCGTATCCGGTATTGAGGGGTCACCGGCGCATCCTGTCCGGGCGGTGCGGCCGTCGCAAAGGGTTTTGACCCGGGGAGCAGGAGGGAGCGGGCTCCGGGCGACTGCGACTGCGACTCCGCCTCCCGTTTCCCCGTGTTCGTCTTCGTCGCGGCGCACCATCGCCGAGGCGGATTTTCGTGCGCCGCGACCACTCGCGGCCGATGTGTCGCTGCCTACTGTTCCCTCACTCGGCGGCGGGGTGCCGCTTTTCCGGAGGTGACCATGGCCGGCGCCACAGGCACGGACACAAGAAGCAGAAGGACGCGCGGAGCGCGCTCCGCGGCAGCGGTGGCCACGGTGCTCGGCCTGGTCGCCACCGCGTCCGCCTGCGGTGATCGGGCCGCTGACGGGAGCGGCGGATCCACGGTGGTGTTCGCGGTCGCCGCCGACCCCGGCACGCTCAGCCCCACCACGGCGCTGGCCAGTACCGCGCTGTCGATGAACGCCTTCGCGTACGACACCCTCGTGCACGTCGCCGCCGACGGCACGGTGGTTCCCGGCGTGGCCGAGAAGTGGTCCGCCACGGCCACCTCCGCGACGTTCACCATCCGTCCCGGCGTGACCTGCGAGGACGGATCCGCGCTCACCGCGGACGACGTGGCCGCCGAGTACAACCACATCGCCGATCCGAAGAACCAGTCGCCGATGCTGGGTCTGTCCGTCCCCGCCACCGCCGTGGCGAAGGCCGACGGAGCGACGCGGACCGTCACCGTCACCACGACGGGACCCGCCCCGTTCATCATCGAGATGACCCGGATGCTGCCGCTGATGTGCCGCAAGAGCCTGGCCGCACCCGCCGCACTGGCCAAGGCGACCAACGCCAGTGGACCCTACCGCCTGACCGAGGCCGTCCCCGGCGACCACTACACGTACGTCAAGCGCGACGGGTACACCTGGGGGCCCTCCGGGGCCACCGGCGAGGGCCTCCCCGGCAAGGTCGTGTTCAAGGTGGTCCCCAACGAGTCGACCGCCGCCAACCTCCTGATGTCCGGTCAGATCCACGGGGCCGTGATCAACGGAGCCGACCAGGACCGGCTGGACGCCGCGAAGGTGCAGAACCGGAGCTTCCAGGCACTGTTCGGGCAGCTGCTGTTCAACCAGGCCGCCGGCCGTCCGGGCGCCGACCCAGCAGTGCGCAGGGCCCTGGTCCAGGTACTGGACCTGAAGGAGCTCAGGAACGTCGCCACCGGCGGCAAGGGCGGGGCCGCCACCGCCGTCGGCGAGACCGCCCCCACCCCCTGCACCGGCGACACCGTCACCGGAAACCTCCCCGCCCACGACCCCGAACGGGCCGCCGCCGCACTCACCGCCGCAGGCTGGACGAAGGACGGCGGCACCTGGACCAAGGACGGAAGGCCGCTCGCCGTCGGATTCAGCTACCCGACCGCCCAGGGACCGCAGGTCGCCTCGGCCGTCGAGCTCGCCGTCCAGCGGTGGACGTCCTTCGGGGTGCGGGCCACGGCGAAGCCCGTCGGTTCGGCCGGCATCATCGGCACCCTGGCCGGCGGCGACTGGGACCTGGCCTGGGCGCCCATCGGCGTCACCCTCCCGGACCAGCTCACCCAGTTCTACGACGGCCCACCGCCCCCGAAGGGCAACAACTTCGGTTCCGTCTCCAACCCCGACTACCACCGGCTCGCCCTCCGGGCGGCGGCCAGGCCCGGCACCGACGGCTGCGCCCTGTGGGAGGCGGCCGACGCCGCCCTCGTCAAGAACGTCGACATCGTCCCGTTCGCCGCCCGGCCGAACCGCTACTACGCCAAGGGCATCACCTTCGAGGTGGACGGCGGCGGGGTCGTTCCCAGCACCCTGCGACGGAGCGCCGACCGATGACCGCCCTCACCTGGAACCCACTTCGTGCGACGGCCCGCAGCCCATGGGCCGGATTCGTCCTGCGCCGCACCCGGCGACTGGTGATCTCACTCGCCGCACTGGTCACCGCGGCGTTCGCGATGATCCACCTGATCCCCGGCGACCCCGTCCGGGCGGCCCTCGGCCCCACCGCCGACCCGGCGCTGATCGAGGCCCGCAGACACTCGCTCGGCCTGGACCAGCCACTGCCGAAACAGTTCGGCGACTTCGTCGGCCACCTCCTCCAGGGCCGGCTCGGCGACTCGATCGGCGCCCAGATGCCCGTCTCCGAGATCATCACGACCCGGCTCCCGGCGACCCTGCAACTCGCCGTGCCCGCCTTCGTGTTGATCCTGCTGGTCGCCGTCCCCGTCGGGATGACGGCCGCGGTGCTGACCAAGGACGGCCGACGACGACGGGGCGAACTCGCCTTCACCGGCCTCACCGGCCTGCTGGGCGCCGTGCCCGAATTCCTGCTGGCCGTCGGCCTGATCGCCGCGTTCGCCGTGACGTGGCCGCTCTTCCCGGTGGCCTCGCGCGCCGGTCTGGACTCCTACGTCCTGCCGGTGCTGGCGCTCACCGTCGTCCCGGCGGCGACCCTGGCGCGCATCGTCCGGGTGGAGACCCTGCGGGTGCTCGGCGAGGACTACATGCGGACCGCCCTCGCCAAACGGCTCCCGGCCCGGCTGCGCTACCTGCGCCACGCCCTGCCCAACCTGCTGACCTCCTCGCTCACCCTCGGCGGCCTGCTGTTCAGCTCGCTGCTCGCCGGCACCGTCCTGGTCGAGAACGTCTTCGCCTGGCCCGGCCTCGGCACGACGATCGTCCAGGCCATCACCGAGAAGGACTACCCGCTGGTCCAGGGCGTCGTGCTGGTCTACGGCACGGCGGCGCTGCTCATCACCTTCGTCGTCGACATGGCCGTGGCCGTCGCCGACCCCCAGTCCACCGTCCGCGGGAGCTGATGATGCATCAAGGCCATGACACCTCGCTGCGGCGCCGACTCGGGCGCACGCTCAGGACACCGCTCGGCGCGACCGCGCTGACCGCCTGTCTGCTGCTGGTCGCGGTCGCCGTGCTGGGGCCGGTCCTGTTCGGCGACCGGGCGGCGCGGATCGACACGGACGCGATCAACCGGGGCAGCAGCGCCGCGCACCTGCTGGGCACCGACCAGCTCGGACGCGACATCGCCGCCCGGGTCATCGTGGCGACCCGGCAGACCCTGCGGCTCACCCTGCTCGCCGCCGCGATCGGGGTCGGCGGCGGCCTGCTGCTCGGCGTCGCCCCGGCGGTGGTGGGACGACGGTTCGGCCGGCTGATCACGGCGACCGTGGGCGTGCTGGTGGCCTTCCCGGGGCTGCTGTTCCTGCTCTTCCTCGCCACGATCTTCGGCGTGGGCAGCACCGGGGCCGTGTTCGCCGTGGGGCTGGCCATGGTCCCGCCCGTGGCCCGGCTGGTGCAGAACCTGACGGCGTCGGTCGCGGGCTCGGACTACGTCGCCGCGGCCCGGATCCTGGGCGTGGGCCGGTTCCGGCTGGTCGTGCGCCACCTGCTCCCCAACATCGCCGAACCGTCGGTACTGTTCGCCACCCAGGCGATGAGCGGCATCGTCGTGGCGTTCGCCGGACTGTCCTTCCTCGGACTGGGCGTGCAACCGCCCGAGTACGACTGGGGACGGCTGCTGAACGAGCAGCTGAACCGCGTCTACGTCAACCCGGTGGCCGCCCTGGCGCCCGGCGCGGCCGTCATCCTGACCGGGCTGGCCTTCGGCCTGGTCGGCGAGGCGCTCGCCCAGGCAGGCGGCCGACGGGCACCCCGGCGCGAGGACCCGGCACCGCAGCGGGACGACGCACCGGCCGCGACGCCTCCCGACACGGGCGGGACCCTGGTCAGCGCCCGCGACCTGCGCGTGACCTTCCCCGGCGGCCGACAGGCCGTGCGCGGCATCTCGCTGGACATTTGCGCGGGCGAGGCCGTGGGCCTGGTCGGCGAGTCGGGCTCCGGCAAGAGCCTGAGCGCACTGGCCCTGGCCGACCTGGTACCCCACCCCGGAAAGGTCCGCGCCGACACCCTCCGCTTCGACGGACACGACCTGCGCACGGACCCGCAGTTGGGTACGGAACTCGCCATGGTCTTCCAGGACCCCATGGCCTCGCTCAATCCCGCCCTGCGCGTCGGCCGCCAGCTCGCCGAGGTGGCCGAGGTACACCTCGGGGCGAGCCGCGCCCGCGCCGCGGAACGGGCCGTCGACCGGCTCGGCGCCGTCCGCATTCCGACACCGGAACGACGCGCCCGGCAACGGCCGCACGAGTACTCCGGCGGAATGCGGCAGCGGGCCGTCATCGCCATGGGCCTGATGGGCGAACCGAAACTGATCATCGCCGACGAACCGACCACGGCACTCGACGTGTCCGTCCAGCGGCAGGTGCTCGACCTGCTCGCCCAAGTGCGCGAGGACACCGGCGCCGCGCTGCTGCTGATCTCCCACGACCTCGCCGTCGTCTCCCAGGTCTGCGAACGGGTCCTGGTCATGTACGGCGGATCGATCGTCGAGGAACTCCCGGTCTCCGCACTGGCCGCGGGCGCGGCCCACCCGTACACCCGGGCCCTGGTCGGCGCCGTCCCGACCATGACCACCGAACCCGGAACGGACCTGGTGACCATTCCGGGCCGCCCGCCGGAACCGGGGGAGACCGGCCCCGGCTGCTCCTTCGCGCCGCGCTGCGCCCGCGCCCGGGAACGCTGCCGCGCCGACACACCCGTACTGACCGCGACCGGACCGGACCGCAGGGCCGCCTGCTGGTACCCCGTGGACGCCGTCACGACCGGTGCCCCCGCCCGCACCACCGGCCGAGAATCGGAGGCGATGTCATGAGCTCGCTCGAACTGCGCGGCATCACCGTGCGCTACGGCCGCTTCACCGCCGTGGAGAACGTCGACCTGCTGGTGCCGGACGGGTCGGTGACCGGACTCGTCGGCGGGTCGGGATCGGGCAAATCGACGCTCGGCAAGGCCGCCGTGGGCCTGGCCCCGGTCCGGTCGGGGCGGGTCCTCGTCGACGGGAACGACGCCGTGCACGGCCGCGGGCGCGCCCCCGTGCAACTGGTGTTCCAGAACCCGTACGCCTCGCTCGACCCGCGCATGCCGATCGGCGCCTCCGTCGCCGAGGCATTGCCCCGCACCGGACGGCAGCGCGGCACACCGGCCCGCGCCCGCCGCGCCGCACGCGACGCGGAGGTGGCACGCTGCCTGGAACTCGTCGGCCTGGACCCGGCGCGGGCCGCCCTGACCCCGGACGCGCTGTCCGGCGGCCAACGCCAACGAGTCGCCCTGGCCAGGGCGCTCGCCGCTCGCCCCGGCGTGCTGATCGCGGACGAGATCACCTCGGCCCTCGACGTGTCCGTCCAGGGCGCGGTGCTCAACCTGCTGCGCGGCCTCCAGCGCGAACTGGGCTTCGCGATGCTCTTCATCTCCCACAACCTCGCCGTCGTCCGCCACCTGTCCGACCAGGTCGCCGTGATGGACGGCGGACACCTCGTCGAGTGCGGCCCCGCCGACCGGGTGCTGGAACACCCCGAACACCCCACGACCCGTGACCTCATCTCCTGCGTACCGACCCTTGCCCTCGCCGAGGAGGCGCCATGACCCGCCCGCTGGCCATCGACGACCTGTACCGCTTCGAGATCCCCGCCGATCCCGCGCTGTCCCCCGACGGCAGCCGCGTCGCCTACACCCTGACCACCCAGGACGCCGCGAACGACCGCGTCGTCCGGTCCCTGTGGGAGGTGCGCGCGGACGGCGGACCGGCCAGGCGGCTCACCCACGGCCCCGCGGACACCGCGCCGCGCTGGTCCCCGGACGGGACGACCCTGGCATTCCTGCGCGAGGGACAACTCCACCTGCTGCCCGCCGACGGGGGAGAGCCCACCGCGCTCACCACCGCCGAGCGGTGCCCGGCGGGAGCGGGCACACCGGTGTGGAGCCCGGACGGGTCACGGATCGCCTTCTCCGCCCCCGGCGCCCGGCCCGACGACACCGCGCCCGTCGTCGTCGACGCCCTGGGCTGGAAGGCGGACGGAGCCGGTCCGATCGGGTCGGTCCGGACCCGGCTGTTCGTGGTGGACGTGACATCGGGCGAGGTCGTACCGGTGACCGCCGCCGATCGCAACGCCGGCGTCCCCGCATGGTCGCCCGACGGCACCCGGCTCGCCTACCCGGCACACAGCGGGCCGGACTCCGCCGTGCTCGGTGCCTCGGCCGCCCATGTGGTGGAGATCGGCGAGCATGTCGGCGAACCCCGGCGCATCGGCCCGGCCGGTGGCCTCGCCGGACCGGTCGACTGGTACCCGGACGGGTCCGCGCTGCTCGTGGTCGGCCGTGACACGTTCGCCGTCGGCCACGCACGGCTGCTGCGCCAGCCCCTGGACGGATCGGCCCCGGTGCCGGTCGACGGCGACCTGGACCGCAACGTCATGGGCGGCGGTCCCGGATACCCGGGAGCCCGGCCGCAGTTCCACGGCGACGGCATCCTGTTCTGCGCCCGCGACCGGGGCGCCACCCGCCTGTACCGGGCGGACGCCGCCGGAATCACCAGCTCCCCGCTCCCGGCCGGAACCGGGATCAGCGGCTGCTCCCTCGCCCCGAAGGCCGGGCGGGCCGCCGTGGTGGCGACCGACGCGTCGAGCTTCGCCGAGATCGTCCTGCTCGACCTGAACGCCTGGGAACGCGAGGGATCCGGCGCCCGGCCCGTACGGCTCACCGACCACATGAGGCGCTCACTGCCCGGCATCACCCTCCACCCGGTCACCGAACGCGAATTCACCATTGCCGACGGCACCGTGGTGCACGGCATGATCACCCGCGCCGCGACGACGCCCGACGGCGGCCCCCTGCTGGTGGACGTGCACGGCGGCCCGCACAACGCCTGGGCTCCCCACTCCGACCCGGTCCACCTCTACCACCAGGAACTCGCCTCCCGGGGCTGGACCGTCCTGACCCTGAACGTGCGCGGCAGCGACGGCTACGGCGAGGAGTTCTACACCGCCGCGGTCGGCGCCTGGGGCGAGACGGACGAACAGGACGTCCTGCAACCGGTCGCCGCCCTCGTCGACGAGGGCCTCGTCGACCCGGAACGGATCGCGCTCACCGGCTACAGCTACGGCGGCTACCTGACCTGCTGGCTCTCCGCCCGCAGCGACCTCTTCGCCGCCGTCGTACCGGGCGGCGTGCTGGTCGATCTGAGGAGCATGGCGGGCACCTCCGAGGAAGGACACCTGATCGCCGAACACGAGATCGGCGACCCGCGACGGATGACGGAACTCTCGCCGATCAGCCACGCCGACGCGGTGCGCGCCCCTACCTTGATCCTGCACGGCGCTGCCGACGACACCTGCCCGGCGGGCCAGGCCGAGCAGTGGTTCCACGCGCTGCGCACCCGGGACGTACCGGTCCGGATGGTCCTGTATCCCGGCGGATCGCACCTGTTCCTCCTGGACGGCCGGCCCTCGCACCGGGAGGACTACTCCCGCCGGCTCGTCGAATGGGTCACCCTGCATACCGACCGCTGACCACGCACCACCACACCCCTCCCACCGCCGAGCGCAACGGAATCGGAGCTGGACATGACCAGTACTGCAGACACCACCGACAGCACCACCACCGGCACCACCACCGACCTGTCCGCCCACTGGACCGCCCGCCTCGCCGAACTGGCCGCCCGGCACTCCGTCCCCGGCGCGAGCCTGGGCATCCTGCACCGCGGCGAGCTGGTCGCCGAGGCCGCCACCGGCCTTGCCAACACCGAGGCCGGGATCGAGACCACCACCGACACCCTGTTCCAGATCGGCTCGATCTCCAAGGTGTGGACCACCACCGTGGCCATGGCCCTGGTCGACGAGGGGCTGCTCGAACTCGACGCCCCGCTCGTCTCCGTCCTGCCCGAACTGCGCCTCGCCGACGAGGAGCTGACCCAGGGCGTGACGGTGCGTCACCTCATGACGCACACCAGTGGGATCGACGGCGACCTCTTCACCGACACAGGCCGGGGCGACGACTGCCTGGAGAAGTACACCGCACTGCTGGCCGACACCGTGCCCAACCACCCGCTCGGTGCCACCATGTCGTACTGCAACGCCGGCTTCACCCTGCTCGGCCGGGTGCTGGAAGTCGTCACCGGCGTCCAATGGGACCGGCTCATGCGTGAACGCCTGTACGTCCCGCTGGGACTGACGCACACCGCGACCCTGCCGGAGGACGTGCTGCGCTTCCGCGCCGCCATCGGACACCTGGGCGAACCGCCCGCCCAGGCCCCGCAGTGGGGACTGATGCGTTCGGCCGGACCGGCCGGGCTGATCTGCTCGACACCGCGCGAGGTGCTGAAGTTCGCCCGGTTGCACATGGACCGGGGCGTCACCGAGGACGGCATCAGGATCCTCTCGGCCGAGGGCGTCGCCGCCATGCAGACCGCGCAGGTCGAGCTCCCCGACCCGTACATCATCGGCCACTCCTGGGGGCTCGGCTGGTTCCTCGACACCTGGGACGGGCGCCGGGTCCACGGACACGACGGCGGCACCATCGGGCAGAGCGCCTTCCTCCGGGTGCTGCCCGAGGAGGACCTGGCGATCTGCCTGCTCACCAACGGCGGCGACACCGCGAGCCTCTACCGCGAGGTGTTCGCCGAGATCGCGCGGGACCTCGCCGGTGTCACGATGCGCCCCGGGATCGAGCCGGCCACCGAACCGGTGGCGGTGGACCCCGCCGACTACGTGGGCGTGTACCAGCGGCTCTCCAGCAGGCTGGAGATCGTGGAACGGGACGGCGGCCTGGTCATGCGCGACCGGATCACCGGACCGCTGGCCGAACTCGTCGACGAGACGGAGCACGAGTACGACATGCACCCGGTCGAGCCGGGCCTGTTCGTGGTGCGGCGGCCGGGGCTCAAGTCGTGGTACCCGGTCGTCTTCTACGCCCTCGACGACGGCTCGCGCTACATCCACCACGGCATCCGCGCCACGCCCGAGGCGGGCTGACGTGACCGCGATCGCCACCGCACTGGAGGCGCTGGAGGCCGGGCTGCCGGACCTGCTGACCGACATCGGCGCACTGGTCCGCACCGAGTCGCCCAGCGCGGACGTGGCCGCCGTCACCGACTGCGCCCGGGCCGTCGCCGCGCTGGGCACCCGGCTCACCGGAACCCCGCCCGAGTGGCTGGACGGCTCGGGGCGGCCCGCCCTGCGCTGGCGCTTCGGGTCCGGCGACCGGGTGCTGCTGCTCGGCCACTTCGACACGGTGTGGCCGGTGGGCTCCCTGGCCCGGCACCCCTTCGAGGTGGCGGACGGCCGGCTCACCGGTCCCGGCTGCTTCGACATGAAGGCCGGTGTGGCACAGCTGTTCCATGCCCTGTCCGTCCTCGACGACCTGGACGGAGTGTCGGTGCTGCTCACCGGCGACGAGGAGATCGGCGCCCCCACCTCCCGTGCCCTGATCGAGGCCGAGGCGCGCCGCACCCGGGCCGTGCTCGTCCTGGAGGCGAGCGAGCGGGGCGCGCTGAAGACGGCGCGCAAGGGTGTGTCCGCCTACGAACTGGGCATCGCCGGACGCGCCGCGCACGCCGGGCTGGAACCCCACCGGGGCGTCAACACCACCATCGAACTCGCCCACCAGGTCATCGCGCTGTCCGCGCTCGCCGACCCGGTGACCGGCACCACCGTGACACCGACCGTCGCCACCTCGGGCACCACCCGCAACACCGTGCCCGACGCGGCCCACCTGCTGGTCGACGTACGCGTCGCGACGGCCGCCGAGCAGGACCGGGTCGACCGGGCCGTCCACGCCCTCGCACCGGTGCTCGCGGGCGCCTCGCTCACTCTCTCCGGAGGTCCCGACCGGCCCCCGTTGCAAGCGGGCGCCTCGGCGGAGCTGTTCGAACGCGCCCGCGCCCACTACGCCGACCTGGGGCTCGGCCCGCTGCACGGGGTCGCCGTCGGCGGCGCCTCCGACGGCAACATCACCGCGGGCGCGGGCACGCCCACCCTGGACGGCCTCGGCGCCGTGGGCGGCGGGGCGCACGCGGACGACGAACACGTCGTCGTCGCCGAACTCCCGCGCCGCACCGCCCTGGTGGCGGCCCTGGTGGCCTCGCTGGTGGCCGAACCGCTGGGCACGTCGGACCGGGAGGGACCGTGAGCGGGACCCGGGCGGCCGAGGCGGTCGCCGCAGCCGACCTGGCCGCCCGGCGGGCCGGCGTGACCCTGACCGAGCTGCACGGGCTGGACGAGATGCGGGAGGCATGCCGGGTGCTCGACCGGGTCTGGCGGCCCGTCCCCGGAAACCCGCTGATCACGCCTGAACTGCTCAGGGTCTTCGCGCACTCCGGCAGCTACGTCGTCGGCGTCCACCGCGACGGCCGCATGATCGGGTTCTGCCTCGGCTTCCTGGCCACCGCGGGGCTCCACTCGCACATCGCCGGAGTGGACGACACCGCCCGGGGCCGCAATGTCGGCTTCGCCGTCAAACTCCACCAACGGGCCTGGGCCCTGGCCCGCGGCATCACCGCGATCACCTGGACCTTCGACCCGCTGATCAGCCGCAACGCCTATTTCAACCTGTCCAAACTGGGCGCCGCGCCGAGCGAGTACCTCGCCGACTTCTACGGGGCGATGCAGGACGAGGTGAACGCCGGGACCGAGACGGACCGGCTGATGGTGCGCTGGGAGCTGGCGGGCGCCCACGCCGTGGCCGCGGCGGCCGGCATCCCCCGCCACGTCGCCGTCGACGACGCGGGCGGGCGCGCGGTCGTCGGCCTGGACACCAAGCCCGACGGCGGCCCCGCCGTCGGGCGGCTGGACGGCGACGCCGTCCTCGTCCGCATCCCCACCGAGATCGAGGAACTGCGCCGCACCGACCCGCCCCTGGCCCGCCAGTGGCGGTACGCGCTGCGCGAGGTCCTCGGCGGCCTGATGGCCCAGGGGCACACCGTCACCGGATTCACCCGGGACGGCTGGTACATGATCGACAGACGTCAGGAGATACAGGGATGAAGCTCGTCGGTGTGGAACTCCGCCGGATCGCGATGCCGTTGGTCGCACCGTTCCGAACCTCGTTCGCCACCGTGAACAGCCGGGAGGTCCTGCTGGTCAGGGTCGAGACCGAACACCACGAGGGCTACGGCGAGTGCGTCACCATGGCCGATCCGCTCTACTCCTCGGAGTACACGGCAGGCGCGGTGGACGTGCTGCGGAGCCATCTGGTGCCCGCCCTCGCCGCCCTGCCGGAACTCGACCCCTGGGCGGTCGCCCCGGCACTCGCCGCGTTCAAGGGCCACCGGATGGCCAAGTCCGCGTTGGAGACCGCGGTGCTGGACGCCTGGCTGCGGGCCCATGACCTGTCCATGGGGCAATGGCTGGGCGCGACCGCCGACCGGGTGCCCGCCGGGGTGTCGGTCGGCATCATGGACTCGATCCCCGCCCTGCTCGACGCCGTCGACGGCTACCTGGCCGAGGGGTACCTCCGGATCAAGCTGAAGATCGAACCCGGCTGGGACGTCGAGCCCGTGCGCGCGGTCCGGGAGCGCTTCGGCGACGACGTGCTCCTCCAGGTGGACGCCAACACCGCCTACACCCTCGCCGACGCCGGTCAGCTGGCCCGGCTCGACCCGTACGGGCTGCTGCTCATCGAACAGCCCCTGGACGAGGAGGACGTGCGGGGCCACGCCGCCCTGGCCGCACGGGTGCGCACCCCGATCTGCCTCGACGAGTCCATCGTCTCCGCCCGTTCGGCGGCCGACGCCATCGCCATGGGCGCCTGTTCGGTCGTCAACATCAAGCCGGGACGGGTCGGCGGCTACCTGGAGGCCAGGCGGATCCACGACGTGTGCGCCGCGCACGGCGTTCCGGTGTGGTGCGGCGGGATGCTGGAGACCGGCCTCGGCCGGGCCGCCAACGTCGCCCTCGCCGCCCTGCCCGGCTTCACGCTGCCCGGCGACACCTCCGCGTCCGACCGGTACTACCGTACCGACATCACCGAACCGTTCGTCTTGAAGGACGGCCATCTCGACGTGCCCGGCGCCCCGGGGCTCGGCCTCTCCCCGATCCCGGAACGACTGGCGGAAGTGACCGAGTCGACGGAATGGATCGGCCGATGACCACCACCCGCGACGCCCCCGTCGAGGAGCGGATCCGTGCCGCGTGCGACCCGGAGCGCACCACCCGGGGAACCGCCCGCGACACGGCCGAACTTCTGGCCGCGATCTGGCGCGACGAGGCAGGACCGGCCGAGGCATGCGCCGAGGTGCGGGCCGTGATGGCCCGGCAGATCTGGCCGCACCGGCTGTCGTCCGGCTTCGACCGCACCCACCGGGTCGCCGGCAGGACCGGGACGCTCCCCGGCCGGCGCAACGAGGCCGGGGTCGTCGAGGCACCCGACGGCGGTCGCCGGGCGGTCGCCGTGTTCACCCGGTGCGACAACCCCGAGCTGCGCAATCCCCGCGCGGACCGGGTGATCGGCCGGGCCGCCGCGCCGGCCGTGGACGCCCTGCGATCGACTACCTTGGGCCGATGACGGAGCAGCCGCGGGCCGTGCTCGGCCGGATCCTCGACGACCTGGGATCGACCCTGATAGAGGTGGTTGCCGGGGAGGCCGACCCGGTCCGCACCGTCACCGGGGTGCTCATCCAGGACCCGCTGGACGAACCGGCCCGGCTGCCCGGGGCTGTGGTGCTCGGCGTCGGTGTGTACGGCGCCGAGCCCGTCGCCGCCCTCGTCGACCGGGCCGCCGGACTCGGTGCCGCGGCCGTGGTGGTCCGTGCCCCGGTCCCGGTGCAGGGCCCGGTGGCCGAGGCCGCGGCCCGCACCGGCGTGACCGTGCTCGGACTGACCCCCGGCGCGTCCTGGGCCCAGGTGGCTGCGCTGCTGCGGTCCCTGCTCGCGACCGACGAACTGGGCACCGTCGGCGGCCCCGACGAGGCCGACGGCGCCGAACCGCTCGCCGGCGACCTGTTCGCCCTGGCCAACGCGACCGCCGGACTGCTCGACGGACCCGTCACCGTGGAGGACCGCAGCGGCCGGGTGCTGGCCTTCTCCAGCCGCCAGGACGAGGGCGACGACGCCCGGATCGCCACCGTGCTCGACCGTCAGGTACCGACCGAGAAACTGCGCGCCCTCGAACAACTCGGCGCCTTCCAGGCCCTCTACCGCAAGGAGGGTCCCGTCTATGTGGCAGGAGTCTCCGACAAACCCCGGGTCGCGATCGCCGTCCGCGCGGGCGGCGAGATCCTCGGCTCCATCTGGGTCGTCGTCGACGGACCGCTGAGCGAGGACCGCACCCAGTCGCTCCAGGAGGCGGCCAAGGTGGCCGCCCTGCACCTGCTGCGCCACCGCACCGGCGAGGACGCCGAACGCCGGCTGCGCGCGGATCTGCTCGCCACGGTCCTGGAGGGCGGAACCCACGCCCCGCAGGCCGCCGTGCGGCTCGGCCTGTCCGCACAGCCCGCCTGCGTACTGGCGCTCGCCGTGACCGGCGAGCCGTCGGCGCCGGACCGGGTGGCCGCGGGCCACCGCGTCGCCGAGGCGCTCGCCCTCCACCTCGCCGCGATCCACCCCCGGACCGCCTCGGCCTCCCTCAGGGGCGTCACCTACGCGGTCCTGCCCACGAGTGCGGACGAGCAGGCGCTGCGGGTGGCCGAGGCATTCCTCGGACGAGTGGGCGACCGGGTGCCCGCCGTCATCGGCATCGGCAGGCTCGCCGCCCGTCCGGCCGAGCTGCGCCGCTCCCGCACCGACGCCGACCGGGCGCTGCGGGTCCTGTGCTCCGGCCGCTCGCGGCGCCGGTCGGCACGGCTCTCGGACGTCTACGCGGCCTCGCTGCTGGAGGAACTGACCGACCGGATCGCCGCCGAGGACGACGTCCCCGACGGCCCGGTCGTCCGGCTGCGCGCCTACGACGACCGGCACCACACCGCCCTCACCGACACCCTGGAGGCATGGCTCGGCACCTTCGGCGACGTGACGGCCGCGGCCGCGGCCGTGCACGTCCACCCCAATACCTTCCGCTACCGGCTCAAGAGGCTGGCCGAGGTGGCGGGTCTCGATCTCGACGACCCGGAGGCCCGGTTCGAGGCGATGCTCCAACTGCGGCTGGCACCACCCCGGTCCTGAACCGTGCGGGGGAACGGGATCCCGGGGTGCCCGCACCGCTCGTGGCGGGCACCGTTCCGGACACACGGCCACGTCCGGGCCCCGTGCGGGCCGCAGGATGAAAGAGTTCCCGCAGCAGCCGGAAGCACCGGCTTCCGACGGCCCGTGTGTCCGAACAGCCCGGTATCCGCATGTCGACGATGGGACAGATGCCATGCCTCTTCAGGGTGAGTACGAACCGAGCCCCGAGCAGTGGGTCCGTGATCAGGCCGAGCTGATCGAGAGCTCCGGCGGGACGGAGGGGACCACGATGCGTGGGCTCCCGGTCGTCCTCCTGACCACCCGCGGAGCCAGGAGCGGCAAGATCCGCAAGACTCCGCTGATGCGGGTCGAGCACGACGGCACCTACGCCGTGGTCGCCTCGCGGGGCGGCGCCCCCAAACACCCCGTCTGGTACCACAACGTCGTGGCCGATCCCCGGGTGGAGCTCCAGGACGGTCCGGTCCGGCAGGACATGAACGCCCGTGAGGTCACCGGGACGGAGAAGGACCTGTGGTGGCAGCGCGCGGTGGAGGCGTTCCCCGACTACGCCGACTACCAGCGCAGGACGGAGCGGCAGATCCCGGTCTTCGTCCTGGAGCCGGCGGCCCGGCAGCACTGACGACCGCAGAGGGAGGCGCCGCGCCCGTGCGGGCGTCTCCCCGGCCGGTCGCGCACCGGCACCGCGACCGGCGTGTGCCGTTGCGCCGGTCACCCCGGGGACGCGGCCGCCACCGGTGGGCCGGGGCGATCACCGCTCCCGGCCCCGATCCATCGCGGGGCCGAGCCGTAGGCTTCGGGCATGACGGAAGCACCGCACCCTCCGCCGCTGCCCGACCGATGGCGGACGACGAGCTCGGGCCTCGCCTACGCGCCGCAGGAGCCCGCGGATCTCCGCCGAGAACGCCGCCGGGCCGTCCTGTTGCTCCTGGTCGCGACGTTGCTGGCGGTCGCCGGCGCCCTCGCCTGCGTCGTCGCCGTGGCGCAGTGGGGCCAGGGGCACATCGAGCTCCGGGGCCGTACGGGTGCGACATCGGCCCACCCACCGGTGGCGGTGCTCGTCGGCGGCCTGGTCCTGCTGGCTTCCGCCGGACTCGGAGTGGCCGGCGCGCGGGTCGTGGGCCGACCGCGGAAGCCGGCGGTCGAACTGACGCCGGATGTGGTGCGTTCGCACTGGTCCGGTTCCGTGGAAGTGCCCTGGCACGATGTGATCGGCGTCCGAACGCCGAACGGGCCGCACCTGCTGCTCGCCCGTCCCGTGAACGCCTATCGCGTGGCGGGGAGGCACCGCCGCGAGGACGACACGACGCTGCTCCGTCTCCACGCGCCGGCGGGCGACCTCCTTCCGCTCGTGGAATGGCTGCTGGTCCACCCCGAGGCGCGTGCGACCGTCCTCGCCCCGACGGAGGGAACCCGGCCCGCCGGGCGCGGGCGCACCGATCCGTGACCGGGCCCCGCTCCGTCGCCCGCCCGCGCGGGGCGGGCCCGTCGCTCAGGCGGTGAGTCTGCCGGGCAGCCAGCTCAGCTGGACGGCCTGCTGGAACGGCCCGCCGCCCTCGTGGTCGTTGAAGTCGTACACCTCGATGGTCTTGTCCTCGTGCGGGTAGGCGTTGTAGGCGGCGAAGACCGTCGACGGCGGGCAGGTCATGTCCTCCAGGGCCGTCGAGAAGAGTGCGGGCGCCCGGCCGCGCGCGGCGAAGTGCACCCCGTCGAAGTAGGAGAGGGTGGTGCGCACGCGCTCGGCCCGGCCGCGGTGCGTCTTGAGGTAATTGCCCACCTCGCGGTACGGGGTGCGGTCGGTGACGGTCAGCGCGCGCGGGAAGTCGCACAGGAACGGGACGTCGGGTGCGATCGCCACCAGGTCGGGTATCAGTCCGCCGACGGCGAGTGTGATGCCGCCGCCCTGACTCACCCCGGTGACCGCCGTGCGCGTCGCGTCGGCCAGCGGATGCGAGCGTGCCGCCTCCACCGCCCGCACCGCGTCCGTGAACACGCGCCGGTAGTAGTAGGAGCGGGGGTCCTCGACGCCCCGGGTCATGAATCCGGGGTACGAGGGTGCGCTGCCCACCGGGTCGGGGGTGTCGCCGACGAGCCAGCCGCTGCCCTGGCCGCGGGTGTCCATCACGAAGTGGGCGAAGCCCGCCGACGCCCAGAGCAGATGGGTGTGGGACAGGCCCCGCCCGCCGCCGTAGCCGATGAACTCCACGACCACCGGCAGCGGCTCCGTCGTACCGGCGGGAAGGACGAACCAGCCCTTGACCGGGTGGCCGCCGAAGCCCGCGAACGTCACGTCGTACACGTCGACGGTCCTGAGTCCCGTGCCCGTACGCCGCTCGAACCGGGCACCGAGGTCGTACGACCGGGCCTCGTCGAGGGTCTTCGACCAGAACGCGTCGAAGTCCTCCGGCTCCACCGACCGGCTGCGGTAGTCGCGCAACTCGTCGACGGGCAGATCGAACTGGGACATGGGGGACCGCCTTCGTCGCGGGGTGAGTGATCACCCGTGGGGTTCGTCGTTCACACCGTACGGGTACGACGGCACGCCGGCGACGGGCGTCCTGCCGGGCGTCGTGCCGGGCGGAGGAAGCCGTGCCCGAGCCGCTGCGTTCCCGGGCCCTCGCGCTCACCGACCTGAACCCCGGCGCGGGCCAGGTCGCCAAGCTGTGCCACGAACCGCGCGTCGCGCTCGCCGTACGGGAGGCGATGCCCGCCCCGCACCCGGCCGTCGGCCGGCTCACCCCGCTCACCGAGCACCGGGCCGTGGCCGCGGAGTCCTGCGACGACGTCATCCGGGCAGTGGTGTCGGAGGACCGGAACACCGGCGACCGCACCACCGTCGCCGCCCCGCCATGTCGTCGACGCCACCGAGACGGGTGAACTCCTCGAACCCGGCGGTGTCGAGCACGCCGTCGGCGCGGGGGCCCGGAGCGATTTCGACGAACCGCCCGCCCGCGTCGGCCCAGCCGCACAACCAGCAGGGCGTCACCGTCTGCTTCGCCCTCTCCCGCCAGGCGCGGCGACAAGGAACTCCGGGGCCTTGGCCGCATTCCGGCCCGGGGCACGCACCGCGCGGGCGCCCGGTACGAGACCTTCGCGCGGCTCCCGGACCGCGACGGCGCGCAGCGCCACCGGCCCGACGTGCGCGGCCACTGACGGAGCACCCGGGCGCCGTCCCCTCGCCGGACGGTGCCCGTCCGGCCCCGCGGTCATGGCGAAAACACCTTGCCCGCCGACCGGACGACTGCGACCCTGCCACCCATGTCCGACACCAGCACAAGCGGTTACCCGCAGGTACAGGCATTCTTCTCGAACGGCCGCCTCACGACGATCCCGCGCAAGGCCGCACGCCGCGAACAGCTTCTGACGCATCTCGCCGAGACGCTCTTCGAACGTGACCACGACTACACCGAGCGCGAGGTCAACGAGGCGCTGCTGACGGTGCACGAGGACTGCTCGGCGCTGCGCCGCCATCTGGTGGTCGCCGGACTGCTGGTCCGGCCCAGGGACGGCAGCAGCTATCGGCGCGGTCGGTAGCGGCCGCGCGTGTGCATGGCCTCGGGCCCGGCCGCGAGCGGCGGTGTCACGGCCGTGTGCTGAACTGTCCGTGCACATCGACTCAGGAGCACCTTGTGAGCAGCTACCGCCACCCCGGCATCGTCTTCACCGACCGCCACTTCACGGTCCCGCTCGACCACGCCGATCCCGGCGGCGAGCAGATCGAGATCTTCGGCAGGGAAGCCGTGGCGAGCGGCCGGAGCGACGAAAAACTGCCCTGGCTGGTCTATCTGGAGGGCGGCCCCGGCTTCGGCGCCCGGCGCTTCGTCGGCACCGAGGCATGGCTCGGCCGGGCCGTGGAGGAGTTCCGGGTCCTGCTCCTCGACCAGCGCGGCACCGGGCTGTCCAGCCCGGCCAACCGGCAGACCCTGCCGCTGCGCGGCGGTCCGTGCGAACAGGCCGACTACCTCGCCCACTTCCGTTCCGACAACATCGTGCGCGACTGTGAGCTGATCCGACCCGGACTGACCGGCGGCGAGCCGTGGACGGTCCTCGGCCAGTCCTTCGGCGGCTTCTGCGCCGTCCGCTACCTGTCGGCCGCACCCGAGGGACTCAGCACCGTTCTGATCACCGGCGGGCTGCCGTCGCTCGACGCGCACGCCGACGACGTCTACCGTGCCGCCTACCCGCGCATCGAGCGCAAGGCCGCAGCCCACTACGCCCGTTACCCGCAGGACGTCGAGCGGGCCCGGCGGATCACCGCCCATCTCGCGGAGCACCGCCCCGAGAGCGCGGGGCACCGCCTGACGCCCGAGGGATTCCAGTCGCTCGGCATCATGCTGGGCGGCGGCAGCGGCAGCCACCAACTGCACTACCTGCTGGAGAACGCCTTCGTCCGTACCCCGCACGGCACCGAACTCTCCGACACCTTCCAGGAGGGCATGCGCGCGGCCACGTCGTTCGCCGGGCACCCGCTGTACGCGCTGATGCACGAGGCGATCTACGGCCAGGACGCGCGCCCCACCGACTGGTCCGCCGAGCGGGTGCGCGCCGAGTTCCCGCAGTTCGACGCCGCCGCGGCGTTGGACGGCGAGGGTCCGGTGCTCTTCACCGGGGAGAGCATCCACCCCTGGCACTTCGAGGTCGACCCGGCGCTGCGCCCGCTGCGCGAGACCGCCGAACTGCTGGCCGCCCGCACCGACTGGGCGCCGCTGTACGACCCGGCGCGCCTGGCGGCCAACGAGGTGCCGGTCGCCGCCGCCGTCTATCACGACGACATGTACGTCGACACCGGGCACGCGCTGCGGACGGCCGCGTCGATCCGCGGTCTGCGTACGTGGGTGACGAACGAGTACGAGCACGACGGTCTGCGGGCCGGCGGCCCCCGGGTCCTGGATCGGCTCCTCGCCCTGGTCCGGGACGAGGTCTGACCCGAGGCAACGGACGGGGTGCCGGTCGCACGCGACCGGCACCTCGCGTCCGACGGCGCGGGTTCAGCCCGACAGGCCCCTCAGCGTCGTCCCCAGGTCCGCGGCCGAGCGCGGGGCGCGGTTGTACGGCAGCTTCGACAATGCCGCCGCCATGCCGCAGGTGTTGGTCACGGCAGAGAAGACCAGCCCGGAGCCGACACCGGCGGAGATCCAGCGCGCGGCCGGGAAGCGCAGCCCCGCGATCAGTCCGGCCACCACGAGGGAGCCCGCCGCGAGCCGGACCTGACGTTCCATCGGCCAGGTCGCGCGGGCTCCGACGGGACGGTCGAGGCTGTGTCCCTCGCGTTCCCAGGCAGAGGTTCCGCCGGACAGCGTCGTGGCATCCACATCGGCCGCCGCGAGGATGTCGCAGGCCCGGGTGGAGCGGACACCGGAGGCGCACACCACGAGCAGCGGGCCGCGGGCGGCGGCGGACTTGAGGGCGGCCACGGCCTCGGGGAGGCGGTCCAGCGGGACGTTCAGCGCACCGGGCACGTGCCCGGAGGCGTACTCGCCGGGGGCCCGCACGTCGACGACGGTGAACTCCGCGAGCCGGGCCGCGGCCTGGGCGGGGGAGAGGGAGGCGGGGCTGGTCACGAGCAGTTTTCCTTTCGTTCGCAGGGGAGGCGGAGGAACTCGGTCCTCTCCTCCCCACTCGGGTAGAATACCCCTCGGGGTATCAAGAGGAGGGTGTGTGGAACTCGACATGGCGGCCGACGAACTGAAGTCGGTCCTCAACCGCCTTCGTCGCGCTCAGGGCCAGCTCGCCGCGGTCATCCGGATGATCGAGGAGGGCCGGGACTGCGAGGACGTCATCACGCAGATGGCGGCCGTCTCCCGGGCTCTCGACCGGGCCGGGTTCGCGATCATCGCGACGGGGCTCCAGCACTGCATGGCGGACTCCGGGAGCGAGCCGGCGGACCGGGACCGGATGCGGGCACGGCTGGAGAAGCTCTTCCTCTCGCTGGCCTGAAGCGGCGGCCGGGGCCGGGTACCGGGAGGAGCCGGTGCCCGGCCCCGGCCGTGAGAGGCAGGGGTGTCGGTCACGTCACGGCGTCCACGAGCATGAACACGGCCACGGCCAGCAGTACCGCGCCGAAGACCCGTTGCAGCGTGTGCGTGGAGACCTTCGCGGCAAGGCGCCGTCCGTCCCAGGCGCCCAGCACCGCCGCCGCGGTGAACGGGGCGATCACCGCCCAGTCGAGCGGGACGGGAGTGGCCAGGCGGGTGGCCAGAGCGGCCGTGGAGTTCACCGTGATCACCAGCAGGCTGGTGCCGACCGCCGTGCTCATCGGCAGGGCCAGCACTGTGACCAGGGCCGGAACCGCGAGGAACCCGCCGCCCACACCGAGCAGGCCGGTCACGGCGCCGAGTCCGGCACCCGCACCCACGGCCCGCCCGGACGACACGTCGGCCGTCGCATCGTTCCCGTCCGCGGGGGCGGGCCGCGGACGGATCATCCGTGCGGCGGCGACCACCGCGAGCACCGCGAACGCCGCGGTCAGCGCACCCGGCGGAATCCGTGCGGACAGCGCCCCGGCCAACGCCGCCGGTACGATCCCCGCCGCGGCGAAAAGTCCTCCGGTGCGCCAGCGGACCCCGCCCTCCCGGGCATGGGCGACCAGCCCGGTGAGGGACGTGGCGATGACGATGAGCAGGCCGGCGGTGGTGGCCGCGGCCGGGGCGAAACCGAGCAGATAGATGAGCGCGGGGACGGCGAGGACGCTGCCGCCGCCGCCCAGCCCGCCGAGTGCCAGGCCGACCGCCGTTCCGGCCGCGAGCGCGAGGACGAGCGTGGTCATATGACGGTGCCCGCCGCTCCGCGCCGGTCGTGCACGGGCAGCCCCTCGGCCGCCCAGGCGGTCATGCCGCCCACCACGTCCACGGCCCGCACACCCTGTTCGACGAGGATGCGGGCCGCCCGCCGGGACCGGTTGCCGGAGCGGCAGATCACCACCACCGGCGACCTGTCTCCCGCCCCGCCCGGCAGTGACGCGCCATCGGCGAGGCGGGACAGTGGCAGATGGACCGCGCCCGGTGCGTGTCCGGCGTGCCACTCGGACGCCTCGCGCACATCGAGCAGGACGGCCGTGCCGTCGGCGGTCAGCCGGGCCGCCTCGGCCGGGCCGACGCGACCGGGACCGCGGCGGAACACGGTGAACAGTGAGGACGGGGAAAAGGGTGTGGGAGGCAAGGGGACACTCCTGAGGTGCGGCACGGTCGGGTGACGGGTCATGCGGCGGGGGCGGGGGCCGCGTGGGTGGGCCCGGCCCGAGCGGCGGGACCGCCGAGGACACCGCCCGGAACCTGGGTGCGGGAGACCCTCGCCGCGGCGCGCGCCGGACGCCGCGCGCCGGTGATGCGGCCCGGCTCCGGGCCGTCGGCGGCGTGGTCGACGACGAACACGATGTGCCCCTTCCTTTCCCCGTGTACCCCGGGGGGTATCTGGCGCCCAGGTTAGCACTTATACCCCCCGGGGTATTTTCCCGGGGGGCGGTGTGGTCATGTTCTGCGTCACGCACCCGTCGTCGGGGGTGTCGGGGGCACGTGCGCCGGGGTTTCGGCCGGGGTGGCGGCGCGCGTTGTTCCCAGAGAAGCAAGCGACCGCTTAGTATGCGCCGGAGCAGTGGAAACGCCGACAGTTGTGGAGGCCCCTCATGCAGGCATGGCGAGTGCACCGGAACGGTGAGCCGGGCGAGGTGATGCGGCTGGAGGAGACCGACCGGCCCGCGCCCGGCGAGGGGCAGGTGCTCCTCAGGGTGCGCGCGGCGAACATCAACTTTCCCGACGCGCTGCTCTGCCGGGGCCAGTACCAGGTGCGGCCCCCGCTGCCGTTCACCCCCGGCGTGGAGATCTGCGGCGAGACGCCGGACGGGCGCCGGGTGCTCGCCACCGCCGCCCTGCCGCACGGCGGCTTCGCCGAGTACGCCCTCGCCGACGCGGCGGCCCTGCTGCCCGCGCCGGAACCCCTCGGCGACGCCGAGGCCGCCGCGCTGAACATCGGCTACCAGACCGGCTGGTTCGGCCTGCACCGCAGAGCGCGCCTCCGGGCCGGCGAGACCCTGCTGGTGCACGCGGCGGCCGGCGGCGTCGGCAGCGCGGCCGTGCAGCTCGGCAAGGCCGCCGGGGCCATCGTCATCGGCGTCGTCTCGGGGCCGCAGAAGGCGAGCACCGCCGCCGGGCTCGGCTGCGACCTCGTCGTCGACCGCCGCACCGACGACATCGTCGCGGCGGTCAAGGAGTTCACCGGCGGGCGGGGCGCCGACGTCGTCTACGACCCGGTCGGCGGCGACGCGTATGCCAAGTCCGCGAAGTGCGTCGCCTTCGAGGGCCGCATCGTCGTCGTCGGATTCGCGAGCGGGGTCGTCCCCACCCCGGCCCTCAACCACGCACTCGTCAAGAACTACTCGATCCTCGGGCTCCACTGGGGCCTCTACCGCACCCAGGACCCGGCTGCGGTCCGCGCGTGCCACGACGAACTCGGCAGGCTCGTCGCGCAGGGCGCCATCGAGCCGCTGGTCAGCGAACGGGTGGGACTGAGCGGAGCGGCGGACGCAGTCCAGCGCGTCGCCGACGGCGCGAGCACCGGCCGGATCGCCGTACTCCCGACGGGAGCGGAGCGATGACCACGACCACCCCGGACGCCGACGAACTGCGCCGCCGTACCCGCGAGCTGCTGGCGGCGCACCCCGTGGCCACCACCGGGCGCGGCGACTTCCTGCGCGCCCGCTTCGACGCCGGACTGGCCTGGGTGCACTACCCGGCAGGTCTCGGCGGCCTCGGCGCGCCCCGGTCCCTGCAAACCGTCGTCGACACCGAACTCGCCGCGGCCGGTGCCCCCGACAACGACCCGCGCCGGATCGGCATCGGTCTGGGCATGGCCGCCCCCACCCTCCTCGCGTACGGCACCGACGAGCAGAAGCGGCGCTTCCTGCGGCCGCTGTGGGTCGGCGAGGAGGTCTGGTGCCAGCTCTTCAGCGAACCCGGGGCGGGCTCCGACCTCGCCGCGCTCGCAACCCGTGCCGTCCGCGACGGCGACGACTGGGTGGTCGACGGCCAGAAGGTCTGGACGTCCAGCGCCCACCTCGCCCGTTGGGCGATCCTCATCGCCCGCACCGATCCCGCCCTGCCCAAGCACCGCGGCATCACCTACTTCGTCTGCGACATGACCGACCCCGGCGTCGAGGTACGGCCGTTGCGCCAGATCACCGGCGAGGCCGAGTTCAACGAGGTGTTCCTGACCGGCGTGCGCATCCCCGACAGCAGACGCCTCGGCCCGGTGAACGAGGGCTGGAAGGTCGCCCGGACCACCCTGATGAACGAACGCGTCTCCATCGGCGGGGCACGCCTCCCGCGCGAGGGAGGCATGATCGGACCGGTCGCCCGCACCTGGCGCGAGCGCCCCGAACTGCGCACCCACGACCTGCACCAGCGCCTGCTGGACCTCTGGGTCGAGGCCGAGGTCGTCAGACTCACCGGCATCCGGCTGCGCCAGCAGCTCGTCGCCGGACAGCCCGGCCCCGAGGGCTCCGGGATGAAGCTCGCCTTCGCCCGCCTCAACCAGGAGATCAGCGGACTGGAAGTCGAACTCCTCGGCGAGGAGGGGTTGTCGTACGAGGACTGGACCATGAGCCGTCCGGAGCTCGTCGACTTCACCGGGCGCGACGCCGGGTACCGCTACCTGCGGGCCAAGGGCAATTCCATCGAGGGCGGCACCAGCGAGGTGCTGCTCAACATCGTCGCCGAACGCGTCCTCGGCCTGCCCGCCGAGCCGCGGGACGACAAGGACGTCGCCTGGAAGGACCTCGCCCGATGAGCGCATCGACCGAAGAGACCCGGGAACCCGATCTGCTGTACACACGGACCGAGGAGGACCTGCGGGCGGCGGTGCGCTCGCTGCTCGCCGACCGGTGCGACGCCTCGTCCGTGCTTGCCCGAGTCGAGTCCGGCACGCCGTACGAGCCGCGTCTGTGGAAGTCCCTGGCCGCCGACATCGGGGCCGCCGGACTGCTGGTGCCCGAGGAACTGGGCGGCCAGGGCGCGGGTCACCGGGAGGCCGCGGTGGTGCTGGAGGAACTGGGACGCGGTGTCGCCCCGGTGCCGTACCTGACCAGTGCGGTCGTCGCCACCCAGACGCTTCTCGCGCTCCCGGCGCAGGACGGGCCGGTCGCCGGGCTGCTCGGTGACCTCGCCACCGGGGACCGGGTCGCGGTCCTCGCCGTACCGTTCTCCGTCGGCCCCTTCGCGGTCGGCCCCGGCGCGGCGCGCCCGGCGGGCGTCCGCGCCGACGGACCGCAGGGGGCGGTGACCGGCGTGGCCGACGCGACCGCGGCCGATGTGCTGCTGGTGCCCGCCGCCGACGGCCTGTACGCCGTGGAGACCGGCTCCGGCGGGGTGGCCGTCGAGCCGGTCGTCCCGCTCGACCTGACCCGGCCGCTCGCCACCGTCACCCTCGCCCGGACAGCCGGAACGCGCCTGGCCGACGGTGCCTCCTCGGCCGCGGCGGTTCGCCGCGGGCTGCTCGCGGGGGCCGGACTGCTCGCCTCCGAACAGCTCGGGATCGCCGAGTGGTGTCTGGCCGAGACCGTCCGCCACACCAAGGAACGGCATCAGTTCAACCGCCCCATCGGCTCCTTCCAGGGACTCAAGCACCGCCTGGCCCACCTCTGGCTGGAGGTCGTGTCCGCCCGCGCCGCCGCGCGGAACGCCGCGGACACGCTGGCCGCCGACAGCCCCGACGCGCCGCTGGCGGTGGCGATCGCGAAGGCGTACTGCTCGAAGGCGGCGGTGCACGCGGCGGAGGAGTGCGTCCAGCTCCACGGCGGCATCGGCATGACCTGGGAACACCCGGCGCACCTCTATCTCAAGCGAGCCAAGGCCGACTCCCTCGCGTACGGCACGGCCGGACACCACCGCGCGTCCGTCGCCGGACTCGTGGAACTGCCCGCGCCGTAGCCGCGCAGGCGCGGCGGACTCCCCGCGAGGCGGCGGGAGCCGGGAGCGGAGGCACGTGCCCACGTGCCTCCGCTTCGTCGCTCCGCACCCGGGCGGGGTGTCCGACGCCCCTTTACATGATGTTTAATTGCAAAGAGTTAGCAATTACCTTCATTGACCAAAAGGGAGTGTGCTGGGCATGACGGGCCGATCGATACGCGGAGCGGTCGCCATGACACTGGCGGCCGCGCTGTCACTGACCGCGGCGGCCTGCTCGAAGCCGGGGGGCCCGGACGGTGGCGGTACCGGCTCGGGACCGGGCGACTCGGCGGTGGTGGGCATCGCCTACGAACCCGACAGCCTCAGCCCGCTCCTGGGATACGGCAAGGACGGCAACTCCAAGATCTTCGACGGGCTGCTCACCCTCGACGCGGACATGGCACTGCGCCCCGCCCTCGCCGTCGCCCTGCCCGAGGTGAGCGCCGACGGGCTGACATACACGTACAAGCTCCGCAAGGGCGTGAAGTTCAGCGACGGCAATCCGTTCGGCGCCCAGGACGTCGTGTTCACCTACCGCACCATCCTCGACCCGAAGACCAACAATGCCTCCCGCACCGAGCTCGACGCCCTGAAGAGCGTCGAGGCGATCGGCGACGACACCGTCGTCTTCACCCTCAAGTACCCCTACGCGCCCTTCGCCCAGCGCACCGTCCTGCCCATCGCCCCCGAACACGTCGCGGCCGGACAGGACATCAACACCGGCGCCTTCACCACCCACCCCATCGGTACCGGGCCCTACCTCCTCACCAAGTGGTCCAAGGGCGAGAAGCTGAGCTTCCGGGCCAACCCCGACTACTGGGGCGGCGCGCCGAAGGTGAAGAAGTTCACCATGGTGATCATCAAGGACGACGACGTACGCGCCACCCGGCTGCGCTCCGGCGACCTCGACGGCGCCATCCTGCCGCCGAACCTGGCCAAGGGCTTCGCCGACGGCAGCGGGATGAAGACCTACGCCGCGACCACCTACGACTACCGCGCCGTGACCCTGCCCACCCACAACGAGGTCACGGGCGACACCGCGATCCGGCGCGCCCTCGACGTCGCCGTCGACCGGCGGGTCATGGTCGACTCCATCCTCAACGGCGCGGGCAGGCCCGCCCACGGGCCCGTCCCCACCGACAGCGAGTGGTTCACCAAGGGCACCGAACGCCGTCACGACCTGGCCGCAGCGAAGAGGATCCTGGACGACGCCGGATGGCGTGCGGGCAAGGACGGCATCCGCACCCGGAACGGCGTGCGCGCCGCGTTCCCGCTCTGGTACCTCACCGGCGACAAGCTGCGCCAGGACCACGCGCTCGCCTACGCCTCCGACGCCAAGAAGGCGGGCATCGACATCACCACCGAGGCCGGCACCTGGGAGGTCATCGAGCCCCGGATGAAGCAGGACGCGGTCCTCGCCGGAGGCGGCTCGCCCGCGGACCCCGACTTCGACCAGTACACCCTGCTGAAGTCCTCCCTCGCGGGCGACGGTTTCAACAACATGGCCCGGTACCAGAACAAGGCCGTCGACCAGGCTCTCGAACAGGGCCGAAGGAGCGGCGACAAGGCCGTCCGCAAGGCCGCCTACGACACCGTCCAGCGCGAACTCGTGAAGAACCCCGGCTACACCTTCCTCACCCACATCGACCACCTCTACGTCGTGAAGGACCGCTTCGGCGCACTCACCACCCAGGTGGAACCGCACGACCACGGCCTCGCCTCCGGGCCGTGGTGGAACGTCGAGGACTGGACGCCGAAGAAGTGAACCGTCGCCTCCCCTGGGGGCCGATGGGCAGGATGGCGGGACGGCGCGCGCTGCTCGCCGTCCCCGTCCTGGTCGCCGTGACGTTCGGCGTCTTCGCCGTCGCCGCCGCCTCCCCCTTCGATCCGGTCAAGGCATACGCGGGGACCGCCGGGCTCACGGCGTCGCAGGAGAACCTCGACCAGTTGCGGGCCAACCTCGGCGTCGACCAGCCCCTGGTGACCCGCTGGTGGAACTGGCTCGTCGCAGCCCTGCAGGGCGACCTCGGCGACTCCGGCGTGATGCGCCAGCCCGTCGCCGACGTCATCTCCGAGCGCCTCGGCTGGTCCGTGCTGCTCGCCGGAACCGCCTTCGCCGTCGCCGTCGTGCTCGGCACGGGCCTCGGCGTGCTCGCGGCCCGCAGGCCCGGCGGCCTGCTCGACCGATGTGCCTCCGCCGCCGCCTACACCCTCGAAGCCGCCCCGGCCTTCTGGCTGGGACTGCTCGCCATCTGGTTCTTCGCCGTGAAACTCGGCGTGCTCCCGGCCGGCGGTCTCACCGACGCGGCGAGCGACACGGTCACCCCCGGCCAGGTCACCGCCCATCTGGTGCTCCCGGCGGCCGTACTCGGCGTCTCCCAACTGCCCTGGTTCTTCCTCTACGTGCGCCAGGGCGTCGCCGACGCGCTGGACGAGGACCCGGTGCGCGGCGCCCGCGCCCGCGGACTGCGCGAACGCACCGTACTGCTCGGCCACGCACTGCGCTCCGGGATGCTGCCCATGCTCACCCTCGTCGGATCCCGCGTCCCCGAACTCATCACCGGCGCCCTGCTCGTCGAGACGGTCTTCAGCTGGCCCGGCATCGCCGCCGCCACCGTGCAGGCCGCCACCGCCGTCGACTTCCCGCTGCTCGCCGCACTCACCGTGCTGGCCACCGCGGCGGTCGTCCTCGGCAACCTGCTGTCCGACGTGCTGTACGCGCTCGCCGACCCGAGAGTGGGTTTCGATGGCTGAAACCGATACCCCGATCGGAACCATGCGCCGCACCAGCCGCCGCATCCGGGTGGTCGCCTCGGCCGGGATCGTCGCCGCGGTGCTGCTGGCGGTCCTCCTCGTGCCACCGCTGGTCCAGCTCGACCAGCAGGCCGTCGACCTCTCGGCCCGGCTCCGGCCACCGTCCTGGCAGCACCCCTTCGGTACCGACGACGTCGGCCGCGACCTGCTGCTGCGCTGCGTCTACGGGCTGCGTGTCTCGCTGCTCGTGGGGGTCGTCGCCGGGCTCACCGCCACCATCATCGGCACCGCCGTCGGCGCGCTCGCGGCAGCCGTCGGCGGCTGGACCGACCGGCTCGTCATGCGCCTCGTGGACACCTTCTCCTCCGTCCCGCACCTGCTGCTCGGCATCTTCGTCGTCGCCATGTTCCGGCCGGGCGTCGGCCCCGTGATCGTCTCCGTCGCCGTCACCCACTGGCTGTCGACGGCGCGGATCGTCCGCTCCGAGGTGCTCTCGCTGCGCACCCGGCCGTTCGTCGACGCCGCGATCTCCGGCGGCGCCTCACGGACCCGGGTGGTCGTCCGGCACCTGTTGCCCGCGGTGCTGCCGCAGGCAGGACTCGCCGCCGTCCTGATGGTGCCGCACGCCATGTGGCACGAGTCCGCGCTCTCCTTCCTCGGGCTGGGACTGCCCACGCACCAGGCGAGCCTGGGCAACCTCGTGCAGACGGCGCGCGGTTCGCTGCTCGCCGGGGACTGGTGGCCGACCCTCTTCCCCGGACTGTTCCTGATCGTCCCCACCCTCGCCCTGGCGGGACTCGCCGGTGCCTGGCGGGAACGGATCAACCCGCGCCGCCGATCGGAGCTGATGCTGTGAGAACCGCCCCGCGACCGGTGTCCGCGCACCCGGTGTCCGTGGACCCGGAGGGTCCGGTCCTTTCCGTCCGCGGGCTCCGGGTCCGCTTCCGGATGCGCGGCGGCAGGCATGTCGCCGCCGTCCAGGACGCATGCTTCGACCTCGCCGCGGGGGAGTGCCTGGCCCTCGTCGGCGAGAGCGGCTGCGGCAAGTCCGTGCTCGCCTCCGCGCTGCTGGGGCTGCTCCCCGGCAACGCGGAGACCGGGGGCTCGGCGGTGCTCCGGGACGGCACCGACCTCCTCACCGCCGGTGAACGCACCCTCGCCCGCACGGTACGGGGCCGCCGCATCGGACTCGTACCGCAGAGCCCGGCCGCCCACCTCACCCCGGTCCGCACGGTCCGTGCCCAGCTGGAGGAGACCGTTCGCGAGCTGACCGGCACCCGCGCGCCGGCACTGCGGGCCGCCGCCGAACAGGCCGCCGCACGCGCCTCGTTCCCGGCCGGCCACCTGGACCGGTACCCGCACGAACTCTCCGGCGGACTCGCCCAGCGCGCCGCGACCGCGCTCGCCCTGATCGGTGACGCGCCGCTGCTGCTGGCCGACGAACCGACCACCGGGCTCGACCGGGACCTGGTCGACCGGACCGTGGACGAACTGCGCCGCCACACCGACGGCGGCAGGGCACTGCTCCTCATCACCCACGACCTGGCGGCGGCCGGGCGGATCGCCGACCGCGTCGCCGTCATGTACGCCGGTCGCATCGTCGAACTCGCCGACGCCGACGCGTTCTTCGGAAAGCCGGGGCCGCGCCACCCGTACGCGCGCGGTCTCCTTGACGCCCTGCCGGAACGCGCGTTCACCCCCATTCCCGGCATGCCACCGGAACTCGGGGCGCTCCCCGACGGCTGCGCGTTCGCCGCGCGCTGCGCACTCGCCGACGACCGGTGCTCCGTACCGCCCCCGTTCGACGGCGGTCTCGCCTGCCATCACGGGGCGCCGATGCATACGGAGGGTGCCGACCGTGCTTGAACTCACGCACATCACCGCCGGATACGACCGCCGTGCCCCCGTGGTCCGCGACGCCTCGCTGACGATCCGGCCGGGGGAGTCGGTGGGTCTGCTCGGCCCGAGCGGCTGCGGCAAGTCCACCCTGGCCAGGGTCGCCGCCCTGCTGCACCGCCCGGACGCCGGTGCGCTCACCCTCGACGGACGTCCGGTACGGGGCTGGCGGCACCGCGCCCCCCGAGAGTTGCGCACCGCCGTGGGTGTCGTGTTCCAGCAGCCCCGGCTCTCGGCCGACCCCCGCCTCGCCCTGCGCGACCTCATCGCCGAGCCGCTGCGGGCGACCGGCCGACGAGGTGAGGCGGCGGACCGGGTCGCCGACCTGACACCGCTGGTCGGGCTCACCGCGGATCTGCTGGACCGGCGCCCGCACGAGGTGAGCGACGGCCAACTGCAACGTGCCTGTCTGGCCAGGGCACTTACCCTGCGGCCCCGCTGGCTGGTGTGCGACGAGATGACGGCGATGCTCGACGCCTCGACGACCGCCGCACTGGTCGCGGTCGTCGAGGCGTACCGGCGCGACTCCGGAGCCGGCCTGCTGGCCGTGGGCCACGACCGGGTGCTGCTGGAACGCTGGTGCGATCGCACGGTCGGATGGCAGGAGATCACCGAGCACGGCTCGCCGCAGCGGACGGCCGCGGGCCGACCCGGATGAGCCCGCCCTCCCCATGCCCGTGACCGGCGGACGCGTCCGGACGGCTGGGCGATATGCGGCCGGCCGCCGTCCGCGGGCCGGACGGGCGCGGTGCGCGACGGCCGGGCGGCGGGCCGGTGGAACCGCGGTCGAAGGGGAGGCGAAGTGTCGGTCAACTCTTGTGCGGTGCAGGCCGGTTGGTGGATGGCGGGTCGCATACTCGATCGCATCCGACCGTCCGGTCCCGCTCTCCCCGGGAGATTCCATGGCGTTCCCGACCCGTCGAAGCGTTCTCAACACCGCGTTCGCCACCGCCGCCACGGGCGCGGTGCTGTCCCTCCGGACGGCGGTCGCCCCCGCGGCGGCCGCCGCGGGGGCGACCGGGGACCGCCGGCGCGTGCCCCCGCTGCGCCGGGCGCACGCGCACAACGACTACCTGCACCCGAACCCGTTGCACGACGCGCTCGCCCATGGCTTCACCAGCGTCGAGGCGGACGTCTTCCTCGTGGACGGGGAACTCCTGGTCGGGCACGGGATTGCCGCCCTCGACCCCACCCGGACCCTCGCCTCGCTCTACCTCGATCCGCTGCTGGCGAGGGTCCGGGCCCATCACGGCACGGTCCACCCGGGCCATCACGGACCTTTCCAGCTGCTGATCGACATCAAGGCCGACGGGGCGGCCGCCCACCCCGCACTCGACGAGCAACTCCGGTGCCATCGGAGGATGCTGACGTCGTACCACCACGGCCGGGTCCGGCCCGGTGCCGTCACACCCGTCGTCTCGGGCGACCGCGCCGCCCGCGCGCCGATGGAGTCGCAGCGCACGCGGTACGCCTTCTACGACGGCAGGCCGGAGGACCTCGGCGCCCCGGCCGCGGCCTCGTTCGTCCCGCTCATCAGCGCCGCCTGGACCGACGAGTTCGGCTGGCAGGGCGCGGGCCCCTTCCCCGCCGGGGAGAGGGCCAAACTGCGCTCGTTCGTCGCCGCCGCCCATCGCAGGGGCCGACGTGTCCGGTTCTGGGCCACCCCGGACGTGGCGGGACCGGAGCGCGACGCCGTGTGGACCGAGCTGCTCGCCGCCGGTGTCGACCACCTCAACACCGATGACCTGGCAGGGCTGGAGCGCTTCCTCCGGCGCCATGACGGAGAGCTCCGGCGGGAAGGGGGTCGGCCCGGCGCGGGAATCGGTGGCCGCGTGGGGAACTGACGACTTGTCAGCACTCGGATGGCGTACACGCCAGTCCGCCGGACGGCCTCCCCCATACGCCACACTGGCGGCCGAATGCCGCATTCCGGCGCGGCGGAGGAGGTTGGCCATGGCCATTTCGATCTCACTGGTGCTGCTTCTGCTGATCCTTGCGGTGATCTTCCTCCGCAACGGCGGGCTGAAGCTTTCGCACGCACTGGTCTGCGCCCTGCTCGGGTTCTTCCTCGCGGGCACGAGCATGGCGCCGACCATCCAGGACGGTCTGACGGCCACGGCCGACGTCGTCAGCAGCCTGGGTCCCTGACCGCGACGGTCCGTCCGACGGCGGTGGCCGGGGCATCGCCGTCACCGGACCCCGCCCGCGGTGCCGCGACCCGGGCGTCGAGGACCCCGAGCCGTTCCCGGACGATCCCCGGCCCCGACGCGGAACGCCCGGCCGCCCCATCACCGTCCGCACGGGGGCAGGAAGGCCCGCACGGGCCGTCGTCCCCGCAGCCGGTTCCGCGATCCGCACATCGACCGCCTCCCGGGGCCGGCGGCGGGGCGCGCCTCACGCGTCGACGAGCCGCGAACGGATCAGGAACCGCACTCCCTCCGGAGCCTCCAGGGAGAATCCGCTGCCCCGGCCCTCCACCACGTCGACGATCAACCGGGTGTGCGCCCACACCTCGTACTGACTGCGCGAGATCCAGAACGGGACGGGTTCCACCACGCCGTCGACCCGCAGCGAGGCCAGCAGCACATCGGAGCCGCCCGTGCGGAACTCGCCGTCCCGGTAGCACATCGGCGCACTGCCGTCGCAGCAGCCGCCCGACTGGTGGAACATCAGCGGACCATGCGCCCTGCGCAGCCGCCGCACCAGCTCGGCGGCCGCGTCCGTGAGCTCCACCGCCGCCTCGCCGACGGGACTCATCGAGGGCTCCCCGGGGCGGTGCCGCCTGCCGCGGGCCGACGTGTCACGTGCGGTCTCCTGCCGGGTCGGTTCATGGAACGGCTCCTTCGTCTCCCTGCGTGCCATGATGCGCGGACGCCCTCGCCCATGCGTACCGATGCTCGGGCCTGCCCGTGTCGCCGTACTTGAGGCTGAGGCGGATGCGACCGGCTCCTTCCAGGTACTTGAGGTACCGCTGGGCGGTGGAGCGGCTCAGGCCCGCCCGGGCGGCCACCTCGTGGGCGGACAGCGGCCCGTCGGCGGCCGACAGGACATGGCGGATGACGTCGGCCGTGGGCGCCGAATGCCCTTTGGGCAGGCCGGTGGCGGGGCCGGACCCCGCGGTGCGCAGCGCACCGAAAATCCGGTCGACCTGTTCCTGCCCCGCCTCGCCCCGGCCCGCACCCATGCCATCGAGGGTCCGGCGCAGCGCCCCGTAGCTCTCCAGCTTGGACCGCAGCCCCACGAAGGTGAACGGCTTGACCAGGTACTGCAGGGCGCCGCAGCGCATCGCGGCCTGCACGGTCGCCACGTCGCGGGCCGCGGTCACCATGATCACGTCGGCGGGGTGGCCGCGCTGACGCAGCCGGCGCACCAGCGCCAGCCCGGTCTCGTCCGGCAGGTAGTGGTCGAGGAGCACCAGATCGACGCGTTCGCGCTCCAGGAACGCCAGCGCCTGGGCGGCGGTGTGCGCACGCGACGCGACGCGGAAGCCGGGTACCTTCGCCACGTACGCGGCGTTGATCTCGGCGACGCGGAAGTCGTCGTCCACCACGAGGACATCGATCATCGCAACTCTCCCACTTCGCTCAGCGGCCGGGCGCGGAGCGCCTCGGGCAGGACGACCGTGAAGACCGCGCCGCCCCCGGCCCTGGCCGTGACACGAGCGGCGCCACCGTAGCGCTCGGCCAGGCGGCGCACCAGCGCCAGCCCCAGACCGCGCCCGCGGTGGGCGGGGGACTCCTTGGTGGACCAGCCCTCGGTGAAGATGTGTTCGCGCATGTCGGGAGGCACGCCGGGGCCGTTGTCGCTGACCCGCAGGACCGCGGTGGTGTCCTCGGCGAGGATCTCGACCTCGATCAGCGAGGCGACGTCCAGCGCGTTGTCGATGAGGTTGCCCAGCACCGTCACCAGATCGCGCGGGTCCACCACCACGTCCGGCAGCCGGGTGGCCGGGGACACCCTCAGGGTCACGCCCCGTTCCGCCGCGATGGCAGACTTGCCCACCAGCAACGCCGACAGCAACGGGTCGTTGACGCGTTCCGCGACCTGTTCCGCCGACGCCCGACGGCCGTCGGTCACCTCCACCACGAATTCCATCGCGGCGTCGTGCCGCCCGAGCTCCAGCAGCCCCAGCAGTGTGTGCAGCCGGTTGGCGTGTTCGTGGTCCTGGGCGCGCAGCGCGTCCAGCAGGCCGTGCGTGGAGTCCAGTTCGCGGCCGAGCAACTCCAGTTCGGTGCGGTCGCGCAGCGTGACGACGGCTCCGCCGTCACCGGTGGACATGCGGTTGGCGATCAGTACGCGCCCCCTGCACACGGTGATCAGGTCGGTGCCGTCGACCCGTCCCGCCAGCACGTCCGCGGTGCGGCCGGGCGGCAGCACGTCGCCGACCGCCCGCCCGACGGCGTCCCGGTCCAGTTCCAGCAGCCGGTGCGCCTCGTCGTTGAGCAGCCGGATCCGGCCCCGGTCGTCGAGCGCGAGCACCGCCTCGCGAATGCTGTGCAGCATGGCCTCGCGTTCGTCCAGCAACGCCGAGATGTCGGCGAACGCGAGCCCGTGCGTGCTCCGCCGCAGACGTCGCGAGACGGCCCACGCGGCAAGCACTCCCGCGACCAGCGCCGCGCCCGAATGGAGCAGCAGGCCGGGGATGGCCCCGAGCAGCCGGTCGTGGACGCCGTCGTACGCGATGCCCACCGACACCGCGCCCACGATGCGCCCGGCACCGTCGCGCAGCGGTACCTTCGCACGCGCCGAACGGCCCAGCGTGCCGTTGTCGATCTGCATGATCTCCCGGCCGCCCAGCGCGGTGCTCGGATCGGTCGACACGCGTCTGCCGATCTGGCCGGTGTCGGTGTGCGACCAGCGCACCCCCCGGGTGTCCATGACCACGATGTACAACGCGTTCGTGGCCAGCCGGATCCGTTCCGCCTCCGCCTGCACCGGTCCGGCCGGGCTCGGATCCGTGCTCGTCAGGTCATGGGCCAGGCCGGGGCGGGCGGCGGTGGTCTGGGCGATCGACAGCGCCTGGTGCATCGCCTGGGAGTCGACCTGGTTGCTGAGCGGCGGGAGGAAGAGCCCGGTGACGAGCATGATCACGCCGGTGATGATGACCACCTGGGTGAGCAGGACCTGCGCGGAGACACGGCGGGGCCAGTGAATCCGCATGTGCTCGCCCTCTGCCTTCCGCCGGTCGGGAACCGATACTCCGTTCCGTCCTCGTGTGATCGCAACGTAAACGCCGCCGTCGCCGATGGCCAGTCCCCGTGCCACATTCGTTGCCGCGGAGCGAGCAGAACGAGCAGAACCCCGGAATATGGGCAGAAGGGGGAGTTGTGGGCGCAAGGGTGCCCACGGTCCCGGGCCGCCCCTAGCGTCCCGCCCCATGAACAGCGAAACGAGCCCCGCCATCGAGCTGCGGGGCGCGAGCAAGGCGTTCCGGACTCCGTCGGGGGCGCTCCACACCGCCGTACGGGACCTGGACCTGACCATCGGGCGCGGCGAGTTCGTCGCCGTGGTGGGCCCCACCGGATGCGGCAAGTCGACCACGCTGACCCTGGTCAGCGGTCTGGAGGAGCCCACCGAGGGCGAGGTGCTGGTGGGTGGCGAGCCGGTACGCGGCATCGGTGGCAAGGTCGGCTTCGTCTTCCAGCAGGACGCGGTGTTCCCGTGGCGGACCGTGCTGTCCAACGTGATGGCGGGTCCGCGGTTCCGCGGAGTGGCGAAGGCCGAGGCGAAGGAGCGGGCCAGGCAGTGGCTCGACCGGGTCGGTCTGTCCTCCTTCGAGGACCGCTACCCCCACCAGCTGTCCGGCGGTCAGCGTAAGCGCGTCGCCCTCGCCGCCACGTTCGTCAACGACCCCGAGATCCTGCTGATGGACGAACCCTTCTCCGCCCTCGACGTGCAGACCAGGGCCCTGATGTCGGACGAGCTGCTGGACCTGTGGGCCGGCACCGGCGCCTCCGTCGTCTTCGTCACCCACGACCTGGAGGAATCCATCGCGCTGGCCGACAAGGTCGTGGTCATGACCGCGGGACCCGCCACGGTCAAGGAGATCTTCGAGATCGACCTGCCGCGCCCCCGCAAGGTCGAGGAGGTCCGCCTGGAGCCCCGGTTCGTCGAGATCTACCGGGAGATCTGGTCCTCGCTCGGCGAAGAGGTCCGCATCACCCGCGAGAGGGGTGCCGCCGATGCCGCCTGAGACCGTCGAGGCCGCCGCCGTCGTCACCAAGACCGATCGGACCGCGGCGCGCGCGCGGGCCGCCCGCAACCGGTCGTACCTGGTGCTCGGGAGCCGGGCCGCGGTGCTCCTCGCCGTGGTCGGGCTGTGGGAATGGCTGGCCCGCACCGCGGTCATCGACCCGTTCAACTTCTCCATGCCGTCGAAGATCTGGGAACAGATCCGCGTGTGGGTCGTCGACGGCACGGCTCAGGGACCGCTGTGGGAGCAGATCTGGTACACCCTCTACGAGGCGCTGCTCGGCTGGGTCATCGGTGTGATCTCCGGGGTGCTGCTCGGTATCGCGCTGGGCCGTGTCCGCTTCGCCGCCGACGTCCTCGGCCCGTACATCAAGGTGCTCAACGCGCTGCCGCGCATCGTGCTCGCGCCGATCTTCCTCATCTGGTTCGGGCTCGGCCCGGCCTCGAAGGTCGCCTCCGCGGTCGTCCTGGTGTTCTTCCCGGTCTTCTTCAACGCGTTCCAGGGCGCGAGGGAGGTGGACCGCAACCTGGTCGCCAACTCCCGCATCCTGGGCGCCGGCAACCGCCAGGTCACCCTCCAGGTGGTCATTCCCTCGGCCACGTCCTGGATCTTCACCAGCCTGCACGTGAGCTTCGGATTCGCGCTCATCGGCGCCATCGTCGGCGAGTACATCGGCGCCACGAAGGGGCTCGGGCTGCTGGTCTCCGCCTCCCAGGGCACCTTCAACGCGGCCGGTGTGTACGCCGCGATGGTGATTCTCGCGGTGGTCGCGCTGCTGGCCGAGGGCCTGCTGACCGTCCTGGAGAAGAAGTTGTTCCGCTGGAAGCCGGCCGATGCCGACACCGGCCGCTGACGCCCGGCGCCGTCCGCGTACGCGTCGCGCCCCGGCCCGGCGGCCCCGACCCACCACCCCACCCCGTCACTTCACAAGGACGTGAACCAGATGCGCACAACCACCCGGATCTCGGCCGCCGTCGCAGCGGGCGCGCTCGCCCTGACCACCCTGACCGCCTGCGGAGGCGACTCCGCCGCGGGCGGGGGGGACGGCAACGTCAAGATCATGGTCGGCGGCCTCGACAAGGTCATCTACCTGCCCGCGATGCTGACCGAACGGCTCGGCCACTTCAAGGACGAGGGGGTGTCCGTGCAGCTCCTGACCGAGCCCGCGGGAGTCCAGGCCGAGACCGCCCTGGTCTCCGGGGACGTCCAGGGCACGGTGGGCTTCTACGACCACACGCTCGACCTCCAGGTGAAGGGCAAGCAGGTGGAGTCGGTCGTCCAGTTCTCCCACGCCCCCGGAGAGGTCGAGATCGTCTCCGAGAAGGCGGCCGGCGACCTCACGTCGGCCAAGGACTTCAAGGGCAAGAAACTCGGGGTGACCGGCCTCGGCTCCTCGACGGACTTCCTGACGAAGTACCTCGCGGTGAGCAACGGCGTGAAGACCAGCGAGTTCACACCCGTGGCGGTCGGAGCGGGACAGACGTTCATCTCCGCGCTCCAGCAGGGCTCCATCCAGGGCGGCATGACCACCGACCCGACGGTGGCCACCGTCCTGGACAAGAAGCTCGGCAGGGTCCTCATCGACATGCGCACCCCGGAGGGGTCCCAGGAGGCACTCGGCGGGCCCTACCCGTCCTCCAGCCTCTACATGCGGACCGAGTGGGTCGAGAGCCACAAGGAAACCGTGCAGAAGCTGGCCAACGCCTTCGTGAAGACACTGAAGTGGATGTCCACGCACAGCGCGGACGAGATCGCGGCGAAGATGCCCGCCGACTACGCCCAGGGCGGGGGCAAGGAGCTCTACGCCCGGGCGATCGAGAGCACGCTGCCCATGTTCACCACGGACGGTGTCATGCCCGCGGACGGCCCCGCCACCGTCGAACGAGTCCTGAAGGCGTTCAACCCCAACCTGAAGAACGCGAAGGTGGACCTCTCCAAGACGTACACCACCGAGTTCGTGAAGAAGGCGGGCTGACCCCGCGTCGGCGTGCGACCGGCCGATGTCCACCGGGCTCCCGGTCACGAACGGACCGTCCGGACGGTCCGTTCGTGACCGGGAGCCCCGTCGTGCCGGACCCGACGGTGGCGACCGAACCGGCCATTTCGAATTCTCCCGCTCCCTCGCCCCGGGTGCTCAGCCCCGGCAGGACCACCGGGGCGACGGGGGACGACGGGCCGGACACGGAGCGTTCCGGCGGGCGTCAAGCCGGGTTCCTGCCAACGGCGGGCGGAACCCCGCATGAGGGCGTGTTGACGCCGGGCCGGGCGTGTCTATGGTCTGAGGGCGCACAGCGAGGCATGCCGGCCGGACCGCGGAAAAGGTCCACGAGTCATCGCACAGGGGGAAGCGTGCCGCGTGTCCAGCCCGTCCTCGCACGGGCTCTTCGCCGAACTCCCCTGCTCCACCCGGACGTCGCCCACCGGGGCGGGGCACGGCGTCCGGGACTGAAGCCGGAGCAGTACGGTCCCACCGGATCGGTGAAGGACCGCAGCGCCGTCGCACTGGTGCGGGCACTGCACGACGAACGGCCGCCCGCCCCCGGAACAGCGGTGGTGGAGTCCACCGCGGGCAATCTCGCCCTCGCCCACCTGCTGTCCGCCGTCGACTGCTCGTTCCTGGCCGTGATCGGCCTCAAGACCCCGCCCGCCACCCGCCGCATGCTCGCCGAACGCGGCGCCCGCACCGTGGTCGTCGACGAACCGGACGGCCGGGGCGGCTACCTGCTGAGCCGGCTGCGCACGGTGCGCGAACCGTGCGAGGGCAACCCCGCCTGCCGCCGTCCCGACCAGTACGAGAACCCGGCCTCGCCCGACATCCACCGCCGCACCACTGGGCGGACCGACAGGGCATCGTGAAGGAGGTCGTCGCCGCCATGGAACAACTGCGGTGCGAGGGCCTCCACTTCGACCGGAAGCACCAGGAGCACTGACCATGGGCACGAGCACCACCACCCTCGACCGCCGGGGGAGGGACCCGGGCTACCGGCAGTTCCTGCCGCTGGTCCAGGGCGCCACACTGATCGAGTGGACGGGGACGGGGCTGTTCCTCGCCGTCTCGACCATCTACTTCGTCAAGGTCGCCCATCTCAGCACCTCCTCCGTCGGCACCGGCCTGACGATCGGCGGAACCGTCGCCGTCGTCGCCGCCGTGCCCATCGCCCGACTGGCCGGCCGCTTCGGTCCCAAGCCGGTGCTCATCGGTGTGATGCTGCTGCGCGCGCTGGCTACCATCGGCTACCTGTGGGTGGACGGCTGGTGGAGCTTCCTGCTCGTGGTCGCCGTCATCGCCGTCACCGAGCAGTCCTCGCCCCCGCTCGTGCAGTCGTACATCGGCGCGCGGGCCCCCAGGAGCCTGCGCGCGAAGGTCATGGCCGTGCAGCGCACCGTGGTCAACCTCGGCATCAGCCTGGGCGGGCTGATCGCCGGGGCCGCCCTCGGGTCCGGGTCGCCCGGGGCCTTCCGGCCGCTGCTGATCGGCGGCGCGATCGCCTACGTGGTGGTGGCCGCGGTCTACGCCACCGCGCGGGGCGAGGAGGCCGCGACCGTCGTCGAGAGCCCCCGTGTCGCCCCGCTCCTCAAGGACCGCAGGCTGCTCGGCTTCACCGCGTACAACGCACTGGTGTCGCTGTGGATGCCCGTGCTCAACGTGGCCTTCCCGCTGTGGCTGGTCACCGAGACCGATGTGCCGGAGCGCTACGTCGGCATCCTCTACGCCATCAACACCGTGCTGTGCATCGCCCTCCAGTACCCGCTCAACCGCTGCTACAGCACCACACGTCGGGCCTGGTACTCGTACGCGGCCGCAGCGCTGCTGCTCGCCCTCGGCGCGCTGGCCCTCGCCGCCGCGCCCGGCTTCGGCCGCGACGAGGCGCTGCTTGTGCTCGCGTCGGCCGTCGTCCTGCTGACGTTCGCCGAACTGCTCCAGGTCGGCGCCTCGTGGACGCTCTCCTTCGACCTGGCACCGGAGCGGGCCCGCAGCGCGTACCTGGTGCTCTTCAACACCAGCCGAACCGTCGCCAACCGGGTCGCCGGCCCGGTGCTCATGACCGGCGTCGTCCTCGCCCTCGGCACGGCGGGCTGGGTCGCACTCGCCTGCGTACTGCTGCTCGGCGCGCTCGTCCCCTTCGTGATGCTGCGTGCCCGCCGAGGCACCGACGACTGAACCACCCCGCACGCGTTCCTCCCCGGCACCGAAACCGGCGATGCCCCATCGCGCCACGTCGTACCCCACCGGCACCACGTCCCACCGGCACCACATCCCCGCAGCACCGGACCTCACGCCAAGGAGCCCCGCCCGCCATGGACTTCGCGCACCATCCGGACAGCCACTTCCGCTACCTGACCCGTGCGGACGTGATCGAGGCAGCCCGCGGCCTCGACATCGTGACCGTCGTGGCAGAGGCCCTCACCCTGCACTCCGCCGGACAATCCCTCCTTCCCGAGGAGGCGTACCTCGGCTGGACCACTTTCCGGGGGGACTCGACCCGGCTGCCGGCCATGCCGGGCGCGCTCGTCCGGGACGGCCTGCCTCCGGTCGTCGGCATGAAGACCATCAACGCGTCGATCGGCAACCCGTTCGGCATGTCGGTCCTCGGCGTGGCCGTCGCCGACAAGGTCCTCGCCCGCGCCGAAGCCGCCGACCTGGGCTCCCGGCTCACACTCTGAAGGGGGAACCGCATGACGATCGACGAGAACGTCCAGGAGATCAACCGCACCATGTGGTCCTACGGCGAGTACCGGCACGTCGCCGACCTGTTGCGGCCCGGGGCCGAGGAACTGGTCGCCCGCCTCGCCCCCGAAGCGGGCACCCGCCACCTCGACGTCGCCACCGGGAACGGCAACGTCGCGCTGCTGACCGCGCTGCGCGGCTGCCGGGTCACCGGACTCGACCTCACCGACGAGTTCTTCCCCGATGCCCGCCAGCGGTTCGCCGAGGCCGGGGCCGAGGTGGAACTGCACCGGGGCGACGCACAGGAACTCCCCTTCGCCGACGCCTCGTTCGACCTGGTCACCTCCACCTACGGCATCCAGTTCGCACCCGACCACGCCGCGTCGTCGGGCGAGACGGCGCGCGTGCTGCGACCGGGCGGCCGGATCGGCATGTGCAACTGGACGGCCCGCAGCTGGACCGCCCACTTCCAGGAGATCCTCTCCGCCTACTTCCCCTCGCCCAACGGACACCAGGGCCAGCCCATGCTGTGGGGCTCCCCGGACCACCTCGCCGAACTCTTCGGGGACGACTTCACCATCACCTCCGAACGACGGGAACTCTTCTACCCGTTCGCCACCGCCGAGGACCTGGTCGCCTTCTTCGAGAACTGCTTCGGACCCTGCATCGCCGCCAGGAACACCATCTCGCCGCCCGCGCGCTGGAAGGAACTGCGCGCGGAAATGGCCGAGATGACCGAGGGCTTCCACACCACCGACGAGCGGGGCACGGGCGTGCCGGTCGAGTACCTGCTCGTCGTGGCCGAGAAGAAGGACACCCGGTGACCCGCATACCCGACCACTATCCGGTGCTCCCGCTGGCCGAGGGAGCCGCGGAGGCGGCCGTCGCCGCCGCACTGACCCGCCACGAGCCGTACGAACTCGGCGATGCGGTCCACGCCCACGTCGACCGCCACGCCGCCGCCCACCCCGACCGCGTGGCCGTCGAACACGGGAACACCACCCTCACCTACGCCGAACTCGCCGACCGGGCGCACCGCATCGCCGCGCAACTCGCCGCCGCCGGAGTCTCGCAGGGCCGGATCGTCGCGGTCGGCGGACGGCGCGGCGGCGACGTCGTCACGGCGTTCCTCGCCCTGGAACTCCTCGGCGCCGTCTACCTGCCGCTCGACGCGGGCTGGCCCGCGGCCCGCGTCGAGGCGCTGCTCGGCGACAGCGGCGCCGCCCTCGTACTGACCACCGGAGAACCGGAGGACAGCGTCGAACTCGTCAAGGGAGCGCGCGCCGCCGGTGTCCCCACCACGGCGCCGCGACCGGCGGACACCCCGTACACCCGGGCCGCACCGCCGGCCCCCGACGAGGTGCGCTACGTCCTCTACACCTCCGGCTCCACCGGCCGCCCCAAGGCCGCCGTCGTCGAGCACCGGGGCATGCTCAACCACCTCCGGGCCAAGGCCGACGACCTCTCGCTGACCCCGGAGGACCGGCTGGCCCAGACCGCACCGCTCGGCTTCGACGTCTCCGTCTGGCAGATGCTCGCCCCGCTCCTGGTCGGCGGCCGGGTCCAGGTCCTCGACGACGAACAGGCCCAGGACGGTGCCCTGCTCCTGGCGGAAATCCGCGCGCGCGGCACCACGGTCCTGGAGACGGTGCCCACCCTCGTCCGCTTCCTCCTCGACGCCCACGACCGCACCGCGACCCCACCCCTCGCGCTGCGCTGGATGATCGCCACCGGCGAGGAGTTACCGCCCTCCCTGGCCGCACGCTGGCACGCCGCCCTGCCCGGCATCGGGCTGCTCAACGCCTACGGCCCCACCGAATGCTCGGACGACGTCACCCATGCCGTGCTCGGCCCGCCGGACGCCGGGGCGCGCCACCTGCCGATCGGGACACCCATCGGCAACGCCGAACTGTACGTCCTGCGCGCCGAGGAGGGGCTCTGGCACGCCTGCGCGCACGGCGAGACGGGGGAACTGTTCGTCGGCGGCCTCGTCGTCGGCCGCGGCTACCTCGGCGACCCGGAGCGCACCGCCCGTGCCTTCTTCACCGACCCGTTCCGCGACGGCGGCGGCCGCCTCTACCGCACCGGGGACGCGGTCCGCGTGCGCCCCGACGGCCAACTGGAGTACCTGGGGCGGATCGACCGGCAGGTGAAACTCGGCGGCGTGCGCATGGAACTCGCCGAGATCGAGGCCGTGCTCGGCGACCACCCCGCGGTCGTCGGCTGCGCCGTCACCGTCCACACCCCGCAGGACGACGGCGCCCTGGTCGCCCGCGAGAGCGCCCACACCCCGTCGGACGCCCGGTCGCCCCGGCTCGTCGCCCACCTGACCACCACCGGCGACGAGATATCGGAGCGAGCACTCCGCGCCCACCTGGCCGAGCGGCTCCCCGCACCGATGGTGCCGCACACCTTCGTCGTCCTGCCCCGCATCCCGCTCACCCGCAACGGCAAGACCGACTACGGGGCACTGCCGGCCCCGCCGCGCCGCAGCCGTCCCGACGACCGCCCCTACACCCCGCCGCGCGGCGGGGCGGAGACCGCGATCGCGAGCCTCGTCGCCGAGCTCCTCGGCACCGGGCGGGTCGGCCGCGACGACCCCTTCCTGGCCCTGGGCGGTGACTCGCTCCAGGCCATGCGGCTGGTCGCGGCGCTGCGGGAGCGAGGATCGGCCGCGGGCCTGCGCGACGTGCTGCGCGACGGCAGTCCCGCCGCGCTCGCCGCACTCGGAGGCCACCGGCCCGCGACGACCGGCACCCGCACCGGGCGGGCACCGGACGCCCCGCGCGCCCGGCCGCTCACCCCGCAGCAGGCCGGGGTGTACTTCCACTGGCGGCTCGACCCGCTCAGCCCCTCCTACAGCTACCAGGGCTTCCTGGAACTCGACGGTCCGCTGGACGTGCCCCGGTTCGCCCGGGCCTGGGACCTGCTGCTCGCCGAGAACCCGCAGCTCCTGGCACGCTTCGCCGAGCCCGACGAACCGGGCGGCGAGGAGGTCGTGCACCAGTACCCGCACTGGCGGGTGCCGCTGGCCGGGCCGGTCCACGACCTCACCGAGCAGGAGTTCCGCGCCGTCGCCGCCGAGGAGGCCGCCCGGCCCTTCGACCTGCTCGCCGAACCGGCCCTGCGCGCCGCCCTCTTCCGCCTCCCCGGCGGGCGGCACCGGCTGCTCGTCACCATGCACGAACTGCTGCTCGACGGCTGGGGCGCCACCGTGCTCCTCCAGCGGCTCGCCGAACTGTACGAGCGGTGCCCCGCCGGTCCCGACCCGGAACGCGCCGACCGGTACGACCGGTATCTCGACCACCTCGCGTCCCGGTTGACGACCGAGGAGGTCACCGAGGCGGGGGAGTACTGGCAGCGCCGCCTCTCGGGCCGGCTCCCGGCACTCCAGATCGCCCAGAAGCGGCGCCCCGCCACCCCCACCTACCGCGGCGACATCGTCGAGGCGGTCGTCGACGAGGACCTCTCGCGGCGGCTCGGCGACACCGCACTGTCCGCCTCCGCCACCGTCTTCGTGCCGCTGCTCGCCGCGTACGCACTGGCGCTGAGCTACTACGGCGACGCCGATGAAGTGATCGTCGGCGCCCCCATGGCGGGCCGCGAACAGCCGGAGGCGGCAGGGGTCCCCGCGTTCACCCTCGCCATGCTGCCGCTGCGGCTGCCGGTCGACCCGGCCGTGACCCTCGGCGCCTTCACCGCCCAGGTGCGCGAGACGGTCCACGACGCGTACGCCGCGGCCGAGTACCCCTTCGGCTGGACCCTGCGACGGCTGCCCGCAGCCGTCCGCAGCGCCTCGGCGACACCGGTCTTCCAGACCATGCTCAACATGCTTCCGTACCCGGCACGCGCCACCACGGCCGCCGGCGTCGGATTCCGCTTCGTCGAACTGGACACCGGCTTCACCAAGTACGACTGCGCGCTGTACGTCCAGCCGCACGGCCCCGGACGACTCCTGCTGCAGTACGCCTACCAGCGGGAACTGCTCGACGCCCCGGCAGCCCGCAACGTACTGGAATCCACGTTGATCGCGCTGCGGGCCCTGACCGACCCGCGCCGCGCGGGGCACACCACCGTCCGCTCCCTCGATCTGATGCCCGGAGGCGATCAACGATGACCGCGCCGACCCTGCTGGAACGCCTGGCGGAACAGGTGGCCGCCCGCCCCGGTGCCGTGGCCCTGCGTCACCGCGGCGCCGACCTCACCTATCGCGAACTCGACGACTGGAGCGGCAGACTGGCCGCCCGGCTCGCCGCCAAGGGGACCGGCCCGGGCAGCATCGTGGCACTCGCCGCACAGCGTGGCCCGGCCGCGGTCGCCGGGGTCCTCGCCGTGCTCAGGACGGGCGCCGCCTACCTCGGACTGGACCCCGCGATCCCCGCACGGCGACAGCGTCGCATGGTGGAGGAGACCGGGCCGCACTGTGTGCTGGCCGAGCCCGGACTCGACCAGTTCCCGACCCTGGACGTACCCCGCGTCACGCTCGCACCGCTCGCCGACGGCCCGCTGCACCGGGCCCCGGAGCACGAACCCGACGATGACGCGCTGTTCCACGTCGTGTACACCTCCGGCACCACCGGAAACCCCAAGGGCGTGCGGATCAGCAGGCGTTCGGTCCGCGGCAGGCTGGAGTGGATGTGGCAGGACCACCCCTTCGGCGAGAACGCGGTGCTCGCCGTCCAGAAGTCCCTCGCCCTGGTCGCCTCGCCCTGGGAACTGCTGGGCGGACTGCTCCGGGGCGTCCCGTCCATCGTGCTCGACACCGACGAACTGCTGGACCCGGCCCTGTTCGCCGAGACGGTCCGGCGGGAGCGGATCACCCACCTCTTCCTGACCCCGCAGCTGATCGCGGGCCTGCTGGAGGAGAGCGCGCGGCTGCCGGACGGGCACCGGCCGGTCCTGGTCACCAGCGGTGCCGACATCCTGCCGGTCGACACCGTCCGGCGCTTCCGGGAGGTCTGGCCCGACGCCACCCTGCTGAACCTCTACGGCATGACGGAGACGGCCTCCAACGTCGCCGCGTACGACACCGCCCGCATGCCCGCCGACGCCGAACGCGTCCCCGTCGGCAGCCCCGTGGCGGGCGCCTCGCTCTCCGTCCGCGACCGGCTCGGCCGACGGCTTCCCCCCGGCACCACGGGCGAGGTGTGGGTCTCGGGCCCGCCGCTGGCGCTCGGCTACCTCGGCGGCGACAGCGAGGAACGCTTCACCACGGACCCGGACGGCCACCGGCACCACCGGACCGGCGACCGGGGCCGCCTGCTGCCGGACGGCGCACTGGAGATCGCCGGCCGCGCCGACAACCAGATCAAGGTGCGCGGCCACCGCGTGGAGCTGGAGGAGATCGAGTCCACCCTGCGCAAGGCGCCGGGCGTCACCGACACCGGTGCGTACGCCGAGACCGAGAACGGCGAGGCACGCGTCGTCGCCTGTTTCACCGCCGACGAGGAGACCGCGCCCGCCGCGCTCCGCGGCCACCTGCGCGACCGGCTGCCCGACTACATGCTGCCCGCCCGCCTCCAGCGGGTGCCGCGGCTCCCGTCGGGCACCAACGGCAAGCTCGACCGCACCGCCCTGCGCGCCCTGGTGGACGGCATCGGGCAGGAACGCACCTCCGGGTTCACCCCGTCCGACGCCACCGAGGCCGCCGTCGCCGCGCTCTGGGAGGAACTGCTCGGCGCACCTCCGGCCGCGGCCGACCAGAACTTCTTCGACGCGGGCGGCCACTCGCTGCTCGCCGTCCGCCTCGCCAACCGTTTGGCGGCCCCGGCGGGCCGACGAGTCCCCCTGCGCCGCATCCTCGGCGCACCCACCGTCACCGCGATCGCCGCACTGTGCCGCGAGACGCGACAGGAGGACCGGATATGACGACCCCTTGGCTGAGCCTGCCGGAGCCGACACCACAGAACGGGGGAGCGGTCGACACGCTCGTCGTCTGCTTCGCCCCCACCGGCGCCCACGGGGCGGCCTTCGCCGCCTGGCGCGGTCTGCTGCCCGGGAACACCGTCCTCGCCCTCGTCACCCCGCCCGGCCGCGGCACCCGCGTCGACGAGGAACCCGTCACCGACATGACCGTCCACGCGGACACCGTCGCCGCCGAGATCCGCGCGCTGTGGGAGGGGCGACGGGTGGTGCTGATCGGGGTCAGCCTCGGTGCGCTGCTCGCCTACGAGACGTGCTGCCGGCTGATCGACGCCCACGTGCCGGTCGCCAGGCTGTGCGCGGTCGCCGGGCAGTGCCCCGGCGACTTCCACGGCGACGGCCGCGAGATCACCGTCGAGGACGCGCGCGCCTTCGTCGTGGGGACCGGCCTGACCGACCCGGAACTGCTGGCCGACGCCGAGTTCGAGGAGGTGCTGCTGCCCCCCGTCATCGCCGATCTGCGGCTCGCCGCCGGGTACGACGGCGGCCGGTCGGCCGTTCCGCATGTCGACCTGCGCGCGGTCTGGGCCACCGACGACCCGCACGTCCCCGAGGTGACGGTGCGCCGCTGGGCCGACTGGACCCGCGCCGCGTTCACGACACGGTCCGTCGAGGGCGGTCACTACATCCACCAGGAGGACCCGGCGGCCGTCATCGCCGCCTGTCTGGACGACCTACCCGGCGCCCGGCCCTCCCGGCGTTCCGTCCTGGGCGCCGGTGCGACCGCCGCCGCGGGCACCCTGCTCGGACTCGGCGCGGCGACGGCGGGTGCCCCACGGGCCTCGGCCGCCGTGCCCGCGGCGGCCGACGGGGCCTACGACGGGGACCCCACCGACCCGGTGGAACTCGCCGTCGCCATGATCCGCCAGGACACCGGCAACCCCGGCGACGGGGCCGTCACCGAGCCGTACGCGCGGATGCTCCAGGACATCTTCCGCGCCGCCGGGGTGGCCACCGAGATCGTGCCCACCCCCAAGGACGGCAACGTCCACTTCTTCGCCCGCGTCCCCGGCACCGGGACGCACCGCAAGAAGCCGCTGGTCCTGCTCGGCCACTCCGACGTCGTCCCGGCCGTCGGCGATGCCTGGACGACGGAACCCTTCGCGGGGAGCATCGTGGACGGCAAGCTGTACGGGCGCGGCGCGCTCGACATGAAGGGCGTCAACGCGGCCTTCGTCGCCGCGCTGCTGCGACACGTCCGCGAGGGTGCCGTCTTCGACCGCGACATCGTCTTCTGGTCCGACTGCGACGAGGAACAGGGACCCCACGGTGTGGCCTGGTTCCTCAAGGAGCATCCGGGCAGGGTCGATGCGGGCGCGGTCGTCACCGAGGGCGGCTGGGTGCTCGACCAGCACGACGGCACCGGGCCCATGATCGCGTCGCTCACCTGCAACGACAAACGGTCCCTGCTGCTGCGTCTGGAGACGTCCGGGTACGCCACCCACACCTCCAAGCCGTTCACCGGACAGGCCGTGATCCGGCTGGGTGAGGCGCTGGACCACCTGGGGGACTGGCGGGCCCACATCCGGCCCAACGCGCTCTCCCGCCGCTACTTCGCCGAACTCGCCGAGGCCACCACCGACCGGTCGTTCGCCGAGGCGGTCCGTCGGATGCTCGACGCCCGCTCCGAACCGCGGCGGGACCGGGCGGGCGAGGAGGTGGTCCGGCTCAGCCGGACCCCGGAACTGCACAACGCGATGCTCCGGACCACCCTCGCCTTCACCTCGGCACGGTCCGGCTACTACCCGAGCATCGTGCCGGGCACCGCCACCGCCGAGTTCCGGGCCGCCTTCCTGCCCGGCGCCGACGACCCCGGCCGTATCGTCGCCGAACTGCGCGCGTACATCGGCAACCGGGCGACACTGACCGTGGTCGGGAACCCTGGCGAGAGCGAGCAGCAGGCACTGGACCGGCTCCGCGGTCATCTCGCCACGCCCGACTCGGACCACGACACCGACGTCTTCCGCGCCTGGCAGTCGGCCGTGCGCCGGACCCATCCCGGAGTACGCGCCACCGCCTGCCAGTTCGAGGCCGTGACCAGCGCCGTCCCGTTCCGGGAACGGAACATACCCGTCTACGGCATGTACCCGTTCACCGTGGATCGCGACATGCTCAAGCGCATGCACGGCACCGACGAGCACATCGGCGTCGAGGCCCTGCGGCAGGGCACCGAGACGGTGTACGAGATGCTCGCCGGGCTGCGCACACGGGCCTGAGCCGAGCGCCTGGTGGTGGGGTGCCGGGCCGGGCATCCCACCACCACGCGGAAGCCGTGCCCAGTCCAACCCGACCCGGCCGAGGGCGCGCTCGACCGCCCTCTCGCCGTTCTCGTGCCCCTGGGCGCGCGCCGCTCCTCGCTCCGCTGCGGCTCCCGGCGCAGCGACTCCCGCCGGTGCGCGCGCAACCCGCCCTCGTCGCACCGGAAACCCGTCGCCGGACCGGCGGCGTACGGGGCCCCGGCCCCGATCCGCTGCCTCTCCGGGGTCGGCGCCCGGCGACGGATCGGTCGTCACTTCTCCTGCGGTGTGGGAATGCTGCCCTCCGGCTCGGGTTCCGCCGCGGGGATGAAACGGCCCACGAGATGCTTGTACAGGAAGGCGCCGACCAGGCCGCCCACGAGCGGGCCCACGATCGGAACCCAGAAGTAGAAATTCCCGTACTGGTCGCGCCACGCGCCTCCGTACCCGGTCAGGAAACTCGCCAGCCGGGGCCCGAAGTCACGGGCGGGATTGATCGCGTAACCCGCGTTCGTTCCGAATGCCATACCGATGGCCACCACGACGAGCCCCACGACGAACGGACTGAGGTTGGCCCCCGGTGGCATATTGAGAAGATCGGTGACCGCGAAGATCAGCAGGATGAGAATGGCGGTACCGATGACCTGGTCCCGCAATGCCCCCCATTCGGATACGGGAAGTGCGGTGTTTCCGTTGGCCGGCAGCGTCGAGAAGACGAATTGCGTCTTGATGGTGTGTCCGGGGTCGGCCCTCGCCAGCGCCTCGGTGTAATTCCAGCGCACCACCAGTGCGCCGACGAAGGCTCCCACGAGCTGCGCGAGGGAATAGGGTGCGACCTTTCTCCAGGGGAAGTCCTTGAAGGCTGCGAGCGAGAGCGTCACGGCGGGATTGAGATGCGCGCCGCTCAGCCTGCCCGCCACGTAGATGCCCAGGGTGACCCCGAGGCCCCAGGCCCAGGCGATGCTGTCGTGATTCCCGAGGCCGCCCGGCGGGTCGGTGAGCGCCCCGCCGGCGACGACCTGGGCCACCACACCGCAGCCGAAGAGGATGAGAATCAGCGTTCCGGCGAACTCCGCCGCGAGTTCCCCGCCGATTCCCGACAACTTGAGCCGCTCCATGGGGATCTCGCTTCCTGTCAGGTCACGGCGGGTGGCGGCATTGATCCACATATGAGCGTAGGTGCCGGGAAACGCTTCCGCACGCGGTGGTGGTGCGAAGGCGAGGGACGTCGCCGCGGCGTCGCGGCGCGGAGGGCGGGGTGCCATGGGGCGGTAAACCCCATGGGGGTATTGTCGGCCGGAACCGCAGGGCTCGTACGACCGAGGATGCCGAGGCAGCCGTGAATCGCAGGTGGACACGCACACCGGGAGCACTCCGGCTGCTCGTCCTCTGTGCCGTCCTGTGCGGGATGTTCCTGATGCACGGGGCCCCGGCGAGCGCGGTGGAGGGCTGCCACGACGCCATGGCCATGAGTGCGGCACCGCCCGTGCCCGTGCGGGCGGGGACCGGACCCCTCGCGCAGGCGGACGAACGCGGCACCGTCCACGCGGCGCCCGACCTGCCCGGCGCGACCGGCGAGTCCTGCGTGTCGACCCAGGCCCGGGACCGGCTGGTGCCGCTGCCGGCGGCGCTGGGATCCGTGCTCCTGGCCGCGTGGTTCCTCCCGGGGCGCGGTGGTGCCCCCCGCGGACCGGTGCGGCGGGGGCCGCCGTACGCAGGAAGAGGGCTGTTGCTCCAGGTGTGTGTCGCGCGGACGTGACAGGTGGTTCGCCGGCCCCGGCCCCGGCCGGACCGGCAGGACGATCTGCCCGACTCCCGCGCGTCACCGATGTGGCGCCGACCACCTGGAAAGACACCTGTGATGTCAGTTTCTCCCACCCGTTCCGCGGCCGGCCGACGTGCGTCGCTCGCCGTCGCCGTGCTCGCCCTGGCGCTGACGGCCTGCGGTACCTCCGACGACTCCGGCGGCTCGTCCATGCCGGGCACGGAACACGCTTCCCCCGCAGCCTCCGCGCAGGTCACCCCCGGCGCGTTCAACGATGCGGACGTGGAGTTCGCGCAGCAGATGATCCCGCACCACCGTCAGGCCGTCGAGATGGCGGAGCTGGCCGACGGCCGTGCCGCCGATTCCGAGATCAAGGCGCTGGCCGCGGCGATCAAGAAGGCCCAGGACCCCGAGATCGACACCATGACGGGTTGGCTGAACGCCTGGGGCAGGCCACTGCCCGCGGTCTCGTCCTCGGCGGAGGACATGCCCGGCATGCATCACGGTCCGGACGGCTCGGGCATGCCCGGGATGATGTCCGGCAAGGACATGAATGATCTCGGGGCAGCCAAGGGCACGGACTTCGACAAGAAGTTCGCCCGGCTCATGATCGCGCACCACGAAGGCGCGGTCACCATGGCCGAGAGTGAACGGAAGAACGGCCGCGACGCCGATGCGAAGAAGCTCGCCGGAGCTGTCGTCGCCGCGCAGACCGGCGAGATCGAGAAGATGAACAAGATCCTCTCCAGGCTCTGAGCATCGTTGTGCGGGGCCGTCCGTCGTGTGATGACGGGCGGCCCCGCCGCGTGTCCGGGCGGTGCGCGGGCCTCGACCGCGGGCTCCGGCGGAGGCTCGCAGCCCGCAACACGCGGTCCGTAGCACGCAGACCGCCGAGGAATGTCGCAATGTGGGCGATTTGCCCTTAATTATAATTTTGGTCGATACGGGTAACTCGGGTATGTGATGCGGCCTTTGGCTGTCGGGTGAAATGTCCTTTTCGTGAATCCGTGGTGCGCGTCACACGAGGGCTTCGTCGCGGCTCGGTCCGTGCTCCGGTTCCCCTTTCGTGCGGGGACGGTTGGCTCCCTGGTGTGAGGTGGCTTACTGCGAATTGAATGAATTGATCATGCGGATCAATTGTGATCAAAAAATGCAGGCTTGTTTCATTCCGCTTTTCTCGCCTACGGTCACCGTCAATCCGGACGGAACGCCGAATCCTGCCGCCGTCCGAGAACCCGACCCACTCACGTACGGCAGGAGCGGGGGAACCAGGTAGGCCGCCGGTCCGGTATCCGGACCGGCTCGGGGTGAAGTCGCATTCGTGTGCGGCCGGACATCTCCAGTCCGAACCCGACAGCTCACCTCGCAGGCGGCGGAGAGGAATTCGCCATGACCGCAACGGGCAAGTACCGTCGCCACTCGTTCATTTCGCCGACCCGCGGCCTCATTGCCGCTGCGACGGGCGGAATGGCCCTCGTGCTCCCGCTGATCGGTGCCGGTTTCGCCTCGGCCGCTCCGGCGCAGGCCCCCACCGGAAAGGCCGTGGCATCCGCCGCGTCCGTCGTCGGACAGGTTCCCGCGCGCAATGCCGCACCTGCCACGCATTCCGTGATCGCGGGCGACACCCTTTCCAAGATCGCGCAGAAGTACTCCGTCGAGGGCGGCTGGCAGAAGCTGTACGAGGGCAATCGAGCCGTCATCGGCGGCAACCCCGCCCTGATCGTCCCGGGCATGAAGCTGGCCGTCGGCGCCGCCGCCGTACCGGCTGCGAGCGGCTCCGCGGCCGCGACCATCACCGCCGCGCCGGTCTCGTACCCGAACAACCTGGACGGCTGGATCAGGGAGTCGCTGGCCGTCATGGCCCGTCACAGCATCCCGGGCAGCTACGACGGCATCCACCGCAACATCATGCGGGAGTCCTCCGGCAACCCCCGGGCCATCAACAACTGGGACTCGAACGCCGCCGCCGGGACGCCGTCCAAGGGCCTCCTCCAGATCATCGAGCCGACCTTCCGTGCCTACCATGTGCCCGGCACCTCGCTGGACGGCTACGACCCGGTCGCCAACATCACCGCCGCGTGCAACTACGCCGCGGCCAAGTACGGCTCGATCGACAACGTGTTCGGCGCCTACTGATGCCCGCAGGCACCGGTTGACGGCCGGTGCGACACGGACGCGATGCGCCCCCGCGGAAGGCCGGACGGCCCGACGCGGGGGCGCATCGCGGGGCCGAAGGCGGGCGGCGCGAGCGCGCGTCGCCCCCGCGAGCGCCTGTCCCTCATTCCTGGGCGCTCCCTGCCGGGCGTTCCGGCGCCCGGAGCGGTGGTCGGGGAACCGTGGCCGCCGCACCCAGCCGGACCGACCGCACCACCGCGTCGTGGAGGCTTCGGCTGTCCTCCTCCGAATCGCAGGGCACGGGGCTGCCCGACATGGTGAACCAGTCGATCGCGCCCGTGTACTGCACGGTCACCTGAGCCGTGTCGTCGGCCCAGGTCGTATGAATGGTCAGGTCCCCGGTCAGGACACCGACCTCCTCGGTGAGCACGCCGCCGTGCCCGGAGAAAACACCACGAGTCGTCCATGACGCCCAAGCCATGCATCCAGGCTGGCACCTGGTCCGGCAACGCGCGACCCGCGGGCCGTGCCACCCGTGCGTCCCGGGGCGTCGTCGCCCGTTCCGGATGCCGGGACGGGCAAAACTTTCCATCCCGGCCGGCTGCGGTTCCCGCACATACCGACTACCGCAGGAAATGACGCACTTCTGTCGTCAAATCGTCGTGGTGCGATGCATCGACAACGAATTCCGTAGGTAAACAGCTCTTGACCTGCGGAACTCGTCGAGATTGCATGTCGCGCTGGGAGCGACGAAACCACACACCACGTCCTCGTCTGGAGGCGATACCGCTCCCTGCTCGAACATCACACCTGTCGATCGGAAACGCACGATGACCGAAACGCTCAGCGCTCCCCAGGCGCTCGCACCGGCGACCGGCCCCACCCCGCAGAAGCTCAAGCGTTCCATCGGCGTCGTGGGCGGGACACTGCTCACGCTGTCGTGCGTGACGCCCGCCTCGACCCTGTTCGTGGTCGTACCGGACCTGTTCTCCAGCCTGGGCACGTACACGGCACTCACCATCGCCATCGGCTCGCTGCTCTGCATCGCCGTCGCCTTCTGCTACTCGGAACTCGGCACCCTGATCCCGAGCGCGGGAGGCGAGTACGCCATGGTGTCGACCATGGCGGGACGGCTCGCCGGCTGGCTCGTCTTCGTGCTGTCCCTGCTCGTCGTGATGATCGTGCCTCCGGTCATCGCCATGGGCACGGCCGACTACCTCGCTCCCGTCGTGCACATCCCGGCCCCCGCGGCGGGCGCCGGGGTCATGCTGCTGGCCACCCTCGCCGGCCTGCTGGACCTGCGGGCCAACGCGTGGATCACCGGGATCTTCCTCGTCCTGGAGGTGATCGCCGCCGCCCTCGTCGCCGTTCTCGGCTTCGCCCACTCCGAGCGCGGAGCCTCCGCGCTGGTGCACGGTCAGGTCGCCTCCTCGGACGGCACGACCTCCACCGTGACCGCGATGATGGTGATCTCCGGACTCGCGATCGCGCTCTTCATCACCCAGGGCTTCTCCACCGCCGTCTACCTCTCGGAGGAACTGGAGAACCCGCGCCGCAACGTCGCCCGTACCGTGCTCGCCACCCTTGCCATCTCCAGCGCGGTCATCCTCGTTCCCGTCATCGCTCTCACGATGGGCGCCCCGGACCTCGCGGCACTGACCTCGGGCGACCTCAACACCATGATCGTCTCCTGGTCCAACTCGGCCGTCGGAACCTTCGTCAGCCTCTGCGTCGCCCTCGCCATCATCAACGCGGGCATCGTGATGGTCATCCAGAACTCACGGGTCCTGTTCGCCTCCGCCCGCGACAAGGCATGGCCCGAGCCGGTCAACCACGCACTGTCCAGGCTCGGTCGGTTCGGTTCCCCGTGGGTGGCCACCCTGCTCGTCGGCGTCCCCGGCGCGGCACTCTGCTTCGTCAACCTGGACACCCTGTACGGCGTCACCGGCGTCTCCGTCACCGGCATGTACCTGCTGGTCGCCGTCGCCGCCCTGCTCTGCCGCCGCGGCGCCCACCGCGAGGCGCCCGCCTGGCGCATGCCCCTGTGGCCGACGATCCCCGCCCTGCTCATCGTGGTGCTCGCGTACATCCTGATCCAGCAGGAGACCGAGTACCTGCTGTGGACCGGCGGCATCACCGCGGTCGCCACCCTCTACTGGGTGCTGTACCTGCGGCCCCGCCCGGGGACCCGCTGGCTGGTCAGCATCCCGGAGGACACGCAGTCCTGACCGCCGACGCCGCCGCGCACACCGGGGACGCGCCGCACGGTGCGCCATCCCCACCGGACGGACAGGGCGATGGACGCCAACGGCGCGGCGGACCATGATGGGTGGCCGGGAACGGGCCGCGGCTCCGCGTTCTCCGTACGAGGAGATGCGAGGAGAACTGCCGATCGGCCGGGAACGGGCGACCGCCACCGGCGACGGGACACGCGTGTCCCGGTCCCGTGCCCCGTCCGTCCGTTCCACCGCCCGGGGAGGCGCCGCCGTGCCGGTCGTGCTCGTGCTGCTGCTCGCCGGAACCTGGCTCCTCTCCGGGTCGCTGGTGACCGGGACCGATCCGCTGATCGTCGCGGTGGGCCGCACCGCGGTCTGCTGTGCGGTGCTCACCGCCGTCGCCGCGTCGAGTCCGGGCGGCCGGGCCGATCTGCGCAGGGCCGCCGCCCGCCCCGGAACCGTATGGCTGCTGGGGCTCCTGGGCTTCGCGGGTTACGCGGCCGGAACCCTCCTCGCCATCGAGCGCATCGGCACCTCGCTCGCCAACCTCGTCGTCGCGCTGATGCCGTGTGCCTCGGTGGCGGTGGGCGCGGTGTTCTTCGGCGAGAGGTCCGGGGCGCGCAGGACGGCGGGGGCGGTCCTGGCATGCGCGGCGGCAGCCGGATACGCGGCACTCGGCGCGGACGCGGGAGACGTCGACCGGGTGGGGCTGCTGCTGGTGTCCGCCGCGACCGTGGCCTTCGCGGTGTACGGCTTCCTGTACCGCGACCGCCTGCCAGGACTGCCGCCGCTCGCCGTGCTCCCCGTGCTGCTCGCCGCGGCCACCTGCCTGCTGCTGCCGATGTCCCTGCCCGCGCTGGTCGACCACCCGCCGTCACTCGCCGCCACCGGCGGCATCGTGCTGCTGGGCGGGGCCGTCTACGCCCCCGCCTACCTCGTGCAACACCGGCTGATCCTGCTGCGCGGCCCGGTCTTCACGGCCGCCGTGCAACTTGCCGTGCCCTTCACCGTGCGTCTCGGCGACTGGGCCCTGCACACCGCGCCCGCGCCGTCGGCCGTCGAACTGCTGCTCCTCGCCGTGTGCTGCGCGGGTATCGCCCTCGTCACCGTCCGGCCGGCCGGGCGGCTCGCGACGGCCGATTGACCACCGGACCGGTCTCTCCCGGATCGTCCGGGAGAGACCGGGCGTCCGCCGACGGACGCCCCGAGGAGCGGACCGCCGGCGGGCCCGTGCGGCCGGGCCGCGCGTGGAGACGCGTGTCGGCTCAGAAGTTCACGTCCGAGCAGGCGTAGAAGGCGTTGCCGGTGTCGGCGATCGTCCAGACGCCGAGGATCAGGTGCTTGCCCGACTTCTGCGGCAGCACTCCGGAGTGGGTCACCGTGGAACCCGGCAGGCGTCCGCCGAACGGAACGGTCAGGAACGGCTGCGGGTCCAGGTCGGCCCGGGTGAGCGGCTTGGCGGGGTCGTAGCCGTCCTTGGTGATGTAGTAACGGAAGTCGGTCGTGGCGTGCCGTGCCTCGATCTGCCAGCGGAAGGTGTAACTCTGCCCGCCGGTGACCTGGGTCGCGGGCCAGTTGCCGCCGCGCGGGTCGTCGAGTTCGGAGAAGCGGTCGATGCCTCCGGCGCAGATCGTGCCGTCGACCGGGCCACGGGCGGGGAAGCCCTTCGGCCCCTCGACGCTCGGCGGCTCCCACTGGATCTGGCCGCAGTTGCGCACCGTGCCGTTGCCGCAGAGCTGCTGACGGCTGATCGGGGCATCGGTGTACCCGTGGCTCTGGGCAGTACCGCCGGTGGTCAGGACAGTGGCTCCGACGATGCCGAGCCCGAGCAGTAGCGAGGTGATCCTTCTGCGCATGCTTCGCTCCTGGGGAGGTGTGGGGGCGCTGCGTGACGAGTGGGGGAGCCGCACCTTCCTCCACTAGGTCTAGACCAAGTTCGAGACTAGCCAGGCCCAGTTGGTCATGTCCATACCATTGACGGCTGTGGTGGGCGAACGGGCCGCCGCGCCCGTGGCCGAACGGCCGTCGCAGAGTGGGGACATGAACTGGAACAGGGAGAGACGCCGGCGACGGCCGCCGAACTCGACGCGTTCGAGAGGTACCTGGGCCGTACCCTGGCGACGTCGTTCCGACGGCACTGCCGGGCGGACAACGGCGGTTGCTTTCCCGAGGAGATCCCGAACTCGCCGGGGGTGCACGGCTTTCGCGCGATCACTCGTGGCACGCTGCCCATGGAGACACCGATCGAGGAGGCGGACCTCGGCCCGGACCGGGGAACGGGGACCGGAAGGGACACGGGAGTCCGGCCGTGAACGGGCGGGCACCGGACCCGCTGCGGGCACCGGCGGCACGGACGACCCCGACGGGCCGTTCCGGGACAGCGCCCTGGCAGACTCCGTGACATGACACCGGATATGACCCGACTGCGAGACCTGATCGAGGCGGCGCCGGAACTCGGTCGTGGGCCCGGCGCCCCGGACGCGGCGATCCGCGCGGCCGAGGCCCGGGTCGGGCCGTTGCCGTCGTCGTACCGGTGGTGGCTGGCGGAGTTCGGCCGGGGCCGGACCAGGGGTGCCGACCTGGCCGTCGTCGTGCCGACCGGAATCACGGACGGGGCCGACGACGCGGACGAGGCGTTCGACGTGTACGAGGACGTCACCGCCCGGTGGCGGCTGAGCGGGGACAGGTTGTGCTTCGCCGTCGAACCCGACTGCGGTGACAGCTACTTCTTCGTCCTGGACCGACGCGGGGAGGCCGGGGACGGCGAGTACCCGGTGGTGTGCCGTGACGGAACGGACGGGGAGGAGTATCCCGTGGCGGACTCCTTCGCAGGCTTCCTCACCGTGCGGGAGGCGCTGTCGCGAGGGCTCGGGGAGGGGCCGAATCCCGCGGTAGCCCGACTGTGGCGCTCGACGCCGGGCGTGCTGCTCGACAACGGCGTGCTGATGTACGGACCGCACCGCATCGCGGAACGCAACGAGGCATTCGAGGTCGCCCGGTACGCGCCCGACTGGGTGCTGGTCGGTGAGACCGACGGGGGCGACGGACTCTTCATGCGCCGTCACGGCCGGGACCGCACCAGCGTCCACCGCCTCGATCCGAGGGCGATCGACGAGGACATCGCCGCACGCGGTGATCTGCTGACGGACGATCTGCTCGGCTGGCTGCGCGCGGGCGCCCCGGGACTCCGTCCCTGATGGTCGACCGACACGATGCCCGGCACGGGCCCGCGAACATCCCGCTGAATGCGGCCCCCGCCGGGCAGGCGCGTGGAGGGCGGAGCCGACCGGATTCGAACCGGCGTCTTCCTACATGCCGTGAAGGCGCGACGACCACTGCGCTACGGCCCCACCCCGGCGATCCTATGCCGCACGGTCCTCGCCCGTCACACCCGCATCGAGCGCGCGCTCCCCGGCCCGGGAACGCGTGCGGGCGCGGAACCCTCAGGACCCGGCGCGGGCCGCCCGCCCGGCCGACGGACGGAGGGGGCGCACCATGTCGGCGACCCGGGGAAGTCCGGCCCGCCGGCCTGAAGATAACCTCTCCCGATGCGCATCGGGATCGTTGGCACCGCGAACAGTCATGTCGACCACATCGTCCGTCACCTCAACGTCCACCGGGCGGGCGGCGATGCCCGTGTCGTGGCGCTCAGCGGCGGTCGCGACGAACGCAATGACGCACTCGCCTCCACCGGCGGGATCGCGAAGGTCGTCGACGCTCCCACGGACCTGCTCGGCCTGGTGGACGCCGTCGTGATCGCGGACCGGCACGGCGCGCGCCATCGGGAACACGCGCTCCCCTTCCTGGCCGAGGGGCTCCCGGTGTTCGTCGACAAGCCGTTGGCCTGCACCGTCGAGGATGCCCGGATCATGATCGACACCGCGCTCGCCCACGACGCGCCGCTCACGTCGTACTCCGCGCTCCGCTGGATACCCGACACGGAGGCACTGGTGGCCCGGTCCACGGCGAGCGGGCGACCCCACGCGGTCGTCGCGTCCGGGCCCGCCGACCCCGACGGCGACCACGGCGGGATCTTCTTCTACGGCATCCACCCGGTGGACCTCGCGCTCCGGCTCGCTCCCGGCGAGATCGGCGACGTGCGTACGGACGCCACCGCTTCCACGGTCACCGCCTCCTTCACGGCGGGCAGCACCCGTGTCGTCGTGAACCTCGTCCGTCCCACCGACACCCGACAGATCCCCTTCCACGGAATGGCGTTCACCCAGGACGCCATGGTCGAGCAGACCCTCACTCTCGACGCGCGGTACTGCGTGCCGGGTCTGGAGGTGTTCCTGCACATGGCCCGGACGCGAAGGCCGCCGATCGCGTACCCGGATCTGCTGCGGCCCATCGAGGTCCTGGAGTCCGTCGCCGCCGAGCTGTGTGCCCGGCGGCCCCCGGCCCGATGAGGCGATGACTCCGGCCCGCCCGGCCGGTACGACGCGTTCCCGAAGGCGCGAACGCCCGCGGGGCCGGGCGGGCCCGTGAGGAACCGGGACGAAAAAGCATGGTCGCGGCGGTGCGCCTCCCCGCGTGCTTCCCGACAGGACGTTGTTTCCCGAGTCCCGTCCGGGCTCCGGTGCTTATGAGCCATGTCGGCCCGCGGCAGCGGTTCCGCGGTCCGGTCCGGCCCCGCTCGCGCCTGCCGGTCGACCAAGTCCGTGACCGAATCGCACGATTATGTGGATTTGGCGTCGATTTCCCGGCCGGTTTGAGGGTCCCTCCCGGCCCGATGTGTCGTGCCCGGATTTCCCATCACTCCCCGGTCGGGTGGAACGACCCGCATCGGAATTGAAAAATATTAATTCCCAATAGGTGATCAATATTATTAGTAATCCTCTTGGGTGTGGCGCGAATTATTCCTATTCCGCCCGACTGGTCCGCCTGGTTAATTGAAAGTCGGACGAGTGGTGGCTGTCTCATGCCCGGTCGTTGCGGTGAGACGCGGCCGGATTCCGACGGTTGGGAGCGTCGCGGGGGGAAAAGTAGAGAGCGGGTTTGCTCGGTGTCCCTGATCGGGGCCAGGCCCACGGAAAATCCCATATCGGTATCCGTGCATGAATTGCCCGTACGCGACGAGCGTCTTTCGCGCTCATCCCGTATGCCCGCAGGAATTTGTCGGTTTCTCTTTCGGGGTCTGTGCGTTCTCTGCACCGGATTCTTTCGTGAAGGTGCTGCGCATGGAAAAGTTCGAACCAACGCCCGGTGGTGATCCGGAGCCCGGCTCGCACCCCGTGCAGGGGAAAGGTTCCCCCACGGGTCCGGTGCGCGGTGCGCTCCGCGTTCTCGCCTACCCGGTCCTGCTGGTCGCCGCGGTCTCGGTGGCCGCGGCGGCGCTGTCACTCGACTGGGACCCGGGCCGCGTGAACCCGCTCTTCCTGCTCGGCACCATCGCGTATCTCACCGTCCTCGAACGCCTGATTCCCTATCAGCGCTCCTGGCATCCCGACGCCAGTGAATGGCGCTGGTACGGCGTCTACTTCCTGGTCACGATGCTGTCCAGCGCAATGGCGCAATACCTGGTCACCGCAGCCGTGGCCGTGGTGAGCCCCGATGAACCCGCGATGGATCTCTGGATCGAGATCCCCGGTGCTCTGCTGACCGGTTCGCTGGCGAGTTATCTCGTGCACCGCCTGGGCCATACCAACCCGATATTGTGGCGCCTGCACGGTGTTCACCACGTGCCGCAGAAGGTCAACGTCGCCAATAACGGCGTCAATCACGTCCTGGACATCGTCCTCGCCCAGGGAGTCGTCCAACTCTCCCTGGCGCTGATCGGCTTCTCACGCGAATCCGTGCTCGTCGTGGGATTGTTCGTGGCCGCCCAGGGATATTTCGTCCACGCGAACATCGACGTGCACATCGGCCGGCTCAACCATGTGCTCGCCAGTCCCGAACAGCACCGCCTGCACCACAGCACCGACCTGTCCGAGGCAGGGCACTACGGCTCGGACCTCTCGATCTGGGACCACCTCTTCGACAGCTACACCTGGCGACCCGGTCGAGAACCCGTCGCGGTCGGGCTCAGCGATCCCGCCACGTTCCCGCCGACCGGCGCCATCGCCACCACCCTTCTCCACCCCTGGCGCCGCGCGAAGAGGGCCGGCCCCGGTTCCGTCTGACCGGGTCCGCCCTTCCGGGAGGCCGCGGGGCCCTCCCACAACCCTGCCGTGACACGGCGCCACGACTTGAGGAGTACGACCTTGCCCGACGTGAACAGTGCCTCTGTGAGCGACAAAGTAGCGATCATCGGCATGGGCTGCCGACTGCCCGGCGGTGCGTCGGACCACCGCGCTTACTGGCAGAACCTCATGGAGGGCAAGGACTGCATCACACCGACGCCGGCCGACCGGTACGACGTCACGACGCTCGGCAGCGGGCACAAGGAGAAGCCGGGGCGTCTGATCGGCGGCCGCGGCGGATACATCGACGGATTCGACGAGTTCGACCCCGGCTTCTTCGGCATCAGCCCGCGCGAGGCCGACCACATGGACCCGCAGCAGCGCAAGCTGCTGGAGGTGGCGTGGGAGGCGCTGGAGGACGGCGGCCAACGGCCCGCCGAGCTCGCCGGAAGCAACACCGCCGTGTTCGTCGGCGCGTTCACGCTGGACTACAAGATCCTCCAGTTCTCCGATCTGGGCTTCGATTCGCTGGCCGCGCACACCGCCACCGGCACCATGATGACGATGGTCTCGAACCGTCTCTCGTACTGCTTCGACTTCCGGGGGCCCAGCCTCTCGATCGACACCGCGTGCAGCTCTTCCCTGGTGGCCGTGCACCTCGCCTGCCGGAGCCTGAACGATCGCGAGACCGATCTCGCGCTGGCCGGTGGGGTGCTGCTGCACATGGCACCCCAATACACCATCGCCGAGACCAAGGGCGGCTTCCTGTCGCCCGACGGGCGCTCGCGCACATTCGACGCCGGGGCCAACGGCTACGTGCGCGCGGAGGGCGTGGGCATGGTGGCCCTCAAACGGCTCGACGACGCACTGCGCGACGGAGACCCGATCCACGCGGTGATCTCGGCGACCGGGGTCAACCAGGACGGCCGCACCAACGGCATCACCGTGCCCAGCGCGGACGCCCAGGTCGCACTCATCCAGCGTGTCTGCGCCGAGGCCGGCATCACCCCCGGCTGCCTCCAGTACGTCGAGGCGCACGGAACGTCGACACCGGTCGGCGACCCGATCGAGGCGAACGCGTTGAGCAGGGCGCTCTCCGTGGGCCGGAGACCGGGTGCCGCGTGCTACGTCGGGTCGGTCAAGACCAACATCGGGCACACCGAGTCGGCGGCCGGCGTCGCCGGGCTGATCAAGACCGTGCTCTGCCTCAAGCACCGCCGCATCCCGCCCCACATCAACCTGGAGCGGATCAACGCGGCCATCGACGCGGAGTCCGCCCCGTACCGCATTCCCACCGAGCCGACCGACTGGCCCGAGCACCGGGGGCCCGCCCGGGCCGGGGTGAACTCCTTCGGTTTCGGCGGCACCAACGCGCACGTCGTGCTGGAGGAGGCACCCCGGCGGGAAGCCCCGCGGACGGTCCGCGAACAGCGGGCCTGGAACATCCTTCCGCTGAGCGCCAGGACCCCGGACAGCCTGCCGCAGGTGGCGGAAGGCATCCGCCGCGAGCTCGCCGGGGCCAACGGACCGACCTCGCCGCTCCCCGACCTCGCCCACACCCTGGCCCGGCGCCGCCAGCACCTCGAATCACGGCTCGGCATCGTGTACTCCTCACCCGCCGAGCTGGACGAGGGACTTGAGGCGTTCCTCCGCGGCGAAGCCCACCCACGGGTGGTCCACGGCAGGCAGCTCGACACCGAACAGCGCGGCCTGGTCTGGGTGTTCACCGGCATGGGCCCGCAGTGGTGGGGGATGGGGCGCCAACTGCTCCGGGACGACGACGTGTTCCGGGACGCCATCACCCGATGCGACCGGGCGATCCGGAAATACGCGGACTGGTCGCTGATCGAGGAGATGACGGCCGACGAAACCGCCTCGCGCATGGGCGAGACCTGGCTCGCCCAGCCCGCCAATTTCGCCGTCCAGGTCGGGCTCGCGGCCATGTGGCGCCACTACGGCGTACGGCCCGACGCCGTGGTCGGGCACAGCACCGGCGAGATCGCCGCGTTCTACGAGGCGGGCGTCTACACCCTGGACGACGCGGCGAGGATCGCCGTCCACCGCAGCAGGCTCCAGCAGCTGCTCACCGGGACCGGAACCATGCTCGCCGTGAGCCTGACCGAGCAGGAGGCGCAGAACCGGGTGGCCGATCACGGGGACCGGGTGTCCGTGGCCGCGGTCAACAGCCCCTCGGCGGTCACGCTCGCCGGCGACCGGGACGCCCTGGCCGCCCTGGCGGACGAACTGCGGGCCGAGCAGATCTTCGCCAAGTTCCTCCAAGTGGAGGTGCCCTACCACAGCGCGGGAATGGAGGCGATCAAGGACGAGCTGCTCACCTCGCTGGACGGGCTCGCGCCGCGTCCGGCGACCGTGCCGCTGTACCTGACCGGTCAGGAGGGCACCGCGCACGGCAGCGAACTCGATGCGGCCTACTGGTGGCGCAACGTCCGCGATCGGGTCCGCTTCCGGTCGGCCGTGGAACGCCTCTCCGACGACGGATACTCCCTGTTCCTGGAGATCGGCCCGCACCCGGTGCTCGGCCACTCCATCCGGGAGTGCCTCGACGACCGCGGCAGCACCGTGCGCACCCTCCCCTCGATCCGCCGCCGGGAGAACGAACCGGAACGCTTCGCCGCCTCGCTGGCCGAACTGCACACCCTGGGCGTCCCCATCGCGTGGAACACCCTGCACCCGGCGGGCACACCCGTGACCCTGCCCCGCTACCCGTGGAAGCGCGACCGGTACTGGACCGAGCCCGCCCCGGTGGCGCAGGTCCGCCTCGGCCGCGTCGACCACCCGCTGCTGGGCCGCCGCACCGCACACCCCGAACCGACCTGGCACGCCACACTCGACTCCGAGCGGCTGCCCTACCTCGACGACCACCGCATCGAGTCCACGGTCGTCTTCCCGGCGGCGGGGTACCTGGAGATGGCCCTGCAGGCCGTCCGCTCCCTGACCGGCGGCACCCACGCCGTGCTCACCGACATCGAACTCCGCAGGGCGCTTTTCCTGCCCGAGGGCGAGGCCCGGGCCGTACGCCTGACCCTCTCGTCGCGGAACGCGACGTTCACCATCGCCTCGGCGGGGGACGACGAGAACGACCGGCCGGTGCACGCGAGCGGAGTCGTACGCTCCGGACAGCCCCGGCCGACCGGTTCCGCGGTCGGTATCGACGCCGTGCGGGCACGCACACGGCGTCGGCTGGGCGGCGAGGAGTGCTATGCGGAACTGGCGGCACGGGGATACCACTACGGTCCCGCGTTCCGTGCCATCGACGACGTCCACATCGGCCCCGGAGAAGTCCTCGCCCGGCTCCGTCCGCCCGCGGCGATCGGTGACGACGCGGCCCGGCACCACATCCACCCCGTGCTGCTCGACGGCTGCTTCCAGGCGCTGCTGACGACACAGCTCCTCGACGGCGGGACGGGCCGGCCGGCCTCCGGCATCCGGCTGCCCCTGTCCATCGAGGAGGTGCGCCTCGCCCCGGTCGGCGACCGGCCCATCTGGGCGCACGCCACGGTGACCCGAGAGGACGCGGACGAACTCGTCGGGAACATCACCCTCTACGCGGACGACGGCGAATCCCTCGGGACCATCGTGGGATTCCGCGCGGCCGACGTGGAGAAGGCGTCCACGGCGGTCGGACTCGGCACGATCGATTCCTGGCTCGCCGAGACCGTATGGGTCGACAGGCCCCTCGAAGAGGGCGCCGGCGAGGAGGACGCGACCGGGGACCGTGCCGGGACCTTCGCCGGCCGCCCCGCCGGGACCTGCTGGCTGGTGTTCGCCGACGACCGGGGAGTCGGCGACGCCCTGGGCGTCCTGCTCGCAGCACGTGGCGAGCGGTACCACCTCGTGCGTCCGGGGGACCGGTACCGCAGGAGCGACGACGGGCGCGAATCCACCGTGGCCCCCGGCTCCGTCGAGGACCTGGAACGGCTGCTCGCCGATGTGGGCGGGAGCGGGGACGGTGACGGAGCGACAGCCGTCGGCACCGTCGTGCACCTGTGGAACCTCGACCTGCCCCGCCTCGCCGAAACGGCACGGGACGACCTCGCGCGGCACCGCGACACCGGAGCGTATTCGCTGATCGCACTCGCCCGGGCCCTGCTGCGCCGCGGGGACGGCGGCCGACTGCACATCGTCACCCGTGGCGCGCAGCATGTCGAATCCGGCGAGACGGTCGAGCCGCTGGGGGCACCCGCGTGGGGCGTCGGCCGGGTGCTCAGGCATCAGGAGCTGCTCAGCCACCCCGGAAAGCTGATCGACCTGGATTCCCGCCCGCAGGACGACGAGGGCGTCCTGACCGACGCCGCGGCCCTGCTGCGCGAATTCCTCACGGACGACGAGGAGGAGATCGCGCTGCGCGGCTCCGGCCGCTTCACCAGCAGGGCACGACAGGCCGAGGGGCTCACCCGCCCCCTCCCGCTGTGCCTGCGCGCCGACGGCGACTACCTGGTGACCGGAGCGTTCGGCGCACTCGGCAAGCTCCTGTGCCGGACACTGGTGCGGCGCGGGGCCCGCAGCCTCGTCCTCATCGGACGCACCGCGCTCCCGGAGCGCACCGAGTGGCGCGATCTCGACCCCGGCACCCCCGCGGGACGTGCCGCCGCCTTCGTCAAGGAACTGGAGGCACTCGGCGCCCGCGTCGTCCTGGCCCCGCTGGACATCACCGACGAAGCGGCGTTCACGCAGTGGCTCGGCGCCCACCGGCGCACCGGCCCGCTGCCGGTCCGCGGCGTGTTCCACCTGGCAGGGCAGGTCCGCGACACGCTCGTCGCCGACATGGACCACCCCACGTTCGCCGCCGCCCACGACCCCAAGGCCATCGGCGCCCACCTGCTGCACCGGCACCTGCGGGACGAACCGCTGGACCACTTCGTCCTCTTCGCCTCGATCGCCTCCCTGCTGACCACGGCCGGCCAGACCAACTACGCCGCCGGGAACGCCTTCCTGGACGCACTGGCCCACCACCGCCGGGCGCTCGGACTGCCCGGACTCAGCGTGGACTGGGGTCCGTGGGCCACGGGCATGATCGAGGAGCTGGGACTCGTCGGCCACTACCTCCACAGCCGGGGGATGAGCTCGCTCGCGCCCGAGGTGGGCATGGCGGTCCTGGAACGCGTCATCGGTCAGGACCGGGCACAACTCCTCGTCGCGACCGTCGTCGACTGGCCGGTGTTCCTGGCCTGGTACGCGTCACCGCCCTCACTGGTCACCGAACTTGCCGCGAGCGCCAGTGCGGACGCGGCCGAGGCGGGAGCGGGCACCGGTCTGCTCGACACCTTCCGCACCGCGGGCGCGGCCGAGCGTCTGGACCTGGTGGCCCGCAGGTTCACGGCGGTGGCCGCCTCGGTGCTCCGGACCGGCGCCGACGAGATCGATCCGCAGGCGGGCCTCAACGCGCTGGGCCTGGACTCCCTGCTGGCGATGGAGCTCCGTGCCCGGCTCGGCTCCGAACTGGGCGTGGCACCGCCGGTGGTGGCGCTGCTCAGCGGGACGACGGTCGGCGAACTCGTCGCCCAGCTCCACGACAGCCTCGCCGAATCGGTGGCGTCGGAGGCCGACGGCGGGGACAAGACGGTGGTGGAGGTCTTCGAGGACGAATTCCACCATCCGCTGACGCAGAACCAGAAGGCCCTGTGGTTCCTGAGGCAGCTCAACCCCGAGGGCTACGCGTACAACATCGGCGGAGCAGTGGAGGTCCGCGTCGCCCTCGACCCCGACCTCATGTTCGAGGCCGTCCGTCACCTCGTCGCCCGCCACCCCGCGCTGCGGACCAACTTCCTCACGGTGGACGGGGTGCCCATGCAGCAGGTCTCGCCGGACCGGAGTGCGGACATCGCCCTGTTCGACGTGCGGGACCAGGAGTGGGAGGACATCCACCGCACGATCGTGGCCGAGTACCGCAAGCCCTACGACCTCGAACGCGATCCGCTGTTCCGCTTCCGCCTCTTCAAACGCGGTGACGACCGCTGGGTGATCATGAAGGCGGTCCACCACATCATCTCGGACGCGATCTCGACCTTCACCTTCATCGAGGAACTCCTGGCCGTCTACGAGGGGCTGCGCCAGGGCCGCGTGCCGTCGCTGCCGCCCGTCACCGCGCGCTACCTGGACTTCCTCAACGCGCAGAACCGCTTCCTGGCCGGCCCCGCGGCGCAGCGCATGCTCGACTACTGGCGATCGCACCTGCCCGACGAGGTACCGGTCCTGGAACTGCCCGTCGACAAACCCCGTCCGGCCGTCCAGACCCACAACGGGGCCTCGGAGTTCTTTGTCCTGGACGAGGACCTCACCGCCCGTGTGCACGGTCTGGCACGCCGGCACGATGTGACCCCCTTCATGGTGCTGCTCGGCGCCTACTACGTGTTGCTCCAGCGCTACTCCGGCCAGGACCACGTCATCGTGGGCAGTCCGGTGACCGGACGGACCGAGCAGGACTTCGCCTCCGTCTACGGCTACTTCGTCAACCCGCTCCCGCTGCACGCGGACCTGTCCGGCGAGCCGACGGTCGCCGAACTGCTCCAACAGGTCCGTACGACCGTGCTGGGCGGCCTGGACAACCAGGAGTACCCGTTCGTCCTGCTGGTCGACCGGCTCGGCCTCCAGCACGACCCCAGCCGGTCCGCCGTCTTCCAGGCCATGTTCATCCTGCTCACGCACAAGGTGGCCACCGAGAAGTACGGATACCGCCTTGAGTACATCGAACTTCCCGAGGAGGAAGGGCAGTTCGAGGTCACCCTGTCGGTCTACGAGGACGAGGCGGACCACCGGTTCCACTGCGTGCTCAAGTACAACACCGACCTGTTCGAGCCGGAGACCATGCGACGGATCGCATCGCACTACACGACGCTGCTCGACAGCATGACCCGGACCGCGCCCGAGCGCCCCGTCACCCGGCTGGACATGCTGGACGCGCGCGAGCGCGAGCTCCTGACCGGCGAGTGGAGCGGTGCCCGCCGCACGGCCGCGCTCCCGGCGGCGGGGACGACCGCGGGGGACGGCCGCATCCGCCCCGTGCACGAACTGATCGCCGAGGCCGCGGCCGGGCACCCCGACGCCGTCGCCGTCACCCTTCCGGCACCGCGGGGAGAGTCCCTGCGGCTGACCTACGCGGAACTGGACCGCCGTTCGGACGAACTGGCCCGACGCCTGCGAGGGCTGGGAGCGGGTGCCGGAGCCGTCGTGGCGCTCTGCCTCGGCAAGACGCCCGACCTCGTGGTGACACTCCTCGCGGTGCTGAAGTCCGGGAGCGCCTACCTCCCGATCCCGCCCGACCACCCCGCCGATCGCATCGCGCAGACCGTACGGACCGCGGCCGCCGTCCTGGTCGTCGTCGAGGACGACGCGTCCAGGGACCGGGCGACGGGACTGCCGGTCCCGACGCTGACCCTGCGCGAACTGCACGAGGCGGCACCCGCCCCCGACACCGGGCAGCCGACCGACCTGGACGCGCCCGCCTACGTCATCCACACCTCCGGCTCGACCGGGCTCCCCAAGGCAGTTCAGGTGAGCCATCGCAACCTCGCCTCCGCGTACGCGGCATGGCTGCACGAGTACCGCCTCGACCGCGATGTGCGGGTGCACCTCCAGATGGCCGCCCCCTCGTTCGACGTCTTCACCGGCGACCTGGTGCGCGCACTGTGCTCCGGCGGCAACCTCGTGCTCGTCGACCGCGACCTGCTCTTCGACACCGAGCGCCTCCACCGCACCATGCGGGAGGAACGCATCGACTGCGCGGAGTTCGTCCCCGCCGTCGTGCGCGGGCTCATGGACCACTGCGAACGCGAGGGCCACCGACTGGACTTCATGCGCCTGCTGGTCGTCGGATCCGACGCGTGGAAGGTGGGGGAGTACCGACGGCTGCGCGGCCTGTGCGGCCCGGACACCCGCGTGATCAACTCTTACGGCCTCACCGAGGCCACCATCGACAGCGCCTGCTTCGAAGGACCCGCCGACGACCTCGAACCCGGCCGTACCGTGCCCATCGGGCGGCCCCTGAACAACACCACGCTCCATGTCCTCGACCGGCACGGCGAACCGGTCCCGCCCGGTGTACCGGGAGAACTGTGGATCGGCGGCGAAGGAGTCGCCCTCGGCTACGCGGGCGATCCGCAGCAGACGGCGGAACGCTTCGTGACCCGGACCCTCGACCCGGGGCCGGACGCCCGGCCCGCACGCCTCTACCGCACCGGCGATGCCGCGCGCTGGGACGCGAACGGTGTCGTCCATCTGCTCGGACGGGTGGACGGCCAGATCAAACTCCGCGGTCACCGGATCGAGATCGGGGAGATCGAGACCCACTTGGCCCAGTGGCCCCAACTGGCCCGGGCGGTGGTCACGGTGCGCCCCGACGCCGGGGGCGAGGACGCGCTCTGTGCGTACTGCGTACCGGTGCCGGGGGCGGAGATCGACCGGCGCGTGCTGCGCCGGCACCTCGCGGACCTGCTGCCCGCCCACATGATCCCCGCGCACTTCGTCGTGGTGCCGGAACTGCCGCTGACCGGCAACGGGAAGGTCGATGTGGCCGGACTGCCGGAGCCCCGGCCCGACACGGCCGAGGAACCGGAGCAGGAGCCCGGCACACCGTTCGAGGAGAGCATGGCCCGGCACTGGAAGGAACTGCTCGGGCTGGAGCGGGTCGGACCGGCGCACGAGTTCTTCGAGGCGGGCGGCAGCTCCATCAAGCTGATCGAACTGATCCACCGGCTGCGGCAGGAGTTCGGCGTCGGCATCCCGGTCAGCCTCCTGTACCGGGTCACGACCCTGCACGGCATGGCCGCGACGGTCGAGCGCCTCGCCACCGGCGGCATCGCGGACGACCTTCCCTGCCTGACCTTCAACGCCGATCAGGAGGACACACTGTTCTGCTTCCCGCCGGCCGGCGGGCACGGGCTCGTGTACCGGGCGTTCGCCACCCGGCTCGCCGGGCATCGGCTGATCGCCTTCAACTACGTCCCCGGCGAGGACAAGGTCGCCCGCTACGCCGATCTCGTCGAATCCATGCAGGCCGACGGCCCGTGCCGACTGCTCGGCTACTCCCTCGGCGGCAACCTCGCCTTCGAGGTGGCCAAGGAACTGGAGAGCCGGGGCCGCGACGTCGCCCATGTGATCGTCCTGGACTCGCACCGCGTCCTGGAGCCCTACGTCCCCGGCCCCGAACACTTCAAGGTCTTCGAGGCGGAACTCGCCGAGCACCTGCTCAAGCACACCGGGTCGGAGATCGTCGCCCGCGAGACCATCGACCACGCGGGGGAGTACTTGGCCTTCTGCGGCCGCACCCCGAACCTGGGCGCGGTGGCCGCCACCGTCAGCGTCGTCACCGACGAGGAGAAGACCGCCCTGTACGCGGCCGACGCGCGCGGCACCTGGCACGGCAGCTCCATCACGGCCACGGCCGTGCTCCGCGGCTCCGGAATCCACGCCGACATGCTCGACCCGAAGCACGTGGCCCGCAACGCCGAGCTGGTGCTCGGCATCCTCCGGGAGGGCGGCGACGATGCCCGATGACGGGGGCGACGACTGGGGCGCGGACGGGCGCGGGACGGACGGCGGCCCCCGGGTCATCGTGATCGGCGCCGGAGTGGCCGGACTGTCCGCCGGCTGCTACGCGCAGATGAACGGGATGCGCTCGCGCATCTTCGAGAAGCACGTCCTCCCCGGGGGCTGCTGCACCGCATGGTCGCGCGACGGCTACATTTTCGACTACTGCATCGAGTGGCTGATCGGCACGGCCGCCGGCAACGAGGCGCACCAGGTGTGGCGGGAACTCGGTGCACTCGATGGCAAGACCATCACCAACTTTGAGATGTTCAACCGCGTCGTCGACGAGACCGGCCGCTCGGTGGTCTTCTACAACGACCCGGACCGGCTGGAGAAGCACCTGCTCGGGCTGTCGCCCGCCGACGCCCGGCTGATCCGCTCGTTCTGCCGCGACCTGCGGCGTTTCACCGCCATCGAGCTCTACCCATTCCTCACCGCCCCCGCCCTGCGGACCGCGCGCGAGAAGCTGGCGACACTGCGCACCGTACTGCCGGCGTTCCGCCTCTTCTGGCGCACGGCGTCGACGCCCATGCACGACTTCGCCGACCGGTTCCAGGATCCGCTGCTGCGCCGGGCGTTCCGGAACATCTTCTTCCAGGACCCGGACGGCTTCCCGCTGCTGCCGTACCTGTTCAACATGGCCAGCGCCCACCACGACAACGCGGGCTTCCCCCAGGGAGGTTCGCTGGGCCTGGCCCGGTCGATCGAGGAGCGGTACTCGTCGCTGGGCGGTGAGATCACCTACCGGGCACGCGTCGAGCGCGTTCTGGTCGAGGACGGACGCGCCGTCGGCATCGAACTGCGCAACGGCAAGCGGTACTACGCCGACCACATCGTCGCGGCCTGCGACGGGCACACCACCATCCACGGCCTCCTCCAGGGCCGGTACACCGGCCCCCGGATCGACAAGCTGTACAACGACCTGCTGCACCGCCGCGGTGCCCTCTTCCCCGCCGTGGTCTCGGCCTTCGTCGGAATCCGCGGGAACCTCGGCCGCGACCGGGCCCACAGCACCACCTACCTGCTCACGCCCGAGGACGCGGCGCGACTTCCCGGGGCGCTCCAGAGCAGTCTGGTGGTCCAGTTGCGCTCCGACTACTCGGACGGCTTCGCCCCGCCCGGCAGATCGGTGATCCACTGCACCTACTTCAGCGACTTCGCCCACTGGAAGGAGTTGCGCGCCGCCGACCGCAAGGCATATCGGGCACAGAAACAACAGGTGGCCGACTTCGTCCGGGAGTTCCTGGAGCGCCACATGCCCGGCACCGCCGAACGCATCGAACTCGTCGACGTCGCCACCCCCGCCACCACCCGCCGCTACACCGGCAACCACGACGGTTCCATCCTTGCCTGGAAGGCGTTCTCCGAGGCCGACGACGTCGCGACCGCACTGGTCGGCAAGGACCGCATGCGCCTGCCCGGCCTGCGCGGCTTCTCCATGGCCGGGCAGTGGGTCGGGATGGGCGGCCTCATCCGCGCCGCGTCCACCGGCCGTTTCGTCATCCAGTACCTCTGCGACGAGCTGGGACGCGGGTTCACCGCCTCGGAGAGCCGGGGCACCGAGCCCTGGCACCCCGGGAAGCTGGGCCGACTGCCCCAGCTCGACCGATGGTCCGCGCGTGGGGGCACCCGTACATGAGAACCGAGGAGAGCACGTCCGTGTCGCGTTCCCGACGAGAGTCGATGATCATCATCGGCGCCGGGCTCGGCGGCCTGTCCACCGGCTGCTATGCCCGGATGAACGGCTACCGCACCCATGTCCTGGAGATGCACGAACTGCCCGGCGGCTGCTGCACTGCCTGGGACCGCGGCGACTTCACCCTGGACCCCTGCATCAGCTGGCTGCTGGGCAGCGGCCCCGGCAACGAGATGCACCAGATCTGGTTGGAGCTGGGCGCGTTGCAGGGCAAGGAGGTCCGGCACTTCGACGTCTTCAACGTGGTGCGCGGCCGGTGCGGCCGGTCCGTTTACTTCTACTCCGACCCCGACCGGCTCCAGGCACATCTGACGGACATCTCGCCCGTCGACTCGGCTCTGATCCGGGGCTTCTGCAAGCAGCTGCGGGCCTTCCGCAAGGCCCTCGCCGTCTACCCGTTCCTCAAACCGGTCGGGCTGATGCCCGCACTGGAGCGCTGGCGCATGCTGGCGTCGTTCGTCCCGTACTTCAACGCCGTGCGCAAGTCCATCGGTGTGCTGATGACCGACTACTCGGCGAGGTTCAAGGACCCCCTGCTCCGCGAGGCGTTCAACTTCATCCTGTACGAGAAGCATCCGGCCTTCCCGGTGCTGCCGTTCCACTTCCAGCTCGCCTCGCACGCCAATCTTTCCGCAGGAGTTCCCGAGGGCGGATCGCTCGGGCTCGCCGAGTCCATCGAGCGCCGCTACCGCAAGCTCGGCGGCGAAGTCACCTACAACGCCAAGGTCGAGGAAGTGCTGGTCGAGGACGACCGGGCGGTGGGGGTACGGCTGAGCAACGGCGAGGAACTGCGCGCCGACGTCGTCGTCTCGGCCTGCGACGGCCGCACCACGATGATGGACCTGCTCGGCGGCCGCTACCTCGACGACGCCTACCGCAGGCTCTACACCCGCACGATCAAGGAACCCGGGATGGTGTTCCCCGGCTACGTCACGCTCTTCCTCGGACTGCGCCGCGAATTCCCCGACGCCGACCCCTGCACGACCTATCTGCTCGACGAGGAGGTGGCGGCCGAACTGACCGGCATCCGCCACCCGAGCATCAACGTCCAGTTCCGCAACCGGCACTACCCCGAGCTCTCGCCCGACGGGACGAGCATCGCCTACGTCACCTACTTCTGCGACATCGCCCCCTGGCGAGCCCTGGACGAAGGACCGGAGCAGACGACGCGGAGCCGCGGAGGCCAGGAGCTCCATACCCTGCCCGTGCGCCACGGCCGCGGATACTACGCCGCCAAGAAGCGGGTGCGCGAGACACTCGTCGCCTTCCTGGAACGGCACCACCCGGGCATGTCGGACGCGATCGCCGTCCGCGACGTGTCGAGCCCGCTCACCCAGGTCCGCTACACGGGCAACTACGACGGCACCGTCCTCGGCTGGCAGCCTTTCGTGGAGAGCGGGGAGACGCTGGAGACGCTCATCAAGAAGCACGGCCCCGGCCTGCCGGGACTGCGCAACTTCTACCAGTCCGGCGTCTGGGCGACCACGGGCGGCCTGATCCGGGCCGCGGCGGCCGGCCGGCACGTCATGCAGTTCATCTGCCGGGACGACGGGCTGACGTTCACCGCCTCCGTCGACGACAGCGGGCCGCCACCGACCCATCTCGTCGTTCCGGTGGGACCCCGGACGGAGATCCGGTCGGGCACGGGAGCACGTTCGCCCCTCGTGAACGGGAAGGGAACGCGATGAGGACCAGGAAGTGGGTCGTGCGCGAGCACATCGAGGGGGTGCCGGACGTCGACAAGGTCTACGAAATGGTCGACGAGGACCTCGACACCGACCTCGCCCCCGACGAGATGCTGCTCAGGACGCGCTACGTCTCGGTGGACCCCTACCTGCAGGGCATCGCCCTGGACACCCCGCTCGGCGCACACATGGGCGCCGACTCGATCATGGAGGTGCTGGATGCCGGTCCGCGGGCCGCCCACCGGCCCGGTGACCTGGTGCAGGGCTTCGGAGGCTGGCGCACCCACCTCGTCAGCAACGGCGCGGCGACACCGTGGCAGACCGGAACGTTCCCGATGGTCTTCCCCGCCTTCCGCCGCCTCGACCCCGACTGGTACGACGACGCACTCCCGCTGCTCACCGCACTGAGCGTCATGGGAGGTCCCGGCATGACGGCCTGGGGCACGCTCACCAAGTTCATGTCGGTCCGCCCCGGCGACACCGTGGTGATCAGCGGCGCCTCCGGCTCGGTCGGTTCCCTGGTCGGACAGCTCGCCAAACTCGCCGGAGCCCGGGTGATCGGCACCACCTCGACGGCCGAGAAGGCCGACTACCTGGACGAGTTGGGCTTCGACGCGGTCGTCGTCTACCGCCACGGGGACAGTTGGGAGGCGGTGCGCGAGGCGCTCGGCTGGGTCGCACCCGACGGGGTCGACAAGTACTTCGACAACCTGGGCGGCACCGTCACGGACGCCGTGTTCTCCATGCTCAACGTGGCGAGCCAGGTGGCCGTGTGCTGGCAGTGGTCCACCCAGGTCGGCCGCGAGGCCACCGGGCCGCGGCTGCTGCCCTACATCATGTTCCCGCGGACCTGCGTGCGCGGGATCTTCTCGCTCGAATGGTTCACGGAACAGAACTGGCACGCGCTCCACCACGAACTCGGCGGCAGGGTCCGCAGGGGCGAGATCCGCTTCGGGCACACCGTTCACCAGGGCTTCGAGAACATTCCGGACGCCTACCGGAGCCTCTACCGGGGGACGGGAGCCAATCGAGGAAAAGTGCTGGTCGAGCTCTGACCGTCAGGACGCGGCGTGTGCCGCCGCAGGCGGCCCCGTCCGGCGGTCGCCCGTGTCCCGAGCCCGTTCGTTTCCGCCGTACCCGCGCATGTGGAGGACCTACGTGCCCCTTTTCGACGCCAACGACGTGACCGCCGTCTCGCCGCTCCCGCCTCTGCACCGTTCACAGTTCGAACCGTCCGGACCGCCCGAGCCCGTCGTGCTGCCGGACGGCACCCGGGCCTGGCGGGTGAGCCGCTACCCCGACGTGCGCAAGGTCCTGACCGACGCGCGGTTCGGGCGTGCACAGCTCCACGTGCCGGACACCGTGCCGCTGACGGGCCAGTCCGGACTCGTGGCCAGCGCGGACCTGATGTTCAATCAGGACGGCGAGGACCATCTGCGTCTGCGCCGCACGCTGCGCCGCGCGTTCACCCCGAGGACCGTGGCCCGCTGGCGTCCGTGGATCGCCTCGATCGTGGAACAGCGCCTGGACACACTCGTCGATGGCCCGCGGCCGGCCGACCTGGTGGCCGGCTTCACCCTCCCGCTCCCGGTCGATGTGATCAGCCGGCTGATGGGCCTCGACAACGCGGCGCGGGAACGGTTGCGGCACTGGACCGAGTACGCCTTCTCCGACGGCTCCCATCCCGAGGAGGAGATGGAACCGGTGCTGGCGGAGTTCGCCGCGTTCGGGGCGGCGCTCCTGACCGAGCGGCGCAAGGACCCCGGCGACGACCTGACCAGCATGCTCGTCGGCGCGGCCGACGAGGAGGGCGGCATCGCCGAGAGCCAGCTCGTCGACCTCGTGTGCGGGCTGGTGGTGGGAGGCCACGACAGCACCATGACGATGCTCGGCAACGCGCTGCTCTACCTGCTCGCCGAGCGCAGGGAGTGCTGGTCCCGCATCGGGGCGGACGAAGAAGCCGCGGGGGCGGTCGCCGAGCGGTTGCTGCACCTCATTCCGCTCGGCGACGACCGCGGGACCGCGCGCCACGTCTCCGTGGACACCGAGGTGGGGGGCGTCACCGTTCCGGCGGGTTCGATGGTGCTGGCCGACTGCGGCGCGGCCAATCGCGACCCCGATGTGTTTCCGCCCCGGCCGTTCGACGACCTGTTCGCCCCCCTGGCGGCCCCCACCCTGTCGTTCGGCGCCGGCCCGCACTACTGCCTCGGCGCGTGGCTGGCGCGGCTGGAACTCCAGCTGTCGCTCCACCGGCTCGCCGCGCGCTGTCCCGGCCTTCGTCTCGCCCGCCCCGCCGACGAGGTGGAGTGGCGGAACGGGACCACGTCCCGCAGCCCTGAACGGATTCCGGTCACCTGGTAGAGGAGGAGACCGTCGCTCCATGACGCCGCGGCGCCCGGGGGAGGCGCTCGGCGGCGTCCGGGCCGCTCAGCCCAGGTGCACCGGGAGCGACTCGACGCCGTAGACGATCGACAACTTGCGGAAGGCCAGCTCCTGCGGCGGGACTGCCAGGCTCATGTGCGGGAAACGCCTGGTCAGGGCCGGGTAGACGGCGCGCAGCTCCATGCGGGCCAGTTCGGCGCCGATGCAGCGGTGGATGCCGTGGCCGAAGGCGAGGTGCCCGGTGGCGTTGCGGTGCGGGTCGAAACGGCCGTCGTCCCCGACGTACGAGGCGTCCCGATTGGCGCCGCTCAGCGAGCAGAGCACCATGTCCCCCTTGGGAATGACCGCCCCGGCTATCTCTATGTCCTCGCGTGCGAACCGGGGGAAGGCGAGCTGCACCGCGGTGGAGTAGCGCAGCACCTCCTCGACGAACGGCGCCGCCGCCGCGTCCTCGGTCCGTATTCGCTCGAAGACGTCCGCGTCGCGCAGCAGCACCAGGGAGCCCAGCGCGATGGTGCTGGCGGTCGTCTCGAATCCGCCGGTGAGCACGCCGTCGGCGAGGCCCGCGAGTTCCTCGTCGTCGATGCTGTCGCCGTGCTCCTTCACGATCATGCCGAGCAGGCCGTCGCCCGGGTTTCGGCGCTGGGCCCCGACCACGTCCCTGAAGTACGCCAGTGACTCCGACATGGCACCGAACGGCGCGGTCGTCCCCGCGAACAGGTCGAAGCGGTCCATGGCCAGCCGCTGGAAGTCGTCGCGGTCCCCGTAGGGCACACCGAGCAGCTCACAGATCGTGAGCGAGGGCACAGGCAGCGCGAATTCCTGGACCAGGTCGACCGGACCCCTGCGGGCCGCCATCGCGTCGAGACGTTCCTCGACGATGGCGTCGATGCGTGGAGTGAGCCGGCGCAGCCGACGCATCGTGAATTCCGGTGTGAGGATGCGGCGCAGCCGTGTGTGCACCGGAGGATCGCTGAACCCGAGCCCGCCGGGGCTCTGTTCCGCCGCCACTCCGGCATTGCTGGCGAGGTGGGCGAAGTCGGTGCTGAACCCGTCGGCCGAACCGAGCACGGCCTTGGACTCCTCGTAGCCGGTGACCACCCAGACGTCCATCCCGAACGGCAGCGAGACCTTGGATATCGGCGCCGTCGCCCTCAGCCCGGCCAGCTTGTCCACCGGGTCCAGACCGTCCCTGCGCAGCAGCATGAGCAATTCGTCGGGCAGCAGCCTGATTGTGGAGGAACCGATTCCGTACTTCTGGATCCTGGAAAGGTAGGTGCGCCCGAGCCGGGCAGTGATACGAGAACGGAACTTCGTCCTCAACGTGTTCTCCATGGGTCGTCGCGCGGTCCGCACCGGGGCGCGGAGATGAGAAAGGTGTGCAGCGGGTTTCGGATACGGGACAAGTCTGGCGCTGCGACGCCTCGCGCCGGGAGGATTATCGTATCTCTCGGGGCGCGAGCCGTACGAGCGTTGGTAGCACACGGTAGCGTGCGCGGTCGCAAAGGATGTTCGGCAGTGTTCGACGCCGACCGGGCCTGCTCGGCGGACGTGCCCGGGCGGGGACCGCGGAGTCGTGACGTCCGCATGCGTCCCGAGGCGGATCACTATCCTCGGCGACATGATCGAGACCGAGCGACTGTCCTTGCGACCCCTGCGACTCACCGACGCCGACGCCTTCGTCGAACTCCACGCCGATCCCAGGGTCAGCCGATTCGTCGGCACCTACACGCATCAACAGGCGCTGGACCGACTGTCCGTGGTGGAACGCCAGTGGGCGGAGAGGGGCCACGGACTGTGTGCCGTGCTGCTCAGGTCGAGCGGTGAACTCATCGGCCGGAGCGGCCTGCAGTACTGGGAGCAGTTCGACGAGGTCGAGCTGGGGTGGACGTTCCGGGCGGAGCACTGGGGGAACGGGTACGCCACCGAGGCGGCCCGGGCGTGCCTCGACTGGGGCTTCGCCACGCTTGCGCGGGACCGCTTCACCGCGTTCATCAGGCCCGGCAACGATCCCTCCGTGCGGGTGGCCGAACGTCTCGGCTTCACGCCGCGCCGACGCGACACGATCGGCGGCAACGCCGTCACGGTGTACGCGGTGGACCGTCCGGATCCGCTCGCGTCCGTGTGAGGTCGTCACGGGGCCGGGCGCCGCCCGGCCCGGACGGCGCCCCGACGGATCGGGGCGTCGCCGGGTCACGCGTCCGGCCGGTCACGCGTCCGGCCGGGGCCGCCGGACGGGCGGGCCGGCACGGGGGCGGTTCCCGTCTCACCCCGGCAGCCGCCAACGGCCCGTCCTCGCGGCGGAGATCAGCTCGTCCACGGTGCCGAACTTGACCCGTGGGCGACCGGCGGCCCGGCCGCGTGCCAGCTCCGCCCTGTCGATCGCGGCGAGTCCGCGGGCATCGACGAGGCGGCGACCGCGGCCCCGGGCGAGGCGGAGGAACGCCCTGGGCGAGCCCGTGGGCCGGGGCAGCGCGCCGGCGACCGCGTCGGCCAGCAGCGTGCCGACGGTCTCCGCGGCGCAGGCCCGGTTGGCCCCGATGCCGCCCGAGGGCCCCCGCTTGATCCAGCCCACGAGGTACGTCCCGGGGCGGCCCGGCACACGACCCCGCTCGTGCGGCACCGTGCCGGTCGCCGCGTCGAACGGAAGCCCGGCCACCGGTGTTCCGCGGTAGCCGACCGCCCGCAGCAACACGCCTGCCGCGATGTCCAGTTCGCCGCCGTGCCCGGTCACGCGCACGGCTCGGGCGGATTCGCCGCCGAGCACCTCCACGGGCGCGGAGTGGAACCGGAAGACGATCCGCCGCGCCGATTCCGGGGTGTGCGACCAGTCCACCGTCTCGCGGACCGTGCCGCGCAGCAGTGCCGCCTTCCCGCCCGGCACCGCACCGTCGATCGCCTCGCCGGTACGCGGATCGTGGTCGTCGACCACGAGCTCCACCCCCGGCAGGCGGGTGAGGGCAAGCAGTTCGGACGCGCTGTACGCCGCGTGCTCGGGGCCGCGCCTGCCGAGCAGCACCACCTCGCGCACCTTCGACGCGCGCAGGGCGGCGAGTGCGTGATCGGCGATGTCCGAGCCCGCGAGGACCTCGGGGTCCGTCACCAGGATGCGGGCGACGTCGAGGGCGACATTGCCGTTGCCGGCCACCACCACCCGCTCGGTGGACAGGTCGACGACGTGCGGCGCGGTCTCCGGTTGGGCGTTGTACCAGGCCACGAACGCGGTTGCCGAGATGCTGCCCGGCACGTCCTCCCCCGGGATACCGAGTCGCCGGTCCGCTGACGCGCCCACGGCGTAGACGACCGCGTCGTGATGCGCGGCGAGTTCCCCGGTGGTGACGTCCTTCCCGATCTCGACACCCAGGTGCATTCGTACCCGGGGGTGGGTGTGGAGGCGTGCGAAGGTGTCGGCCACCTTCTTGGTCGCCGGATGGTCGGGAGCAACGCCGTACCGCACCAGCCCCCCGGCCACCGGCAGCCGGTCGATCAGCGTCACCTGGGCATTGGCGTGCAGCAGCAGGTCCTCGGCCGCGTACATGCCCGCCGGGCCGGTGCCGACCACCGCCACCCGGATCGGCCCGAAGTCGGACGGCAGGGAGCGCGCGGACGCCGGCGCGCCCCAGGCGTGGAAGTTCGGCGCGGTGTCGCCGGATCCGGGTGCGGCATCGGCGAAGTAGGCCGCGTTGATCGCGGCGTAGTCCCGCTGCTCCTCCGGCAGGCCGTCCACCGGGAAGATCGCGTCGACTGGGCAGGCGTCGGCGCAGGCGCCGCAGTCGATGCACGATCCCGGATCGACGTAGAGCATCTCCGTGCTGCCGAAGGCACGCTCCTGCGGCGTCGGATGGATGCAGTTGACGGGGCACACGGCGACGCACGTGGCATCGCTGCAACAGGTCTGGGTGATCGCGTAGGTCATCTCGTCAGCTCGGGTCGGTCGACGGGACGCGGATCAGATCAGGTTGGCGCGCTTGTACAGGGCCAGCGCCGGCCCGGTCAGGAGCCGGGCGGAGGAGAGGAACTCCATGAGACCCGAACAGCTGGACCGCATCAGGGACTTGTGGTGCTCGTTCGTCCTCGCCTCGGCGAGCGCACGCTTCGTGTCGAGCCCGGCGTTCGCGGCCGCCGGTCGGGGTTCCTTCCCAGTCCGCTCGCCGAGAACCCCGGGCCGCCGAGCGCCGCCCTCCCTTGTTAGACGCGGCGTCTAATAAGTTGTTGGGCGGAAGGTATAGCAAGAGGGCGGCCTCCGCCTACCCCCTGGGGAAAATCGTCTCGTCCGGCCGCTGGCGGCGCCTCGCGCGCCACGGCACCGGAGGCGTCGATCCGCGGCGGAATCGGCGGCGAAGCCCGCACGTGTGCCCTGCCCCGGACCGGCCGGTTCGAGGACGGCGGCGGTCGCGGCACCGCTCAGGAGGCCGGCCGCGCAGCTTCCGACGGCCAGGAGCACGGCGACGACCGCGTGGAAGACAAGGACGAGCGCGGCCCGCACGAGCGCGGCCCGCACGAGCCCCGGATCCGGCCGGCGCTCGCGGTGGAGCGGCCTCCCCGCCCCGGAATCCTCAGTTCCAGAGGGCGTAGTGCGTGACCCGGTCCGCGTGCGCCGGTGTGCCGTCGGTGTAGACGAGTTGCAGCCGGGTGAACTGCCGGAGTTCCGGATGCTTCTGCCAGCTCCTCGGCCGGTCGAGCCGCACGGTGACCGGATATGTGTGGAACGTGCCCGCGGCGCAGTAGGGCCGGCAGTCGTTCACGGCGTCGAGGCCGCTGCCCACGGCGGATTCCGGGCCCCAGCGCGTCCAACGCAGTGAGACGAGACGGTTGTTGCCGTCCCCGCAGGCCAGCAGGAATTCGCCGGGGCGTACGCGCGCCTGCGAGAAGCAGTCGACGGCCACCGTGCGGTTCGGCGCGGACGGCGCAGCAGCCCGGGTGCCCGCCGACGGAACCGAGGCGGGCGCGCTCGCGGAGGCGGATGTCGGCACCGCCGCGGCGATGAGTCCGGCGGCACACAGCGCGACCGCGTTCTTCAGTCTGTCTCTCCGCATGCCGGCTCCCCGACTGGTTCTGTCCGGACCCGTGCGGCCCCGGCCGTTCTCCTCCCGGTCCGCAGCCGCAGCGGCCGTTTCCTTCGTCGACAGTACGACCGGCCCCGAGGGCGCACCACCTGAACGGTTCGCCACCGCGGGAACGGCGGAGGGGCCCGCCGGAATAGGGCGCCCGGACGTTACGCCCAGGTGAGCGCGAGCGCGGCCCTGTCGTCGGCGGTGCCGGTCGACCACTTCTCCGCATCGGTCCTGAGGAAGGACACGAGAGCCGACGGATCCGGTGCCCCGCGCCCGTCGCCGAAGCGGTCGGCCAGCCGTTCGGCCACTGGATAGAACTCGCCCCGGGTGTTGCGTGCCTCGCTCACCCCGTCCGTGTACAGCAGGAGCACCTCGCCGCTCCGCAGCGGATGCGTGGTGACCTCGGCCCTCTCGGCATCCAGCGCGCACAGTCCCAGGGGAGGGGCCGGGGCGGTGCCGAGCCGTCGCGTGCCGTGCGGGGAGAGCAGCAGCGGGGCCGGATGGCCGCGATCGACGATTCTGACCGAGGTGCCGTCGGGCGGGAACTCCAGCAGCAGCGCAGTGACGAACAGCTCGTCGTCCCCGGACGAGGGTCCGCAGCCGCGGGCGATGCTGAGCTCCAGGTGCTCCGCGAGGCGGCTCAGGTCCTGCGACTCATGGGCGCAGACACGGAATCCGCCCAGGACGGCGGCGACCGTCTGGACCGCTTCCAGTCCCTTCCCCCGCACGTCACCGATGACGACCCGCACGCCGAACCGGGTCTCGCACAGGTCGTAGAGGTCGCCCCCGACGAGCGTGCCGCGCTCGCCGGCCTCGTAGAAGCCCGCCAGCCGGACCGGGCCGATCCGTTCCGGGAACGGGCGCAGCAGTGTCAGCTGCATGGCCTCGGCGACCGAGCGGGCGCGGACCAGGTTCTTCTCGGCGCGGACCCGCTGCCGGGCCAGGGCCACGCCGACGAGACCGATCAGGACGGTGGCGGTGTACAGGGCCAGATGGTGCGGCTCCCAGATGTGCCCCGGTCGTCGGGAGGCCAGCCACACCTCCAGCCCCAGGCACAGTGCGGCGACACCGGCGGTGTGTCGCGGGCCGCGAGTGGCCGCAGCCACGGGAGGTACCCCGACCAGCAGGAAGCTCAGCGGCTCACGGCTTCGTACGGCCAGGTCCGCCGCCGTGTCCAGGGCGATCAGCAGCAGGGGAACCCACCAGGCCCACGTCCTGCAGTCCGGGCGGGGACGCCACAGCGAGGGGCGCCCGGTCTCCGTGCCGCCCGATTCACCGACATGTGACATGCAGGAACTCTATGTGCGTGTCCGCACCTGCTCGCGTCACCGCAGACCCGATGTATCCGGGTCGGAGGACGCATCCGTGCGGGTCCCGGCGACGCGCCGGCAGGGGGCGCCGGAGCGGCTCGTCGCCCTTGAACGGGACCGTTTGATTGATCAAATCGGCGTCGGGTTAGCATATGAGCGCCGCCTAGCTCGAAAGATAAATCTGTGACTGTCAACGAGGACTCGTTCACCAACTGGAAGAACCGCGAGGAGATCGCGGAGTCGATGATCCCGATCATCGGGAAGCTGCACCGGGAGCGGGACGTCACCGTCCTGGTCCACAGCCGCTCCCTGGTGAACAAGTCGGTGGTCAGCATCCTCAAGACCCATCGATTCGCCCGTCAGATCGCCGGTGAGGAGCTCTCGGTCACCGAGACGCTGCCGTTCCTGACGGCGCTCACCACCCTCGATCTCGGCCCTTCCCAGATCGACATCGGCATGCTCGCCGCGACGTACCGGACGGACGACCGCGGTCTGTCCGTCGAGGAGTTCACTGCCGAGGCCGTCGCCGGCGCCACGGGCGAGAACAAGATCGAGTGCCGCCGGTCGCGCGACGTCGTCCTGTACGGCTTCGGCCGCATCGGTCGCCTCGTCGCCCGCCTGCTCATCGAGAAGACCGGCTCCGGCAACGGACTGCGCCTGCGCGCCATCGTCGTCCGCCGCGGTGGTGAGCAGGACATCGTCAAGCGTGCCTCGCTCCTTCGCCGCGACTCCATCCACGGTCAGTTCCACGGCACGATCACCGTCGACGAGGCGAGGAGCACGATCGTCGCCAACGGCAACGAGATCAAGGTGATCTACGCCAACGACCCGTCGGAGGTCGACTACACGGAGTACGGCATCGACGGTGCCATCCTCATCGACAACACCGGTAAGTGGCGCGACCGCGAGGGGCTGTCGAAGCACCTGCGGCCCGGCATCGACAAGGTCGTCCTCACCGCTCCCGGCAAGGGTGACGTGCCCAACATCGTGCACGGCGTCAACCATGACGTGATCAAGCAGGACGAGCGGATCCTCTCCTGCGCGTCCTGCACCACCAACGCGATCGTCCCGCCGCTGAAGGCGATGGCGGACGAGTACGGCGTGCTGCGCGGCCACGTGGAGACCGTCCACTCGTTCACCAACGACCAGAACCTGCTGGACAATTACCACAAGGCCGACCGTCGCGGCCGTTCGGCGCCGCTCAACATGGTCATCACCGAGACCGGTGCCGCCTCGGCCGTCGCCAAGGCGCTCCCCGACCTCGATGCGCCGATCACCGGCAGCTCGATCCGGGTCCCGGTGCCGGATGTCTCGATCGCGATCCTCAGCCTGCGCCTGGGCCGCGAGGCCACCCGCGAGGAGGTTCTCGACTACCTCCGCAATGTGTCGCTCACCTCCCCGCTCAAGCGCCAGATCGACTTCATCACGGCGCCGGACGCGGTCTCCAGCGACTTCATCGGCTCGCGCCACGCCTCGATCGTCGACGCAGGTGCCACCAAGGTCGACGGCGACAACGCGATCCTCTACCTCTGGTACGACAACGAGTTCGGTTACTCCTGCCAGGTCATCCGGGTCGTCCAGCACGTCTCCGGGGTGGAGTACCCGACCTACCCGGCCCCGGCCGCCTGACGACGGTCCGGTCCCGGCGCTTTCGCCCCGTCCGCCTTCCGGCGGGCGGGGCGGCCGTCGTCGCGGCCCGCCCCGCCCGGACCGCAGGAACCGGATCCCTGCCGCGTTCACGGAGGGCATCGAGGACCGCCCCGCGGCGACGTCCGCGATGTCGTGGCGGACGTCCCGGTCCACTTCGTGCCCGGGTCCGTGCGCGGCGACTTCGGCGACGTCGTCCGCGATTCCGACCGGCCGGAACGACCGCAGACCGGGGGCACGGCATCGCCGCGCCCCCGGTCCGTCCCGTCACCGTCCGTCGTCACCGCCTCGGAGAGGCGGTCTCCTCCCGGCCGAGGCGGTCGGGGGGAGACGGACGCCGGAGTCGGCGTCAGCCGGCGCTCAGGGCGCGGGCCTCGGCGACGATCAGCGCGGCGCGCGCGGCGGGCAGGCCGTTGCCGGACTGACGCGCGGCCCAGTCGGCGAGCTGGGTGTAGTGGCCGTGGCCCAGCATCGTGGTCAGGGTGGCGACGCGGTTGCTGTCGGCACCCGAGGTCAGGATGAGGTGCGCCAGCCCGGTCGGAGTGGCCCGGAGGGTGAAGACCGACGTCGTGGTGGCGGTGCCACCCGGTCCGGTGACCTCGGCGCGGAGGGTGTGCTCACCGGCGGCCAGCGAGGTCAGGTCGAGCGGCTTGCCAGGGGTGACGGAGGCGCCGTCCAGGGTGAGGGAGACCTTGTCGGCGCCGGTGGCCTGGACCGCGGCGACCGGGGTCTGGGAGCGGTCCAGCGATGCCGAGGCGGCCGGCGAGGTGATGGTCACGGCCGGCTCGGCGGGGGGCGTGGGTCGTTCCTGCTGCTGGGCCGCGTTCCAGCCGGACAGCTCGGCCGGGCGGTTGGTGATGATGCCGTCGACGCCGCCGGCCTCCAGCGCCTGCCAGCGGGTCGCGCCGTCCACCGTCCAGACCATGACCGCGACGCCCGCCTTGTGCAGATCGGACACGATGCCGGGCCGCTTGGACAGCGCGTCGTCCGAGGGGTTGTAGGCCGCCAGGTGGAGTTCCTGGGCGAGGGCCACCGGGTCGGCGTCCAGGGAACCGCGCAGCAGGCCGAGCGGCAGCTCCGGTGCCAGCTCGTAGGTGTACTTCAGCGCGTCGACCTCGAAGCTCTGCACGAAGACCCGGTCCGTCATGCCGTGTTCACGGACGGTCCTGACGATCGTGGCCACCTCGTCGCGGGTGTGGGCACCCTTGATCTCCAGCAGCAGATTGCCGCCGCGGGTCCTGAGGTCGTCCAGCTGCGCGGCCAGGGTGGGAATCCGGGTGCCGGCGTAGGCGGGGCCGAACCACGAACCGGCGTCCAGCGCGTCCAACTGGGCGGAGGTGAGGCTGCGGATGGCGCCCTTGCCGTCGGTGGTGCGGTCGACATTGTCGTCGTGCAGGACGTACGGGACGCCGTCCTTGCTCGGCTGGACGTCGTTCTCGATGAACTCGGCGCCACCGCGCCGGGCGATCTCGTCGGAGACCAGGGTGTTCTCCGGCGCGGCCGAGGAGGCACCGCGGTGCGCGATCACGGTCATCGGCGAACCGGCGGGCCGGATCCAGCTCTCGGCGGGGAGTTCGGTGACCTTCAGGTCGTCGAACGAGACGGTGGAGCCGTTGACGACGAGGGCCTCGACGCCGTCGGCGGACCGGGCGACCCGGGTGGTGCGCATGGCCTCGCGGCCGTCGAAGAACCAGCGGGCCTTGGTGCCGTGCACCTCCACGGCGATGCGCACGTCACGACCGGTTCCGGCGGCCGAGGGGGCGGCCGCGGTGTCGGTGACGTTCCACGCGTCGGCCGACGTGCGCTGGGCGAACTCAAGACCGTTGGAAGCGGTGGTACCGCTGCGCATGGTGGCTATCGACCAGGGCACGGAGCCGCCGGCAGGCATGTCCAGGCCCATCGCCGTCCACCGGGCGGAGTCCTTCACGGACTCGAAGCGCGCGGTCACCTCGAAACGGAAGTCGTTGAGGTGTTCGCCGAAGGTGATGCGGCTCTGCTGGTTGCTGTTGGTCGATGTGCCGTACAACCGGCCGTTCTTGACCTCCCAGGTGCCCTCGGCGGGGCGGAAACCGGCGGGCAGGGAGTTCCCGGAGAAGTCCTCGGAGACGACGACCCGGCTGTCGGCCGGGCCGGTGCCGGCCGACTTCGTTCCGGCACCGGCGGTGCCGGCGGTGACGCAGGGGATGAGCACGGTGGACGCGAGCAGCGTGGACGCGACGCGAATTGATCGACGAGACATGGCCAAAAACGTATGCGTCGAAGATCAACAGACTCTGACCGGCAGCGAAACACGAACGGACCGGTACGCGGACGTCCGTTCGTCGGGCGGCGACGCGGTGTCCGTCCCATCGGCGGGACGGACACCGCCCGTCAGCCCGGATTCCGTACCGCGAGCAGGAGCCCCTTGCCCACGGGGGCCGTTGTCGTCGTGCAACCGCCGTCGGCCTCGATCAGCCCGATGAAATCGGCGACCTCGCCCGGGTGCGACAGCACGTTGTCGACGATCAGCAGCCCGCCCGGACGCAGGACCCTGAGAGGGTGCGGCCACCAGCCGGCGTATTCCGGCCGTTCGGAGTCCAGGAACAGCGCGTCGAGTCGGCCGTCGGGCAGCTCGCGCAGCACGGCGCCGCCATCGGCCTCGCGCAGCTCCACGCGGTCGGCGAGTCCGGCCCGGCCGAGATTCTCGGCGGCCTCGCGCTGGGCCCGTCCGTCGAGGTCGACACTGAGCAGCCGTTCGCCGCCGTTCGCCCGCAGCGCGTCGGCGAACCAGATCGTGGAGTAGCCGTTGGACGTCCCGATCTCGGCCATGGCCCTGGTGCCCGCCGCCCGCAGTACGACGGCGAGCAACGCCGCGGATTCGGGCTCCAGATTGCGGCGGCGCAGCAGCCGGTCGTCTTGTGCGGCGTCGTGTTCGACGCCCTCCCGATGGAGCGATCGGAGCAGGTTCATGTCCATAAGGGCTCAACGTACACCGACCCGTCGCCGGCCGACCTGCGGCGATGTCCTCATCCTTCGTCGGCGTCGTCGGGCACCCAGCGCAACACCTCGCCGGGCTGGCAGCCGAGCGTGCGGCAGATCGCGTCGAGGGTCGTGAACCGCACCGCCTTCGCGCGACCGTTCTTCAGCACGGCGATGTTGGCGGGCGTGATGCCGACGGCGGCGGCGAACTCGCCGACCGACATGCCGCACCTGGCGAGTTGGACGTCGAGATCGACGACGATCGCCATCAGATCACCTCGGCGATCTCGTCCTGCAGGTCGGTCGCCTTGCGCAGGAGGCTGCGCAGGATGCTGACGAGCATGGCGAACGCCGCCCCCACGCAGACGCTCGTGATCGCGGCGCCCAGGGCGCCGAGCACGGCCATGTCGTCGTCGTCGGGGGAGGGGATGGTGGCCAGGGCCAGATGGCCGGTGACGCCGAGCGCCAACAGCGTCGCGACGACCGAGGAACCGATGATGGTGTCGACCCAGCGGAAGGCCAGCGGGGTGAAGACGGCGCCGCGCCGGGCCATGGAGAGCAGCATCCACACCGCGACGAGGGCGACTTGGACGCAGGCGACGCCGACGATGGCCACGGTCGCGTAGGGAACGGCGAACGGGGCGTACGGCGGGAAGGCGTCGACCTCATCCGCCGCCGTCGTCGGGATGACGACGACCTGGCCGAAGAGTCCGACGAGGACGGCGGCGACGATCCCGGCCCTGAGCATGGAGATGAAGAGGCGATTCATGCATCGATTTTCGATCGAAACCTATCGAAAATCAATCGGTTCATTCGATCTGCCGCTCGTTCGTCGTGCCCGCCCGTGAGTCGGCGCCCGCGACGACCGTGCAGTGGAGCGAGTCGTCCCGCACATCGGCCACGATCGTGTCGCCGGGCTCGGCGTCACCGCCGAGCAGGAGGGACGCGATGCGGTTGTCGAGTTCCGACTGGATCGTGCGCCGCAACGGGCGTGCACCGAACTCCGGTTGATGGCCGTGGGCGGTCAACAGCTTCTTCGCGGCCTCCGTCACCTCCAGTTTCATGCCCTGCGCGTGCACCCGGCGTCTGCTCCGGTCCAGCAGGTGATCCACGATCCGCGCCAGGTCGTCCTCGGTGAGGCCGTGGAAGATGATGATGTCGTCGATCCGATTGAGGAACTCGGGCAGGAACCGTGCCCGCAGATCGTCCATCAACTCGTCCTTGAGCTCGGAGACATCGCCCTGGTGATCGAGGATGCGATGCGCACCGGTGTTGGAGGTCATGATCACGACGCAGTGCCGGAAGTCGACGGTGCGCCCCTGGGCGTCCGTCAGGCGTCCGTCGTCGAGAATCTGGAGCAGCGTGTTGAAGACATCGGGGTGCGCCTTCTCCACCTCGTCGAACAGCACCACGCTGTAGGGCTGCCGCCGGACCTTCTCGGTGAGCTGACCGGCCTCCTCGTAGCCGACGTATCCCGGAGGCGCGCCGACGAGCCGGGCGACCGTGTGCTTCTCCTGGAACTCGCTCATGTCGAAGCGGACCATGCGCTTCTCCTCGCCGAACAGCAGCTCCGCGAGGGTCTTGGCGAGCTCGGTCTTGCCCACGCCGGTGGGGCCGAGGAAGAGGAAGGAGCCCACGGGGCGGTTCGGGTCGCCCATGCCGGCCCGGTTGCGGCGCACCGCCTGCGAGACGGCGGTGACCGCCTCGTCCTGACCGACGATGCGCGCGTGCATCTCCTCCTCCAGTCTGAGCAGCCTCTCCTTCTCACCGGCGGTGAGAAGGGAGACCGGGATGCCGGTCCGGCGAGAGACGACGTCGGCGATGTCGCGGGCGGTGACGGAGACGACCCCCTCGCGCCGCTCCTCGATGCCCGCGAGCTCGCCCTCGATTCCGGCGATCTGTTTCTTCAGGTCCGCGGCCCTGTCGAAGTCCTCGGCGGCGACGGCCTGGTCCTGCTCCCGCCGCAGTTTCGCGATGCGGTCCTCGCGGCTGACGACCTCGGTGGAACGGCCGACGCTGCGCAGGCGCACCCGGGCGCCCGCCTGGTCCATCACGTCGATCGCCTTGTCGGGCAGGAACCGGTCGCTGATGTAGCGGTCGGAGAGCTCCGCCGCGGCGGTCAACGCGCCGTCGGCGAAGCGGACCTGGTGGTGTGCCTCGTACGCGTCGCGCAGCCCCTCCAGGATCTGTACCGTCTCCTCCACTGTCGGTTCCGGAACCATCACCGGCTGGAAACGGCGTTCGAGCGCGGCGTCCTTCTCCACGTGCTTGCGGTACTCGTCGATGGTCGTCGCGCCCACCACGTGCAGCTCACCGCGTGCGAGAGCGGGCTTGAGCATGTTGCCCGCGTCCATCGAGCCCTCGCCCGTCGCACCCGCACCGACGACCGTGTGCAGTTCGTCGATGAACAGGATGATCTCTCCCTCGGACTTCTGGACGTCCTCGATGACCTTCTTCAGCCGTTCCTCGAACTGCCCCCGGTACTGCGCGCCCGCCACGAGCCCGGACAGGTCGAGGGAGACCACCCGCCTGCCCTTGAGCGTGTCGGGGACCTCGTCGGCCACGATGCGCTGGGCGAGCCCCTCCACGATCGCGGTCTTGCCGACGCCGGGTTCCCCGATGAGCACGGGGTTGTTCTTGGACCGCCGGGACAGGATCTCGACGGTCTGCTCGATCTCCTCGGCCCGCCCGACTACCGGATCGAGTTTCCCGGCCCTCGCCTCCTCCGTGAGGTCCCGCCCGTACTCGTCCAGGGTCGTGGCAGGTTTCTCCCCCTCGGCGGGCACCCCGTCCGCGCGGGCCGCCCGGTCCGTGAGGCCCGCCAGCTTCCGCACGTCCTTGCCCTCCGCGCGCAGCAGCCGGGAGGCACCCGAATCGGGATCGTCCAGCAGGGCCCCGAGGATGTGCTCGGGACCGATGTACGACACGCCGGCCGCCTGGGAGCGGGCGTACGCGGCGGTGAGCGTGCGTTTGGCCGCCGGGGTGAGGCCCGGTTCCGAGGACGGCTCGCCCGATTCGCGGGGAAGGACCTTCGCGATGTCGTTGGCGAGCGCGTCCGGGTCCACCGACGCCTGGACCAGCAGCGTGCGCGCCGGGTCGACCTGTGTGGCCGCCCACAGGAGATGTTCCGTGTCCAGGTCGGACGTCCCGTCCTCCACCGCCCGCTGCCCGGCCAGATTGAGGAGTTGCAGCGAGGACTCGGTCAGCAGGCGTCCGATCGGCACCCGTTGCACGGCCGGTGGCGAGGTCGCCGGCGACATGCCGAAGAACCGGTTCAGCAGTTCGCTGAACGGGTCGGACGAGCCGAGACCGAAGGACGACATCGACATGGCAGCTCCTGGTGCAGCGGCGGGTTTCGTCAACACAAACCCGAGTCCCAACGCGTCGCAACCGGGCTGCGGGCCGCCGGGGCGCGGTGGTCCGCAGCCCCCGGCCCGGCCCCGGACGGCCCGGCCGGAGCAGGGCGCGGGCACCTCGGGAAGCGCCGCCCGGAGCCCCGGTGACCGCCCGCGCACCGACTCCCGTCGTCGGGGCCCGCCCCTCGCCCGTTCAGGTGCTGCCGCCCCGGGCGGCCGAGGGGCGGGCCGGGGCGGCTTCGCCCGGTACCCGCGCCGCAGGACGCGAACCGGCCCCGTGCCCGGACACGAGGACCGGGCACGGGGCCTTCGGGGGAGGCGTGGGGCCCCGCCGATCAGACGCCGGCGACCGACTGGATCCAGGAGCGGTATGCCGTGACGTTCGTGTACGCCGTCGTGGTCTGGCGGTCGCTGGTGGAGGCGACGCCGACCTGAACACCGTTCAGCGTCATCGGACCGCCGGAGTCACCGCCGGCGGTGATGCCGTTGCCGCGCCGGGCGCAGATCGCCGAGCCGCCGTAGGCGTCGGTGCAGCCGCTGGTGACGGTCACGTTGGCCACCTTCAGGTACTGCGACTGGCAGTTGATCTCCGAGCCGCACTGCGAGGTGGCGCCCCAGCCCCACACCTGAACGTTCTGCCCGATCTGCACCGTTCCGGGCTGTCCGAGCTGCGAGTACGTTCCCTGCACGGAGCGGTCCAGGCGCACCAGCGCGAGGTCGGCGCCGTGGGTGTAGGTCTGCACGCCGTTCGCGACGGTACTGCCGCTGTACTGGTCGAGGCTGCCGATGCGGAAGGAGAGCCCGCCGCCGGCGACGCAGTGCTTGGCGGTGAGGATCCACGTCGGCGCGATGATCGTGGCCGAACAGGTCTCCTGGCCGTTGGAGTACAGGCGGGCGGCCCACGGGGCGTTCTGGGCGTAGCCGCCGCCGATGATGGGCTGCACGGCCTTGGTCACCGGTGACACCTGTGCGGGAGCCTTCTCGGCTGCCGAGGCGGTGGGGGAGAGCAGGGCGAGGACGGAGACCGCAACGGCCGAGACCGCGGGGACCAGTCTGGATATGCGCATGCTTCCTCGTTTCGCGGGACACGCGGGGCGTGTACGTGGGGTTGACGGGCCCCAGATTCCCGGAGAACGGGAGTGCCGGGTACCTCACTCCTGGCCATGCCGCGACGTTATGTCCCCGCGTGTGGCGGAGGGGTGCCCCGCCGTGCCGCGTGGGCCGGAACGGGTGCACCCCGCCGGCCCACGCGGCCCGTCCCCGGACGTCCCTCCCGGGAGCCGCTCAGAGCACCCGGCGCAGCCAGCCGTGCTTGTCCTCGGCGCGCCCGTACTGGATGTCCAGCACGTGCTCGCGCAGCGCCACGGTCTGCTTGCCCGGGGTGCCGTTCCCGATGGTGAACTCGTAGCCGTTGCCCTTGAAGCCCACGATCGGGGTGATGACGGCCGCCGTGCCCGCGGCGAACACCTCGGTGACGGAACCGTCGGCGGCACCCGCGCGCAGCTCGTCCAGGGTGACCGACCGCTCCTGCGGGGTCAGGCCGAAGTCGGCGGCCAGGGCGAGGACGGTGTCGCGGGTGACGCCCTCCAGGATCGTGCCGAGCGCGGGGGTCACGAGGTGTCCGTCCGAGGTGACCAGGCACAGGTTCATCGTCCCGGACTCCTCCAGCGTGCCGGCGCCCGTGCTGTCCAGGTACATGACCTGGTCGCAGCCGTGCTCCTCGGCCTCGACCTGGGCGGCCAGGCTCGCCGCGTAGTTGCCGCCGCACTTGGCCGCTCCGGTGCCGCCGTCCGCCGCCCGGGTGAACCGCTCGCTCACCCACAGGGTGACGCCCTCGACCCCGGACGCGAAGTAGGGACCGGCGGGGCTGGCGATCACCGAGTACACGACCCGGGCCGCGGGCCGCACACCGAGGAACGCCTCCGAGGCGAACATGAACGGCCGCAGGTACAGGCTCTCCTCGCCGCCCGGGGCCGGGACCCACACCTCGTCCGCGCGGACCAGCTCCTCCACGCTCGTGAGGAAGTCCTCCTCGGGCAGCTCCGGCAGGACCAGGCGCCCGGCGGAACGGGCGAAGCGCCGTGCATTGGCCTCGGGGCGGAACAGCCAGACGCTGCCATCGGCGTGGCGGTACGCCTTCAACCCCTCGAAGATCTCCTGCGCGTAGTGCAGCACGGCGGCGCTGGGGTGGAGGGAGAACGGACGCAGCGGTTCCACCTTGTGGTCGTGCCAGCCGGCGTCCCGCGTCCACACGGCCGACGCCATGTGGTCGGTGAAGTAACGGCCGAAGCCCGGGGCGGCGAGAATCTTCTCGCGCTCGGCCGCGGGCGTGGGACTCGTCGTCCGGGACAGGGGAAAGCCAGTGCTCATAGCCAATTCCTTACGCCGAAGCGGTTCTTCAGCGGGTGCAGATGTCGCCCACCGGGTCGAGTCCCCATGTTAAAGGGCGTCATCCCGGGGAGAGCCGGTGAGGAGGCGTGCCGATCCCGCCCATGACGGCGTGCAAGCCGCCGTCGGCGTGCACCACTTGGCCGGTGGTGCATCGGGCCAGGTCGGACAGCAGGAACAGCACCGCGCCCACGACCTGCCCGGGATCGGTGCGGTCCCAGCCCAGCGGCGCCCAGCGCTCGTAGTGGTCGGCCAGCGCGTCGAAGGTACTGATCCCGCGGGCGGACAACGTCTCCATCGGGCCCGCCGCGACCAGGTTCACCCGTACGCCCAGGGGCCCCAGATGCAGCGCCAGGTAGCGGGCGACGGCATCCAGCGACGCCTTGAAGACGCCCATCCAGTCGTACCCGGGAAGCGCGCGGGCACTGTCCACGGTGATGCCCACCACGCTGCCGCCCCGCCCGTTCGCGGTGAGCAGGGGGGTGAGGGAGGCCGCGAGACGCTGGAGCGAGTACGCCGAGACCTCGAAGCCGCGCAGCGCACTGACGGCGGGCGTGTCGAGGAACGCGCCGCCGACGGCGTCGGGCGGCGCCTGGGCGATGCTGTGCAGCACACCGTCGAGCGCGCCCCACCGCCGCCCCAGCTCCTCGGCGACCCCGGTGAAGCACGCGTCGTCCGTCACGTCGAGTTCCAGCACGTCGGGCGGGGCGGGGAGCAGTGCCGCCGCCTTGCGGGTGATCCGCGCCGCCCGGCCGAACGAACTGAGGACGACCTCCGCTCCCGCCTCCTGGAGCGCGGCGGCGACGTGCCAGGCGAGCGATTCCTGGTTCATCACGCCGGTGACGAGGTAGCGACGGCCCTGGAAATCGAATCCGGTCATGGTGCTCCCAGCACGAGGACGGCGTTGTGTCCGCCGAAGCCGAGCGAGTCCGACAGCCCGATCGTCCCGCGGCGGCCCGGGGTGAGCGCGCGGGCGCGGCGCACGTGGCCGAGCCTGCCGAGCCGCTCGTCCGGCCGGGTCAGTCCGTGCGTCGGCGGGGCGAGCGCGCCGCGCAGCGCGGCGAGGGTGGCGATGGCCTCCACGGCGCCGCCCGCGCCGAACAGATGCCCGGTCGCCGCCTTGGTGGAGGACAGCGGAACCGATTCCAGGGCGTCGCCCAGGGCGAGCCGCAGCGAGCGGATCTCCGCCTCGTCGTTCAGCGGCGTTCCGGTCCCGTGGGCGTTGATGTAGCGGAGGTCCGCGGACTCGACGCCCGCGTCGGCCAGCGCGCGCCGGATCGCCCGGGCCGCCGGGACCCCGTCGGGCGAGGGCGCGGTGACGTGATGGGCGTCGGAGCTCGCGCCGTAGCCCCGGACCAGGCCGAACACCTCGGCCCCGCGGGCGCGGGCGCCCGACAGGCTCTCCAGGACCAGGACGCCCGCGCCCTCGCCCATCACGAAGCCGTCGCGGTCCGCGCCGAACGGGACGCACCGGCCCGTGGGGGAGAGGGCACCGGCCTGCGCGAAGGACTCGCGCACGAGCGGCACCGACGCGGCCTCGGCCCCGCCCACGACCGCCGCAGCGACCTCGCCGCGCCGGATGGCGCCCAGCGCGAGCCCGATGGCCTGCGCCCCGGCGGCGCAGGCGCCCGCCGTCGCGAAGGACTCACCGTGCAGCCCGTAGCGCGTACTCACGCTCGCCGCCGCGCCGTTGGCCATCATCAGCGGCACTGTCAACGGCGTCGCGTCCCCGGACCGCGGGCCCTCGGGGACGCCGCCCAGGCCGGTGCCGATGACGCACATGATCTCGTCCGCCGGACAGGGCAGTCCCTCGGTCCACCCCGCCCGGCCGAGCGCCTCCGCGGCCGCGACCAGGGCCAGTTGGGCGAACCGGGCGTTGCGCCTGGTCTCCCGGCGCGTGAGGAAGTCCCCCGCGTCGAAGGCCGTGCAGCGCCCGTCCCCGTCCGCCAGCCCCGTCTCGCCCGCGAGGAGCCGCGAGGTCAGCACGTCCGCGCCGACACCGAGCGGGGTGACGGCACCGACGCCGGTGACCGCAACCGGATCGGTCAAAGGCCGGCCTTCTCCGCCACGTCGGACGCGAGTCGGCCCACGGTGACGTCGGCGAGCTCGGCACGCGGGATGGTGACCCCGTAGGTGCGCTTGATGGTGGCCATCAACTCCGCGGCGTCGAGGGAGTCGATGTCGAGGTCGTCGAACTTGGCGTCGGGCTCGATGGTGTCCTCCTCGACGCCGGAGTCGACGAGTTCGGTGCGGATGAGGTCCAGCACGGCCTCGGCGGTGACGGTGGTGGGCATGATCGCTCCTTGTGTGCTCGGTGGTTCAGCGGCTGAAGTTCGGGGACTGGCGCTGCGACCAGTACCACTGGCGCCAGTAGCTCTCGGCCATGTCCAGCCATGTCTCCAGGCGCTGTTCGCTGTCGAGGAACCAGTTGAGACTGACCATCAGCCAGCTGTAGACGGCCTGGCTGTCGCGGCAGCCGCCGCAGTCGCCGGAGGTGCAGCAGAACTGCAGCGTCTCGTAGTCCGCGCCGTAGACGGCGAAGCCGTCGAGAACGGGGTTGCCGTTGTTCACCCGCTGCTCGTGTTCGGGCATGTCGACACTGATGCTCGGGCAGACGTCGTAGCCGAAGCGCCCGCCCCAGTGACCGCGTCCGGTGATCAGGGCCTCGATGAAGTACGGATGGCTGACCACGGTGTCCGGGTAGAGCTCCTTCACCCGCAGGGCCTCGGCGAGGGTGCGCTTCTCGTTCTCGATCCGCAGCGGGTGGTCGGAGCCGTGCTCGCTGTAGAAGTTGAACGTGACCTGGTTGCCGTTGTCGCGGATCGCCCGCACGGTCGGTTCGACGTACGGGAGCCCCTCCTCCGACAGGGCGAAGACGAACGTGACTCGCGGATCCTCGCGGTAGTGCCCGAGCCCCTTCTCGAACAGGCCCGTGAACGAGGAGCCGTTCGGGCGGTGGGCGCGCAGGTCGTCGTCGAGCGGTCCGCCGCCGAACAGGCTGATCCCGATGGCGACGTTCTCGTACCCGTCGCGCGGCAGCGGGCGCAGACCGTTGGTCGAGATGGTGATGTACGGCAGCGTCTCCACGAACGGGCGGACCCGGTCCAGGACGATGGTGGGCTCGCCGCCGATGAGGGTGGCCTGGGTGACGCCGTCCGCCGCCAGCTTCTCGGCGAAGGCACGGATCCGCCCGGGATCCGAGGTCTCCTTCACCGCGGTGTCGAAGCCGCCCTCGAAGTACCAGCAGCCCTTGCAGCGGATGTTGCACGCCGTGGTGAGATGGACTTCGCAGCCCCGCACCCGGCGGCCCATGCCGCGCAGCGTCTTCAGGCGGGTGGCCAGATCGGGCCGGTCGGCCAGCAGCCCGCGCAGCCGGGCCTTGGCCTCGGCGCGGGAGGGCGGACGCGGAGTGATGAGCACGGGTACGGCCATGGTTGCCTCCGTGGCTTATTCGGGGATGCGCAGACCCAGGTTGGTGACGCGCGGAGCCACCTTCTCGCGCCACAGCGCGATGGCCTCGCCGTTGGTGGTCTTGCGCAGGCCGTAGCGCACGGCCTTCTGGGAGCGCTTGGTGTGGGCGCTGCCGAAGATGCCGACGAACATCGGCCACAGCCGGTCGAGCGCGACTTGGAGCTGCTCGCGGCCCTCCTCCGTGTCGGCGAGGTTGCGGCAGACCCGGGCGCCGTGGGCGATGTGGATCTTCTCGTCCTGGATGATCGTGCGCACCGCCTCGGCCCACGGCTTGTAGCTGCTGTCGGCGAACTCGCGGAGCATCACCATCGCGGTCTCCTCGCCGATGTACGAGTAGATGCCGCGTTCGGCCCAGCTGGTGCAGGTGTGCATGCGCTCGTCCGCGAACAGCATGCGCTCGGACAGCGGCTGCGTCTCCATGTAGGTGGTGTCGACGCCGATGTCGGCGAGGATGCGTTTGCCGATCTTGTAGTGGTCGTACTCCTCGGCGGCCCGCTCCGCGCACACCTGACGCTCCTCCGAGGACGGCGCGAGCGGAAGGAACATCAGCGCGTAGTCGTCACCGCCGGACAACTCGCCCTCGGTGTTGATGGTGATCTGACTGATCAGCATCTTCTGGTAGTCACGGGGCATCCGGTGGAACTCCTCCGGCGTGCGCACCACGACTTCTTCATCGTCCAGTACCGCGACCGTCATCGGCGACCTCACCTTTCTGTCTCACGGGCGAACAGAGCAGGACGAGAGGCGGCGGAGGTACGGCGCCGGCCGAGGGCACGGTCGACCCCGGCGTGTGGCGCAGACCCCCCAGGCCCACGGGTCGACACATTGTCATATCCGGGACCGGCAACACCAGACTTCACCGGCACCCGTTGTTTTACGCCAACGATCTGTCTCCGCAACGGAGTTGGGGACAGGTGCCACCGCGCCGGCCCGGCCGGACGATCGATCCCGGGCTGCTTCCTCGTCCCACCGCAGTTCACCGCCCCCACGGCACGGCTGATCCCGAAGTCCTCCGGAACACGGCACGTTCGACACATCGAACTGTTAATCTCACCGGCGATGCCATCGACTTCGGACACCGCCGCACACGCCGGCCCACTGCGCCGGGCCATGGAGACGATCAAGTCGCTGCGCGCGGAGCTGGACGCCGTCCGCGGCGCACGCCGCATCGCCGTCGTGGGCACCGCACTGCGCGCGCCCGGCGGCATCGGCGACCGCGAGACGTACTGGCGGGCACTTGCCGAGGGCCGCGACCTCACCGGGGAACTGCCCGCGCGGCGTCGTGCCGTGTTCGACTCGGGCTGGGACGGGCTGCTGTCCCGCGGCGGATACCTGGACGACGTGTTCGGCTTCGACGCGAAGTTCTTCGGAATCTCCCCCCGAGAGGCGCGGAGCCTCGACCCGCAGCACCGCCTGCTGCTCCAGGTGGTCTGGGAAGCATTCGAGGACGCGGCGATCCCGCCCGCGAGCGTCGCCGGGTCCACCGGCGTCTTCGTCGGCATCACCGGGCAGGACTACCGGCAGTGGGCCGAACCCGAGCCGAACGCGTCCTGGCTGATCGGCAACGGGCATTGCTTCGCCGCGGGCCGGATCGCCTACACCCTGGGTTTCGAAGGGCCGACGATGGCCATCGACACCGCCTGCTCGTCCTCCCTGACCGCGGTGCACACGGCGTGCCGCGCCCTGGCGGCCGGGGACTGCGACGTGGCCGTGGCCGGTGGTGTGAGCCTCGTCCTCGCACCCCGGTCGACGGCGGAGATCCAGCGCACCGAAGCGCTGTCGCCGGACGGCCGTTGCCGTCCGTTCGACGCGCGGGCCAACGGATTCGTGCGCGGCGAGGGCTGCGGTGCGGTGGTGCTGAAGCGCCTTGCCGACGCCGAGCGCGACGGGGACCGTGTGCTCGCCGTCATCGAGGGAACCGGCGTCAACCAGGACGGCCCGTCGGCCGGCTTCACCGCGCCGAACGGACCGGCGCAGACCCGGCTGATCACATCGGTACTGGCCTCCACCGGGCTGACCCCCGACGACATCGGCTACCTGGAGGCGCACGGCACCGGAACCCCGCTGGGCGACCCCATCGAGCTGGAGGCCGCCCGTGCCGCACTGAGCGGCGGCAACGGCAGGACCTGGTACGTGGGATCGGTGAAGGCCAACGTCGGCCACACCGAGTCCGCCGCCGGCGTGCTGGGGCTGCTCAAGGCCCTCCTCTGCCTGGAGAAGCGGCAGATACCCCGGCAGGCGCAGTTCGAACGGCTCAACCCGCGCATCGACCTCGGCGACAGCGGCATGACGGTGCCCACCCGGACGATCCCCTGGGACACTGCGTCCGCAGGCCGGTGCGCCGCGGTCAGCTCCTTCGGCATGAGCGGCACCAACGCCCACGTCGTGCTCTCACCGGGCACCGACGCCCCGCCGCCGGGCGCGGCCCCGTCCGCGCCCGGCGGTCTCCTCGTCTCCGCGCACACGGAACCCGCGCTGCGCGCCCTCGCACTGCGCTACGCGGAGGCACTGTCGGGCCCCGACGCCGAGTCCGACTACGCCGCCTTCGCCCACACCGCGAACCACGGCCGCACCCGCCTGCGCCACGCCACGTGGATCGGGGCGGACAGCGCGGCCGGGGCCCGCGCCGCCCTCACCGCCCTGGGCGGCGGCACCGACGACCCGCGGCTGCGGACGCTCGACGAGGCCGAGGCCGTCCCCGCCCACCCGGCGGCGCGGGCCGTGCACCCGCTGCCGCACTACCCGTGGGAGCAGGTCACGTACGCGATCCGTGCACTGGGCGACGACTGAACGGCGTCACCGCTCGCGCCTCCTGCCACCCGGAAAGGCGAAATGAAGGGTGGCCAGGGCGACCGGTCTGCCCGGCCCGTCCTCGACCCGCGCCGCGAACACGGCCGTCCGGCGGCCGATGCGCACGGCCTCCACCCGGGCGCGCAGCTCACCCGGCTCCGCCGCCTCCAGGAAGCTGATGCTGCTGGACGTCAGCATGGCCGACGGGGTAGGGCCCCGATAGGCGCTGAGAGCGACGTACGAGGCCACATCGACGAACGTGAAGATGGCCGGCCCGGAGACCGTCCCACCCGGCCGAACCGGCAGACTCGACGCACACGCCGTGAGGAGCAGACCGTCGGGCGTGACGTCGACGACGTGGAACCCGTCCATGCCCGGCAGATACTCCGTCAGCAGCCGGCGGGTCTCCTCGACGGTGAGGACCGGGTGCTCACCCATGCGCGGCGGACTCCTCCGTGTCGAACAAGTCGGACAGCGCGGCGCCCAGCCGGGCCAGACTGCCGTACTTCCACAGGAGCGTCGGGCTCAGCCGCAGCCCCAGCGACGCCTCCAGCCTGTTGCGCAGTTCCAACGACATCAGCGAATCCAGGCCCAGCGACTTGAGCGGGACGTCCCGGTCCAGTCCGCCCCGGTCGACGCGCAGGACGAGCGCGGCGTCGCGACGCACCACGTCCTCCACCAACTCCCTGCGCCGCTCCGCGGGCACGTCCCGCAGCCCCGTGTCGACCGCGGCCCGGTCCGCACCCGTGAGCGACTGCCAACTGGACTGCGAGGCGGTGGCCGGGTACGTCTCCCGCCACCGCTCGGGATCGAGGGCGGCATGGACGACAACGGCCTCGTCCGTCTCGACGAACCGGCGCAGCGCCCGCCAGCACTCGTCGACACCGATGCTCCCCAGACCGCGGTCGGCGAGCCGGTCGCCGCGTCCGGACGACTGTGCCGCGAGCCCGATGCCGGCCACCGGACCCCACTGCACGCTCAGCCCGGGCAGCCCGGTCCGGCGGCGTTCCAGCGCGAGGGCGTCCAGCGCGCTGTTCGCCGCGGCGTACGCGGCCTGACCCACCGTGCCCACGTACGCGGACGCCGACGAGAACAGCACGAACAGGTCGAGGGCGTCGTCGGCGGTGAGTTCGTGCAGCACCCGGGCGCCGAGCGCCTTCGGGCGCAGGACCCGCTCGATCCGCGCGGCGTCGAGCCCGAGCAGCGTGGCATCGTCCAGGACCCCCGCCGCGTGGAACACACCGCGCAGCGGGGGGAGTTGCGCGCGAATCTCGGCCAGCACGGTCCGCATCCGCCGCTCGTCGGCGACATCGGCCGACCACACGCCCACCCGGACCCCGGCGGCGCGCAGTGCCTCGATCCGGCCGGGGTCGCCCGGCGCGGACCGTCCGAGCAGGGCGATCGCCCCGGCCCCCGAGGACGCGAGGAACTCCGCCAGCGACAGCCCCAGCGCCCCCAGGCCGCCGGTGATCAGATACGTGCCCCCGGCGCGCAGGCGCCCGTCCGGCAGCGGCTGCGGCCGGACCGTGCCGCAGCGGGCCGGGCCCGTGAGCACGATCTTGCCGATGTGCTCGCCGCGCGACATGGTGCGCACCGCGTCCTCGGCATCGGTGAACTCCCACGTGCGCACCGGAAGGGGACCGAGCTCTCCCGCCTCCACCAGCCGCCACACGGCCCCGAGCACCGAGGCGAACCGCTCCGGACGGCGACGCAGCAGCCCCGCGATGTCCACGGCCGTGACGGAGATCGACTTCTTGAACGCCCCGAGACCGACGGACGTCCCGGCGTGGATGTCCCGCTTGCCGACCTCCACGAACCTGCCGTCCTCGGCGAGCACCTCCAAGCCGAGCGGAAGCGCCGCGCCCGACAGGGAGTTGAGGACGACGTCCACCCCCCGGCCGCCGGTCGCGGCGCGTACCTGCGCGGCCCAGTCGAGACCGCGCGAGTCGAAGACATGGGCCACGCCCAGATCCCGCAGGAGGCGGCGCTTCTCCTCGGTGCCGGCCGTCGCGATCACGGTCGCGCCCGCTCTCCGCGCGACCTGGAGGGCGGCGAGGCCGAGCCCGCCGGTGGCGGAATGGACGAGCACCGTCTCACCCGGCTCGGTCCGGGCCACGTCGACGAGCGCGTAGTGGGCCGTGACCAGCACCATCGGCAGCGCGGCAGCCTCGACGGCACTCAGCGACGCCGGGAGCGGCACCACATGCCGCGCGTCGACGGTGACATGACTGGCCAGCGCCCCGAAACCACAGGCGACCACCCGGTCCCCGACGGCGACCCCCGTCACCGAGGGCCCCACGGCAGTCACCTCGCCCGCGCAGTCCAGCCCCAGCACCTCGCGGTCCGCCGAACGGTCCGGGTAGACGCCCATGGTCTTCATCACGTCGATGAAGTTGAGCGACGCCGCGTCGACGGCCACCTCCACCTGCCCCTGGCCGGGCGCCGACCGGTCCAGCGGCCACCTGCACAGGGAGTCGGGGCTGCCGGGCCGCGCGACCCCCAGCCGGAACGGCTGCGCGCCTCCACCCGTGCGCCACGGCGCGGGGACGGGGGAGGAACCGCCCCGGACCCGCAATCCGACGAGGCGTTCGCCGCCACGCAGGACCACACGGTCCTCGCCCGCAGACAACTCCTCCACCAGGTCCGCCGAGAACGTGTCCGTCTCGACGAGCCGGGCGCGCAACTGCGGATACTCCGCCTGCACCACGGCCACGAAACCCTCGTACAGCCCGGCCGAGTCCGCACCGCCGCGGACCACCACCGACAACTGGACCGCGGGGTTCTCGTCGAGACACCGGCGGATCAGCTCCGTCAGCTCCACCAGCCCCGCCGACCCCCGCTCGGGCGCGACGAAGACCACCGTGTCCGCCGTGCCGAGCCCGTCCGGGCCGAGGGCGCCCGCCGGCATGTTCGCCAGCACGTCCGCCGCGTCCCCCGTGTCCCGGTGGCCGTGGACGACGACCCGGCCGCGGCCCTCCGGGCGGGGCTGCCGCTCACGCGGCTCGAAGACCGTCCGGAACACGTTCCGGCCGATGTCGTCCTGCTCCTCGGCACCCGGCAGGCCGACCAGCACCACTCCGTCCAGCCGGCCGACGGGCCGACGGTCCGCGTCGAACACCGCGAGGTCGAAACCGGTCCCGTCCGCCGTGCGCATCGCGTGCACCCACAGACGGGGCGCACCGGTCGCGGCCATCGCCGCACTGCGGATCGCGACCGGCACCGACGGGCCCTCGCCCACGGCGAGAGCGGCCTGCAGCACACCGTCCCACAGCACCGGGTGCAGTGCCCCCCTCATGTCCCCGGACCGGCTCCCGGGCGGCAACTCCACCCGGACGAGGGCCTCGTCCTCGGTCACGTGCCCACCGGTCACCGACCGGAACGCGGTGCCGTAGGGCAGGTTCCGCCGGGCGCAGTCCCGGTAGAAGGCGTCGGCGTCCAACTCCTTCTCCGGGAGCAGGTGGTCCGGGAAGGCGGCGGGGGAGACGGGAGCACCCCAGGACGCCACCGCCCGGAAGTGCCGTGTCCAGCCCTCCGCTCCGCCCTCGCCGCCCCCGCGGTCCACGGCCCCCGAGACCACGGACACCACTCCGGCCGCGCCCGCACCGGGGCGCCAGGTCACGGCGAGTCTCACGGGTTCGTCGCCCAGCGCCAGCGCCGTCGGCAGACCGATGTCGCGCAGCACCGGCGGACCCTCGCCGCGCCCGGACAACGCGTGCTGCACCAGGGCGAGATGGCCGCCCGCCGGGAACACGACGGCGTCGTGCACGCGGTGATCGGCGAGCCAGGGATGGGCCCGCACGGACATCCCGACGGCACCCTCCCACACCCCTGTCGCCGTCGACGGTGCCAACACCACGGCCGGCCGGCCGCCCGCGGACGCAGCGCCGCGCCGGGGCGCCACCCAGTACCGCTCGCGCCGGAACGGATACGGCGGCACCACCACCGAGGGGCGCCGTGCCGGGCGCGGCCCCCAGGCGTCCAGACCGGAGACGTACGCCTCGCCGAAAGCCCTCAGCAGGTCGCCGTGCGAGCCCGCGCCGCGGCGCAACGTACCCAGCACGACCGGCGGTTCGGCTCGTCCCTCGCCGATCTGGCGGAGCGCGGTGCCCAGACCGGGGTGCGGGCTGACCTCGACGACATGCGTCACTCCGTCGTCGAGCAGCAGATCCACCGCCTCGGCGAAGCGCACCCGCCGACGCAGATTGGCCGCCCAGTACCCGGCGCCCATCTCCGTGCCGTCCAGCCGCCGCAGGTCCACCGTGGACAGCACCGGAGTGTGCCCCGAGCGAGCCGTCACCGCTGCCAGCGCCTCCCGGATCTCCGGCACGATGGCGTCGATCTGCGGGCTGTGGGACCCGTAGTCGACGTCGACCAGACGGCAGAACACGTCGTCGGCCGCGAGGATTTCCTGAAGCAGCAGCACCGAATCCTCGTCGCCGGACAGCACACAGGACCGAGGACCGTTGTGCACGGCCAGTTCCACCAGGCCCTCGAAGCCTTCCAGGGCGCGGGCCGCCTCCCGCGGACCGAGGTCGACGGCCAGCATCCGGCCGCCTCCGGTGATCCGGCGGAGAAGCGAACTGCGCCTGCTCACCACCAGGGCGGCGTCCTCCAGGGACAGCGCACCGGCCACCGCCGCGGCAGCGATCTCGCCCTGGCTGTGCCCCACCACGACGTCCGCGGTCACCCCCGCATCCGCCCACGCCGCCGCGAGCGACACCGACATGGCCCACGACGCGGGCTGCACCTGCTCCACCCCGGACGGCACCACCCGACCCGTGACGAGATCGCGCACATCCCACGGAACGTGCGGCGACAACGCCCGCGCGCACCGGTCCATGGTGTCCGTGAAGGCGGCGTCGTGCCCGTACAGGCCCGCGCCCATGCCCGTCCACTGCGCTCCCTGCCCGGGAAGGACCAGGGCGACCTTCCCGACCTCCCGCGCCCGCCCCGACACCGATTCGGCCAGCCCGGGGCCGAACAGGGCCCGCCGCTGGGGGAAGTGGTCCCGGTACCAGGCCAGGGCCTGTGCCGTCTCCCGGGCGCAGGCCCCCTCGGCCAGCAGCTTCCGCACATCCGTCTCGCGCTGCTCCAGCGCCTCGGCGGAATGCGCGCTCAGCGGCAGCAGATACGGTCCGCCGGACCGGGACGGGGCGAGGGGGACAACGGGCTCGGCAGCCCCGGGCGGCCCGCCGAGGACGACATGCGCGTTGGTGCCGCCCCAGCCGAAGGAGTTGACACCGATGTGGCTGCCCGGGGTCAGGGGCAGCGGCTCCCGGGCGACGGCCAGGTTCAGCCCGTCGAAGTCGATCGCCGGGTTGAGCTCCTCGGCGTGCAGGCTCGGCGGGACGACGCCGTGCTCCAGGGCCAGCACCGACTTGATGAGCCCGGCCAGCCCGGCAGCCGGTTCGAGATGGCCGATGTTGGTCTTCACCGAGCCGATGTGGAGCCTGCGCCCGTCCACGGCCCGCCCCAGTACCGCGCCGAGCGCCTCCGCCTCCGCACTGTCACCGCGGGCGGTTCCGGTGCCGTGCGCCTCGACGTAGGCCAGCCGCTCCAGCGGCACCGCGCCCGATCCGTACACGCGCCGCAGCAGATCCTGCTGCGCGGCAGGGTTCGGTGTGACGAGACTGTCCCCGCCGCCGTCGTTGTTCACCGCGCTGGCCACCACGACCGCGCGCACCCGGTCGCCGTCGCGCAGCGCCTTTCGCAGGGGCTTGAGGTACACGACGGCGACGCCCTCGCCCCGGACGAACCCGTCGGCCCCGGCGCCGAAGGCGTGGCAGCGCCCGGTCGGCGAGAGGCCGCCGAAGTGGGTGAGCCCCACGGTCACCTCGGGCGTCAGCATCAGGTTCGCCCCGCCCACCAGCGCTGCGTCGATCTCGCCGTGCCGCAGCGCCTGACACGCCTGGTGCAGGGCGACCAGGGAGGACGAACAACTGCTCTCGACGGTCAGACTGGGCCCGGTCAGGCCGAGGACGTAGGAGATGCGGGACGAGACGATGTCGAGGGAGTTGCCGACGATGCTGTGTTGTGTCGCGCCCGCGCCCGCGTCCTTGCGCAGCAGCTCGTAGTCGTGCCAGAGACCGCCGACGTACACCCCGGTGCGCGACCCGCGCAGGGTGCCCGCGACCGCACCCGCGTCCTCCAGGGCCCGCCAGACCGTCTCCAGCATCAACCGCTGCTGCGGGTCCAGGACTTCGGCCTCGCGGGGCGAGATGCCGAAGAACGCCGCGTCGAACCGGTCGACGTCCTCGATGAACCCCCCGACCGACTGGATGTCACGCGTCGGATCGACCACGTCCGCGGCATCCCACCGTTGTGGTGGGACCGGTCCGATGGCGTCACCGCCGCTGATCAGCAATTCCCACAGAGCATCCGGATCCGGTGCCTGAGGGAACCGCCCCGCCATGCCGACGATCGCGACCAGATGAGAATCCACGCCGTGCAACAGTCCTCCCCGATGGACCTTGCCGCCCCAACGGCCCCCCATACTGATCCGCTTCGCAGCTCTTGTCGACCCCCGGGAGAGGCCGTCGCCGCGCCTCCGTGCCGGGCGGGTTCCCCGGGCACTTCGCGGCGTCGTCCGCGCGGCGGGCGGCGTCAGGCGGAGGGGCGGGGAAGCCCGATGGCGCGGAACTCCTCCATGACTCCGTAGCCGGCGCTCGTGTACAGGTTCATCGCCACCTCGTTGCCGCCCCACACGGTGAACATCAGCACGTCGTCGCCGCCCGCGACGGTGGCCCGCTCGCCGACCGCCATCGCGGCCCGCCCGAGTCCCCGGCCGCGGTGCCGTTCCTCGATGTGCAGCGAGTAGCCGTAGGTGACCCCCGGAAGGTGACCGTGCTTCAACCAGCCGGTGCCGACCTGCTCGCCCGCCGCCTCAAGAACCAGGAGTGTGGTGCTCGGAGTCGTCAGACCATCGGGGAGGAGTTCGGCGAAGTCGCGATCGGCCTTGCGCTCGGCCTCCTCGGCGCTCAGGGATCCGGCCCGCACGATGTCGCCGGTGTAGGCAAGCTTCTCGGAGGCGAGCCACGCGGGATACTCCGCCTCCGTCATCGGGCGTGCGGTGACGCCGTCGCGCGTCCTCGGCGGTGAGCCCACGGCCCGTGTCCTGGTCTGGCCCTGGACGGCGTAGTCGTCGAACAGGCCGTCGGAGGGGCCGGTGAGCCGCACGTTCAGCCGTCGTGCGCCGCGCTCCGCGCACCATGCCTCCGCCCAGTCGCGGGCGGCCCGTCCATGGCCCCGGCCGGCGTGGGCCGCGTCGATGTGGAGGTCGCGGATCCGGCCCGCCGGTGTGCCGTTGTCGTCGATCACGCCCACGGCGACGTGGCCCACTCGGTTCCCTCCCTCGGTGATCTCCGCGACGGCCCAGTCGCCGAGGGCGGCGCGTGCCTCCTCCAGCAGGTGCTCCGCCGCGGCCGGACCGAGCCCGGCGGCCAGGTAGGCGGAACGCAGCCGCCGCTCGAAGTCCTGCTGCCATTCGGTGCTGTCACCGAGGGCGTTGAATTCTGTCATTCGATCACACTAACGGGCTGCTCCCGCCATGTCGGCAGGCTCCGGGGGGAGTTGGGCCGGTCCGGACGGTGGACCGGCCGCGACGGGCCTCGAAACGAGGGCCGCCCGTCTCCCGCGGCCGGCACCCCGGACGGGTCGCCGGGGCACACGAGCCACCGCCGACCCGTCCGTGCCCGTCGACTCAGGGGCGCGGCGACAGACCGTCGTCCACGGGGACGTCTTCGGCGTGCAGCGGGAGCCCGGAGTTCCTTGCCTGCTCCAGGATCAGTGCGGCGAAGTCGTCCTCGACGTGCCCCGCGCCGATGGCACCCGCGACGATCTGTGCGGTGACCGCGGCGAGCGGCAGCGGAACCCCGAACTCGTGGGCCGCGGACAGTCCCAGGCCGAGGTCCTTGCGCAGCAGCGGCATGGTGAACGTCGGCGTGAAGTCCAGGTTGACCAGCGCGGGGGACTTGTAGCGGGTGTAGGGCGATCCCATCACGGAGTTGTTCAGGAATTCCAGGAAGGCGGCACGACTGATGCCTCCCTTCTCCGCGAGGACCGTGATCTCGGCGAGCGACTGGGTGACGACGCCGAGGAAGACGTTGTGCGCGATCTTGACGAGGCGCGCGACTTCGTCCTCGCCGACGTAGGTGGCCCCGCGTCCCAGTACCGCGAGCAGGGGCTCCACCCGGCTGAACACCTCACGGGGGCCGGAGACCGCGAGGGTCAGTTTCCCGGCGGCGATCACCGAAGGGTTCCCGCTCACCGGGGCGGCGAGGAAGTCGGTGCCCCGTTGTGCGGCCTCCTTCCGGATCAGCGCGGACATCTCGGTGGAGACCGTGGAGCTGTCGATCAGCACCCCCGGCGCGGCGGTCGGCGAGGTCAGCACGCCGCCGGGTCCCGTGGCGACCGCGTGCAGGTCGGGCGAGGCGGAGACCATGCTGAAGACGACGTCCCGGTCGGCCAGGTCGATCGGCCGGTCGACGATCACGGCTCCTCGTTCGGCCAGTGGTTCGGCCTTGGCACGGGTCCTGTTGAAGACGGCTACGTCGTGCCCCGCGTCCAGCAGCCGGGCGGCGAGCCGGAACCCCATGCGGCCGGTACCGATCCAGCCGATGCGGGGGTGTTCCTGGGCTGTGTACGCCATGGTGTACCTCGTTCCTGGAAGACGGATCGGCCCGTGCGGTCCCGTCGCCCACCGACCGGAGCCACGGCGGACGACCGACGGGCTGCCGGACCGTGGCGGCCCGCGTGCCGCGGCGGGAGGACCGGCTCCGCCGCGGGCGGTACGGACGGATACCCCGTGGACCGTGCCCGCGTGCGCGAGCAGGTGCGAGTCTGCTCGCCCGTGCGCGCGTGCGGCAGCAGGCATGACGGAAAGCGCCTCGGAAGGGTGATGCCGTTTCTGCTCCGGACATGACCGGACACCGGCGTGACCGCGAGAGACCGGGGCTCCACCAGGACGAAGCGTCTACCGGCCCAGGGCGATCCCGGCGGCCACCGGCAGGTGGTCGCTGCCGGTCGGGGGCAGGGTACGCATACGGCCGACGGTCGCCGAGCGGGCCATGATCTGGTCGATCCGGGCCAGGGGGAAGGCGGCGGGGAAACTGAGGGCGAGGCCGCGTTCCGCCACATTCATGCGTGAGGTCAGCGGGGTCAGTCCGCGGTCGTCGACGGTGCTGTTGAGGTCGCCCAGCAGGATCACCCTCGTCAACTCCTCGGCGGCGACGGCCCTGCCGAGCAGCCCGGCGCTCTCGTCGCGTCGGGCGGAGGCGAGTCCGCTCGTCCCGACCCGGACCGAGGGCAGATGCGCCACGTACACCGCGATCTCGCCGTGCGGTGTGTGAGCCGTGGTCCGCAGCGCGCGATTCCAGGACTCCTCGATCCCCCGGGGCTTGATGTCCAGCGGCCGGATGCCGGTCAGCGGATGCCTGGACCAGAGCCCGACGGTCCCCCGGATCGCATGGTACGGATACTGCGGGGCGAGAGCCTTCTCGTAGACCGCCGATGCCGGGGGCACCAGCTCCTCCAACGCGATGAGGTCGGGCTCGGCGGCGGCCAGGATGCGGGCCGTGCCCGCCGGGTCGGTGTTCTCGTCGCTGACGTTGTGCTGCACGGCGACCAGGTCGGGCGTGCCGGAGGCCGTCCCGGGCAGGAGCAGCCCGCCGAAGAGGTATGCCCAGGACGCCACCGGCAGGAGCAGGGCCACGAGTGCGACGACGGATCGTCGCCACAGCGCCGGACCGAACAGCAGCACGACCACCAGGCCGAGCCACGGCAGGAACGACTCCAGCAAACTGCCCAGACGGAGCACGGAGTTGGGCACGGCCCGGTGGAACGTCAGCAGCCCGGCCACCAACAAGGCGAGCGCCGCGAGCAGGCGCCCCCGCGTCCGGGCCGACCGGACCTCCGCCTCCCCGGGCGCGTTCGCGCCGGTGGCCCGACGCCGAGGCCCTGAGGTCGCCCCGGCCGTCACCACCGGTGCCGGCCCGCTGTCCGTACCCCGCACCCGCTCCGTCATGGTTCCCCTCCCGATCGGCGACGCCGCAGGACGATCCTCGCAGGAGAGCCGGACACCCGTCGTCGCGAACGACCGGCGCGTGGCCGGGCCGGTTCGCCGCGACCGCAGCGGTGAGGCCCCGGGCGCAGCACTCCGCGGCGGGTGGTGTTCACGCAGGCCGGGGCGCGCGGAGCGCCGGACGAAGGATCCACGGCGCCTGCATGGGCACCTCAACCGCCTGCTGGGGCAGTTAGGGGTTGGCCGCGGAGTCGGCCCCCCATAATCTCTCCGGAGAAGTCGGCAAATTAGGTCGATGATTATCAACTTTTCCATTGTGGATCTGTAAAGAAGCTTTCCTGTCAGGTACTGCGGGGACCGGGAGCCATAGCATTCGGCACCGTCCTCGTGCAGGACGCAATCAATCAAATTCACTGTTGGTGGCATATGTTGGCGAATGCGCAATCGGATTCGATTGCTGTGCTCGGTGCAGGGGTCATGGGCCGCAGCATCACCGCACTGGCGCTGGGCCGCGGGGTGGACGTCGTGCTGGTCGACGTCTCGGACGACGTGCTGCGGGACGCCCGGACGGAAATCGCGCAGCAGATGCGGCACGGGCAGTTCATGGGCGCCTTCCCGTCCGGCCGGACGCCCGGAGTGTTGACAACGACGCTGTCGAACAAGGACGTGGCGGGCGCCGGTTCGGTGATCGAGGCGATCACCGAGGACGCCTCGCTCAAGGCACGGGTGATGGCGGAGGTATCCGCCGTGGTCCCCGCAGGCGTCCCGCTGATCACCAACACCTCGGGAATCCCCGTCGCCGAACTCGCGAAGTCGGTGCAACGACCCGCGGAACTGGCCGGGGTGCACTTCATGAATCCGGCCTACCTCATCGAGATGGTCGAGGTGATCCGCGGCCCGCAGACCGGCGACGACGCCATGGCCGCCGTCCTTTCCCTTCTGGAGCGGCTGGGAAAGAAGACCGTCGTCGTTCACGACGCGCCGGGATTCGTCACCAGCCGGCTGCTCCATCCCATGATCAACGAAGCGGCGAGGATCGTCGCCGAGGGCACCGCGAGCGTCGAGTCCGTCGACCTGCTGATGCGCGGATGCCTCGGCCATGCGACCGGCCCGCTGCGCACCGCCGATCTGATCGGTCTCGACAACCTCGCGGATGCTCTGCGGCTGCTCGCCGAGCGGACCGGGAATTCCACCTTCGAGCCCTGTGAACTCCTCATGGAAAAGGTGCGCCGCGGTGATCTGGGGCGCAAGACGGGGCGCGGTTTCTACGATTACGGAGAGGTGCTTTCGTGAGCCAGGAGCTGGCAACCACCGCTGAGGGAATCGCGCAGGCGATCACGGCGTTCGTGTCGAAGCGGGTCGGGGCGGACGTTCCCGCCGACCGGGACCTCTTCGAATCCGGACTGGTGTCCTCGCTGTTCGCGATGGAACTCGTCGTCCACCTGGAGCAGGCGTTCTCCGTGCAGATCCTGGGGGACGACCTCAAGCGGGACAACTTCCGGTCCGTCCAGGCCATGACCGCCCTCGTGCTCAGGCTGAACGGCACCGGGCGGGCCGCCGATGCCTGAACCGCTCGCGGACGCCCGGGGGATCGTCGACGACCTGGTCGGTGACCGGGCCGCCGAGTGGGACCGGGCCGGTCTGATCCCCGACGACGTCCTGCGCACACTGGCGGCCCGCGGCCTGCTGTGCGCGGAGGTGCCCGAGGCATTCGGCGGAGTCGGGGCGAGCAGCGCGGTGAACGGCGAGTTCACCGCGCACGTCGGCAGCCGGTGCAGCTCGCTGCGGAGCGTGATGACCTCGCAGGGCATGGCCGCGTGGACGATCCAGCGCCTCGGCAACCCGCAGCAGCACGCCGAGTACCTGCCGAAGCTGGCAGGAGGCCGGCTCGCCGCCGTCGCGTTCAGCGAGCCGGAGGCGGGCAGCGACCTGTCGGCGATGACCACCACCATCGAACCCGACGGCGACGGTGTCGTCGTCCGCGGGCAGAAGGTCTGGACAACCGCTGCCCACTACGCCGACGTGATCGTGGTCGTCGGGCGGTACGGCACCGGCGCGGCCGCCGTCGTGGTGCCGACGGCGGCTCCGGGCGTCACCGTGACCAGGGTCCCGCGGCCGTCCGGCTGCCGGGCGGCGGGCCACGCGGACGTGATGCTCGACGACGTGCGACTGCCGGCCGGTGCGGTACTCGGCGGCGGGCAGCCCTTGATGCTGCTGGTGACGACCGCGCTGGCGTACGGGCGGATCTCGGTCGCCTGGGGTTGCGTGGGCATCCTGCGGGCCTGCCTCGACGCCGCCCGCCAACACGCCCGCACCCGGCGGCAGTTCGGGAAACCGCTGGCCCGGCACCAGCTCGTGGGCCGACATCTGGCGAACCTGCTGACCGATGAGCAGATCGCCACCCGGATGTGCGAACACGCCAGCCGGTGCTGGGACGACGGCTCTCCCGACATGGTCGTCGCCTCCGTCCTCGCCAAGCAGGTGAGCGCCGTCCGGGCCGCACAGGGCGCTGCCGCGGCCGTACAGGTCCTGGGGTCGGCGGCCGCGCACGAGAGCCATCCGGTCGAGCGTGCGTACCGCGACGCGAAACTCATGGAACTCATCGAAGGCAGTACGGAGATCTGCCAGCTGATCCTTTCCGACCACGCCGTGTCGACGACGGCGGGATGAGACGGCGAGACGAGTCAAGGAGAAGCAGTGGCCGAACAGCCCTCGATCGTGAAGTGCCTGGTGTGGGACCTCGACAACACCCTCTGGCGGGGCACGCTCCTGGAGGACGGTGAGGTGACGCTCCCCGCCCCCGTCAGGGAACTCATCACCGAACTGGACAGCCGCGGCATCCTCCAGTCGGTCGCCAGCAAGAACGACCACGACCAGGCGTGGAAGCGGCTGGAGGCGCTGGGCGTCGCCGAGTACTTCGTCCTGCCGCACATCGGCTGGGGCCCCAAGTCGGACTCGGTGCGGGAGATCGCCGACGAGCTCAACTTCGCGCTCGGCACCATCGCCTTCGTCGACGACCAGCCGGCGGAGCGGGCGGAAGTCCAGTTCCATCTGCCGGAGGTCCGGTGCTACGACGCCGAGCGCCTGTCCGAGCTCGCCGCTCTGCCGGAGTTCAGCCCGGCGACGGTGACGGTGGACTCCCGCCGCCGTCGGCAGATGTACCAGGCCGGATTCCTGCGGAAGTCGGCCGAGGCGGAATTCCAGGGGCCCAGCGACGACTTCCTGCGTTCCCTGGAGCTGGAGATGCGCATCGGACGCGCCACCGAGGACGAGTTGTCCCGCGTGGAGGAGCTGACGCTGCGCACCAGCCAGATGAACGCCACAGGAGTGCACTACTCCATCTCCGATCTGCGTAGGCTGCTGGCCGACCCACGCCACGAGGTCCTGGTGACCACGCTCGGCGACCGGTTCGGGCCGCACGGTGCGGTCGGCCTCCAACTGGTGGAGAAGCACGCGGACGTCTGGAACCTGAAACTGCTGGCCACGTCGTGCCGCGTGGTGTCGTGCGGTGTGGGTTCGGTGATCCTCGGCTGGCTCGTCGACCAGGCCGCGGACGCGGGCGCCCACCTGGTCGCCGACTTCCGGCACACCGAGCGCAATCGGATGATGGAGATCGCCTACCGCCTCGCCGGTTTCACCGGCGAGCCCTGCGACTGCCGGGCCGTGCTGCCCGCGCCCGCCCAGGAGGACATTCAGCGGCTGCACCTGCTTCCGGCGCCCTGCGCTCCGCCGCCCACGATGAAGCTGCACGCCGTCAGCCTTCGCGGCGTCTGAACACGGGCGCGCGTCCGACCGTTCGATCACAGAAGATGGATGACGCATGGCGAACCAGTTGGGTCTCCCGGCCGGACTCTCGGAATACATCCGGGAATCCTCCCTGCGCGAGGACGAGGTCCTGCGGCAGTTGCGCGAGACGACATCGGAACTTCCCGCGGGCAGCGCGTTGCAGGTCATGCCCGAGGAGGGACAGCTGCTGACCCTGCTGGCCGGTCTCACCCCGGCCCGCAGGATCCTCGAGATCGGTACGTACACCGGGTACAGCACCCTGTGCCTGGCCCGCGCGCTCGCGCCCGGCGGCCAAGTGGTCACCTGCGACATCACCGACCGCTGGCCGCGGATCGGCGCCGACTACTGGGCCAGGGCGGGCGTCGACGGGCGGATCGACGTGCGCGTCGGTGACGCGACGGACACCCTCGGGGCCCTCCTCGCGGACGACGGGCCCGGCACGTTCGACTTCGTCTTCATCGACGCCGACAAGCAGCGCTATCCGGACTACTACGAGGCGGCGCTGACCCTCGTCGGTGATCACGGCCTGATCGTGGTCGACAACACCCTGTTCTTCGGCAGGGTCGTCGACCCCGACGCCCAGGACCCGGACACCACCGCGATCCGCGCGTTCAACACGCTGGTCCGCGACGACCCCCGGGTGGAGATGTCCCTGATTCCCATGGCGGACGGCATGACGCTGATCCGGAAGAAGTAGCGGGCGGAGGCGGACCGGGACTCGGGACTCCGGTCCGCCTCCGCCCGCCACGAGAGCCGTGCTCAGCCGACCACCCTCGGCACGTACGCGGCGTGCGCCCCGTCGGAATAGCGGCGGAGTTCGACGCCGTACACCTCGGCGGGATAGAGCTGACGACCGAGGAACTCGATGACCCGGCTGAATTCCGGTGGAAATTTACTGGCCACGATGACCATGCGCAGTCGGCCTACGGAGAGATTCGCTTCGAGCGTGCGCAGGAACGAACTCTCATCGGTTGCATATCCCATTTCCATGAGCAAATGTTCGCCAGTGCTGTTGTACAGCTGTGACGTGTATTCGAGCGAACGCTGAAGTATGTGCAGCGGCCAGTGCCGCGCACCGTTGCCCGCATAGTCGAGTGTTTTGCCGAGGGCGTCATTGGGATTCCACGTGTCGTGGGGTTCCACCACCTCGACGACGGTCGGCACGCCCTTGGAGTCGGCGAACAGATGGGTGGCGCTGAAGGAATAGCCGTCCGTGTCCGGCATGACGTCCGCGGGATTCCTGCGGATCAGCAGCAGCCGGGAGCCGGCGCCGTGCACGCTCGCGGCCGTCGTCAGCAGGTCCGGGTAGCGGACGAGGATCTCGTGCAGGGGCGGCTCGGGATGGGCCGTCGTCGGCGCGAGCAGGGAGAGCCCCGCGCCGTTCTGCAGCACGATGCGCCGGTCCGGCGCATCGGCGCGCGGCGTCGGCGGACGTGCCCCCTGCGGGCGTGCATGCCTGCCCGACCTCATCTGCGCGGGGTCCGCGGGCAGTACCGCCGGACGCTCCAGCCAGGGGTCGATCGGGGCGACGGAGGAGTTCAGGATGAAGGCCAGCGTCTTGTACGTCCCGGTGAGCGCCAGTAGTTCGAGGAACTGCTCCTCGCTGTAGCGCTCGGCGAGCTGCTTCCAGGTGCCGTCCGAGATGACGGACCCGGTGTGGAGCTCGTCGACGGCCGTGAGCAGAGCGCTCTCGAAGAGCGTCCACTCGGAGGTGTCCTCCGTGGCGACCAGGGCGATCTCCGTCTCGGTCAGCCCGACGAACAGCGCCGCGGCGTGGTGGTGGGCCCAGATGTAGGCGGCCTGGGAACGCCATGCCGTGCGCAGGATGACGAGTTCGCGCTCACGCGCCGGGAGGACCTCGCCGGCCACGTGGGCCATCAGCGGCTGCATCGCGGGCAGCAGTGCCGGGTGGTTGGCGATGGTCCGCATGACGTTCGGCGGGGGCCTGTCCGCGAGGAGCCCGTTCAGTGACTCCTTCGCCGTCCGGGCATAGGCCCGGCCGGCGGGTGTGACGGCGAATTCCTCCACGTCCTGCGGATCGATCCTGGGCCGCATGCCCTCCCCCTCGAGCTCGCTCGTGTGCGTCGGCATCTCAGGGACGGGCGACCGACTGCGGAAGTCCCACGGGGCCGACGAAGTCCCAACGATAATGCAATCGGAAAGGTTTTCGCACATCGGTACTCGGGTACGGAAGGATTCCTCATTGTGCATGGGTGGTCGCGGTGATGTGATTCGCGTAAGCAAATACGGAGATGTCGGTCTCGCGCCGGGAAAAGGTAAAAGGAAAGTCATTGGAGCTTCGCTGGTGCCCCTGTAGGATCACGCCTTGTTGATCACGACTTGAACGGCATTCCTGTGCCGGGTTCTCGGAGAACGAGCGTGTGGCGACATGTGCTCTCTCCCCGCTGAGCCTGCTGAGACGAATGAGTTGGGGGAGCGGAGCCGTGAGCCGAGCCGAGTCCATGTCCGCCGAGCACATCCGTGCGAGGGACAACGCCATCGCAGTGGTGGGAGTGGCGTGCCGGCTGCCGTCCGCGGAGGACCCCGAACGGTTCTGGCGGCTGCTCACGGACGGGGCGAGCGCGGTGGCACAGGTGCCACCGGGCCGGTGGGGCAACGGGGCAGCGGCCTCCGGCAATACGGGTCGGGGTGCCTTTCTGGACGAGGTCGACCGCTTCGACGCAGAGTTCTTCGGGATCTCCCCGCGCGAGGCCCGGTCGATGGACCCGCAGCAGCGCCTCGCGCTGGAGCTGGGCTGGGAGGTCCTGGAGGACGCCGGAGTCCTGCCGGCCGCGGTCCGGGGCAGCGACACCGGGGTGTTCCTCGGTGTGACCGCGGACGACTACGCCGCACTGGCCCGGCGCAGGGGGCCGTCGGCGGTCGGGCACCACACGCTCACCGGTCTGAACCGCAGCGTGATCGCGAACCGGATCTCCCACTTCCTCGGACTGCGGGGACCGAGTCTGGTGGTGGACACCGGACAGTCGTCGTCGCTCGTGGCGGTGCACCTGGCATGCGAGAGCCTGCGGCGCGGGGAGTCGACGACGGCAGTGGCCGGCGGCGTACAACTCAATCTGGTACAGGACAGCGCGATGGCGCCGGACCTGCTCGGTGCCCTGTCCGCGGACGGCTGCTGCTTCACCTTCGACGAGCGTGCCGACGGGTACGTCCGCGGCGAGGGCGCGGGCATGGTGCTCCTCAAGCCGCTGGCCGACGCGCTGGCCGACGGCGACGAGATCTACTGCGTCATCGAGGGCGGCGCGGTCAACAACGACGGCCCGGCCGAAGGTCTGGCGACCCCCGATCCGCGTGGCCAGCAGGCGGTGTTGCGGGCGGCGTGCCGCCGCGCGGGCGTGGACCCGGCCGAGGTGCAGTACGTGGAGCTGCACGGCACCGGTACGCGGGTGGGCGACCCGGTGGAGGCCGCCGCGCTCGGCGCCGTCTACGGGGCGGACCGGCCCGAGGACAGCCCGCTGCTTGTCGGTTCGGCGAAGACGAACGTGGGGCACCTGGAGGGCGCCGCGGGCATCACGGGCCTGATGAAGGTCGTGCTGTCGCTGCGCAACGGCGAACTGCCGGCGAGCCTGAACTTCGCCCGGCCCAACCCGCGGATCCGCTTCGACGAGTGGCGCCTGGACGTGGTGACGGAGCCCCGCCCCTGGCCCTACCGCGACGGCCGGGCTCTGGCCGGGGTGTCCTCGTTCGGCGTGGGCGGCACCAACTGCCACCTGATCGTCTCCGCCGTCGAACCGGCACCCGGGCGGGCGCCCGCGCGCCCGGGATCCGACGGCACCGGCGGTTCTGTGCCGTGGCCGCTGTCGGGCCGCACCCGGGACGCCCTGCACGCGCAGGCCGCACGCCTGGCCCGCCACACGGAGGAGAACCCGCACCTCGATCCGGTGGACGTGGGCTTCTCCCTGGCGACCACCCGGGCCGCTCTCGACCAGCGTGCCGTCGTCCTCGCGCCGGACCGCACGGGTGCCCTGGACGCGCTGGCGGCACTGGCCGACGGTGAATCCGCGCCCGGCGTCGTACGCGGAACCGCCGATGCCGGGGGCGGGACGGTGTTCGTCTTCCCCGGCCAGGGTTCCCAATGGGCGGGCATGGGCGTCCGGTTGACGGCGCAGTCCCCGGTGTTCGCCGAGCGGCTCGCCGAGTGCGCCGCCGCACTGGCGCCTCATGTGGACTGGTCGCTGCCGGAGGTGCTGCAGCAGGCCGAGGGGGCGCCGTCGCTGGAGCGGGTGGACGTGGTCCAGCCCGTCTCCTGGGCGGTGATGGTGTCCCTCGCGGCACTGTGGCAGGCGCACGGGGTGGTCCCGGACGCGGTGGTGGGCCACTCGCAGGGAGAGATCGCGGCGGCCTGCGTGTCCGGTGCGCTCTCCCTCCACGATGCGGCGCGGGTCGTGGCGCTGCGCAGCCGCATCATCGCCCGCCGGCTGGCGGGGGAGGGCGGCATGCTGTCGGTGCCGTTGCCGCGGGCCGAGGCCGAGGCACGGCTGGACCGCTGGGACGGCCGGATCTCGGTCGCGGCGGTCAACGGACCCGGCTCGGTCGTGGTTTCCGGTGAACCGGACGCACTCGACGCGTTGTTCGCGCAACTCGCGGGCGCCGGCATACGGGTGCGCCGTATCGCGGTCGACTACGCCTCGCACTCGGCACAGGTCGAGCAGGTGCGTGAGGAGCTGACGGCCGCGCTGGAAGGCATCGACCCGCGCCCCGCGCGGGTGCCGTTCCTCTCCACGGTGACCGGCACATGGCTGGACACCGCCGGTACGGACGCCGGTTACTGGTACCGCAATCTGCGGCAGACCGTCGGTTTCGAACCGGCGGTGCGCGCGCTGCTGGAGCAGGGCCACCGGTTCTTCGTCGAGGTGAGTTCCCACCCCGTGCTGACCGGCGGGATCCAGGAGATCGCCGACGCGGCCGACACCCGGGCGGTGGCCGTCGGCACACTGCGCCGGGACCTGGGCGGGAAGGACCGCTTCCTCGCCTGCCTGGCGGAGTTGTACGTGCGGGGTGCGTCGGTCGACTGGTCGCGGTCGTTCGCCGGGACCGGTGCCCGACGGGTGGCCCTGCCGACGTACGCGTTCCAGCGGGAGCGGTACTGGCTCCCGGAATCCACCGACGACTCCGCGGCGGGCGGGGAGGCCGGAGCGGTCGCCCCGGCGGGCGGTACCGGGCGGGCCGACACCGCGCAGGGGCACGCCGCAGGTCCGGAGCCAACGGTTCGCGGGGGATCCGGCACCGCCTGGACGCGCGCCGGTCTGGCACGGCTGGTGCGCACGGAGACGGCGGTGGTGCTCGGCCACTCCTCCGCGGAACGGGTGAACCCGGCGCACTCCTTCCGGGAGCTGGGCTTCGACTCGGCCATGACGGTGGAACTGGTGACCCGCCTGAGGACCGCGACCCGGCTGCGGATGGCCAACACCGTCCTGTTCGACCACCCCACGCCCGAACGGTTCGCCGACCATCTGGCCGCCGGGACCGGCGGCACGGCGACCGACGACGTGCCGCCGGAGCCCGGCGCCGCCGAGTCGGACGATCCGGTCGTGATCGTGGGCATGGCCTGCCGCCTCCCGGGCGGGGTGACCTCCCCGGAGGAGCTGTGGGACCTGCTCTCGGGCGAGACGGACGCCGTCTCCGGGATGCCGACCGGCCGCGGGTGGACAGCCCGGGAGCAGGCCGACGGCAGGCCGGGCGGCTTCCTGTACGACGCGGACCGCTTCGACGCGGCGCTGTTCGGGATCTCGCCGCGCGAGGCGCGGGCGATGGACCCGCAGCAGCGCCTCGCGCTGGAGGTGAGCTGGGAGGCGGTGGAGCGGGCCGAGATCGCCCCCTCGGCCCTGCACGGCAGTCGGACCGGGGTGTTCGTGGGCGCGATGGCCCAGGACTACGGTCCACGGCTGAAGGACAGCTCCGGCGACACGGAGGGCCATCTGCTGACCGGCACCTCGCCGAGCGTCCTCTCCGGCCGGATCGCCTACGCCCTGGGCCTGCGGGGCCCGGCGCTGACCGTGGACACTGCCTGCTCCTCGTCCCTGGTGGCGTTGCACCTGGCGGCGCGGGCACTGCGGGCCGGTGAGTGCTCCCTGGCACTGGCCGGTGGCGTCACCGTGATGTCCGAGCCGGGGATCTTCGCGGAGTTCGCCCGCCAGGGCGGCCTGTCGCCCGACGGCCGCTGCAAGGCGTACGCGGAGGCCGCGGACGGCACCGGATGGTCCGAGGGTGTCGGCATCCTGGTGCTGCAACGGCTCTCGGACGCGATCCGCGACGGCCACCGCGTGCTGGCGGTCCTGCGCGGTTCCGCGGTCAACTCCGACGGAGCGTCGAACGGCCTCACCGCGCCGAGCGGGATCGCGCAGCGACAGGTGATCGGCCAGGCCCTGGACGACGCCGGGCTGGTGCCCGCGGACGTGGACGCGGTGGAGGGACACGGCACCGGCACCCGGCTGGGCGACCCGATCGAGGCCCAGGCGCTGCTGGCCGCCTACGGCCGGGACCGGGACCGCCCGCTGCTGCTGGGGTCGCTGAAATCCAACATCGGGCACACCCAGGCCGCCTCCGGTGTCGCGGGCGTCATCAAGATGATCCTCGCCGTGCGGCACGGTGTGCTGCCCCGCACGCTGCACGTGGACGCGCCGTCGTCACAGGTCGACTGGTCGGCCGGCGCGGTGGAACTGCTCACCGGGTCCGTGCCGTGGCCCCGGGCCGAACGGCCCCGCCGTGCGGGCGTGTCGTCGTTCGGGATCAGCGGCACGAACGCGCACGTGATCATCGAGCAGCCGCCGCAGGACCTGCCCGCAGGCCCCGCCGCGCCCGCGCTCCCGGTACAGGCCGGGCCGACGGTGGTGCCGTGGCCGGTGTCGGCACGGACCGAGGCGGCGCTGGAGGCCGGGCTCGACCGGCTCGCCGCGTTCGTGGCCGCGACCGGCTCGACGGCGCCGGACGTCGGCTACTCGCTGGCGACGACACGCTCCGAACTGGAGTGCCGGGCGGTCCTGCTGGCCACGACGGGCGCCGTCGCTGCGGACGGCGCGCAGGACGGCGACGTGCGGACCGTGCGGGTGGCCGGGGGCACCGTGGCCGGCGCCCCCGCCCCCGTGGCGCTGCTGTTCGCGGGTCAGGGCGCGCAGCGGCCGGGCATGGGCCGCGACCTGTACGCCCGGTTCCCGGTGTTCGCGGCGGCATGGGACGAGGTCCGCACACATCTGGACGGGCGACTGGAGCGGCCGCTGCACGAGGTGGTGCACGGTGACGACGGCGAGCTGCTCGACCGGACCGAGTACGCCCAGCCCGCGCTGTTCGCACTGGAGGTGGCCCTCTTCCGGCTCGTGGAGTCCTGGGGCGCGGCGCCCGATGTGCTGGTCGGGCACTCGATCGGGGAGATCGCGGCGGCGCACGTGGCCGGGGTGCTGTCCCTGCCGGACGCGTGCACCCTCGTCGCCGCCCGCGGACGGCTGATGCAGGCGCTGCCCCAGGGCGGCGCCATGGTCGCGCTGCGGGCCACCGAGGACGAGGTCGCGCCGCTGCTCGCCGCCGGGGGCCGGGTGGGACTGGCCGCGGTCAACGGCCCGCGGGCGGTGGTGCTCTCCGGGGAGACCGCCGCGGTCGAGGCGATCGCGGACCGGTTCGCGGCCGACGGGCGCAAGGCGACCCGGCTGCGGGTCAGCCACGCGTTCCACTCCCCGCTGATGACGCCGATGCTGGACGACTTCCGCACGGTCGTCGAGGGCCTGTCCCTGGGCGAGCCCCGTATCCCGATCGTGTCCACCGTCACCGGGAAGGAGATCGACGCGGAGCGGATCCGCACCGCCGACCACTGGGTCGAGCACGTCGCACGGACCGTGCGGTTCGCCGACGCGGTCGCCGCGGCGGCCGCGGCCGGAGCCCGCACCTTCCTGGAAATCGGACCGGACGCGACGTTGTCCGCGGCGGCCCAGGACATCCTGATCGACGTGACGGACGCCGAGGCGGTGCCGCTGCTGGAGCGCGACGGCGGCGAGGAGTCCGCCGCGGTGACGGCGGCCGCCCGGCTGTACGTCCGCGGCGTGCCGGTGCGGTGGGCCGAGCTGTTCGCCGGGACCGGGGCGCGCCGCATCGCGCTGCCGACCTACGCCTTCCAGCGCGACCGCTACTGGATCGCCTCCACCGGCCCCGGCCCGGCGGCCGGGGCGGCCCGGGCAGGGCTGGACGGTGCGGAGCACCCGCTGCTCGGCGCGGTCGTGGAACTGCCCGGGAGCGGCGGCCTGCTGTGCACCGGGCACTTGGCGGCCGCGGAGCTGCCATGGCTCGACGGCCACGGCGAGGCCGACGACGTGGTCCTCCCCGGGACCGGGCTCGTGGAACTGGCGATACGCGCGGGCGACGAGGTCGGCTGCGGCGTCGTCGAGGAACTCACCCAGTCCGCCCCGCTGGTGCTGCCCGGGGCGGGCGGGAGCGGCGTGCGGATCCAGGTGGCGGTCGGTGGCCCCGGCGACGACGGCCGACGCACGCTGGACGTGCACACGCGGCCCGCCGGCACTCCCGACGCGCCCTGGACGCTGCACGCCACCGGCATCCTCGCCCCCGACGCGCCCGCGGTCCGGGCCGAGGACGGACGGGCATGGCCGCCGGAAGGCGCCGTACCGGTCGGCCTCGATGCCTTCCACACGCCGCGGACCGACGTCGAATCCGCGCACGCCACGACGGCCCGGGCCGTCCGGAGGGCGTGGCGGAACGGCGAGGAGGTGCTGGCCGAGGTCGCACTCCCCGAGCACCTCGCCGACGACGCGGACGCCTTCGGCCTGCATCCCGCGCTCCTGGACGCGGCACTGTCGCTGGCGTCGCTCACCGGTCCCGACGACACGTCGGGCGGAGCGGCGTCGACCGCCTGGCACGGCGTGAGCCTGCACGCCGCGGGAGCGTCGGTGCTGCGCGTACGGCTGCGCAGGACGGGCGCGGACACGGTCACGCTGACCGCGGCGGACGCCGCGGGCGATCCGGTGCTCTCGGTGCGCTCGTCGACCCTGCGCCCCCCGGCCGCCGGCACCCCGCGGCCCATGACCGGCCGGCCGCTGCTGCGCCTGGACTGGTCGCCCGCCCCGGTGCCGGGGACCGGCGGACCCGACCCCGCCCCGGCCGGGGAAGTGGTGCTGGTCCCGGTCACCGCGCCGGTCGGCGTGCCGGTGCCGGAGGCGGTCCGCACCGTCACCACCGCCGTCCTGGACACACTGCGGCAGCACCTGGCGGACGAGGACGGCGACACGGGCGGGAACGGCACCGGTCGGCCCTCCCGGCTGGTGTTCGTGACCCGCGGCGCGGTGGCCACCACGCCCGGAACGGCGCCGGACGTCGTGGCGGCCTCGGTGTGGGGGCTGGTGCGCTCGGCCCAGCAGGAGAGCCCCGGCAGCTTCGTGCTGCTCGATGCGGACCCCGCGGACGACGGGGACCCGGCAGCGGATGCCGCAGCGGTGCGACGCGCCGTGCTGGACTGCGGCGAGCCCCAACTGGCCCTGCGCGACGGCGAGCTGCTGGTGCCGCGCCTGGTCCGCGCCGACGCCGCCGACCCGTCGGCGCCGGGTGCGGTGTGGGGCGGCGAGGGCACCGTGCTGGTCACCGGTGGCCTGGGCGGCCTGGGCGCTCTGGTCGCCCGGCACCTGGTCACCGAGCACGGGGTCCGCCACCTGCTGCTGGCCGGACGCCGCGGCGCCGACACCGAGGGCGCCGACGGGCTGGTGGCCGAACTGACCGCGCGGGGCGCCCGCGTGACCGTCGCCGCCTGCGACGTCTCCGACCGCGCGGCCCTTGCCGCCCTGCTGATGGATGTTCCGGCCGAACACCCGCTGACCGGCGTCGTCCACGCCGCAGGTGTGCTCGACGACGGGCTCGTCCCGGCACTGACCCCGGAGCGGCTGGACACGGTCCTCCGTCCGAAGCTGGACGGCGCCTGGCACCTGCACGAACTGACCCGCGAGCGCGATCTCACGGCGTTCGTGGTGTTCTCCTCGGTCTTCGGCGTCCTCGGCAACGCGGGACAGGCCGCCTACACCGCGGCCAACGCGTTCCTGGACGCGCTGGCAGAACGGCGTGCCGCGGAAGGTCTCACGGGCCTGTCCGTCGCGTGGGGGCCGTGGCCGCAGGACGCCGGCATGTCCACCGGGCTGAGCGCCGCGGAGATGGCGAGGATCGCCCGCGCCGGATTGCCGGTGTCCTCCGTCGAGCAGGGACTCGCCTGGTTCGACGCCGCGAGCGCGGCGCGCAGGGCGTCGGTGGTGGCGGCCCGGGTCGACCGGGCCGCATTGCGGGCGCGTGACACGGTCCCCGCCGTCTTCCGGGGCCTGGTGCCTGCCGGACCCGCCCGCCGGAGGGCCGCCGCCACCCCTCGGGCCTTGGACCTGCTGGCCGGGCTGACGGGCGAGCAGGCCCGTGCTCGTCTGCTGGAGCTGCTGCGAGAGCAGGTGGTCGCGGTACTCGGGCTGGCGGGCCCGGCGGCGGTCGGGGCCGGGCGGTCGTTCAAGGACCTGGGCTTCGACTCCCTGACCGCCAACCAGTTGCGGAACGCCCTGCGCGAACACACCGGTCTGCGCCTGCCCTCGACCCTGGTCTACGACCACCCGACGCCCGAAGCACTGGCCGCCCACCTCTGGGGCGAACTGGGCGGATCCGGCGAACAACACCGGGCGGCCCCTGCCGCGCCGCGCGCCCCGGCGGCCGGGACGCCCGACGCCGGGCCGATCGCGATCATCGGGATGAGCTGCCGGTTCCCCGGCCGGGTCCGTTCGCCCGAGGAGCTGTGGGAACTGCTGGTCGCGGGTACGGACGCGGTCTCCCCGCTGCCCGCCGACCGCGGCTGGGACCCGGACGTGTACCACCCCGACCCGGAGCGGGCCGGCCGGACCTCCGCCGGGGAGGGGGGATTCCTCGACGGGGCGGCCGAGTTCGATGCGGGCTTCTTCGGGATGTCCCCGCGCGAGGCGGCCGCGATGGACCCGCAGCAGCGGATACTGACGGAGCTCGCCTGGGAGGCGTTCGAACGCGCCGGGCTCGACCCGGCCTCCCTGCGCGGAAGCACGACCGGCACGTTCGTCTCCGCGCTCTCCCAGAGCTACGGGGCGGGGGCGTCGGCGGACGCCGACGGGTACCAGCTCACCGGGACGCTCCCCAGCGTGCTGTCCGGCCGTCTCGCCTACCTGTTCGACCTGGTCGGGCCGTCGGTGACGGTGGACACGGCCTGTTCGTCCTCCCTGGTCGCGCTCCACCTCGCCTGTCGGTCGCTGCACTCGGGGGAGAGCGACCTGGCCCTCGCCGGGGGCGCCACGGTACTGGCCGGACCCGACGTGATGGTCTCGTTGAGCCGGCACCGGGTCATGGCACCGGACGGGCGGTGCAAGGCGTTCGCCGAGTCGGCGGACGGCATGGGCATCGCCGAGGGCGCCGGTCTGCTGGTGCTGGAGAGGCTCTCGGACGCCCTGCGGCACGGCCACCGGGTACTCGCCGTCGTCCGCGGGTCGGCGGTGAACTCCGACGGCGCCTCCAACGGGCTGACCGCACCCAGTGGCCCGGCACAGCAGCGCGTCATCCGGCAGGCCCTCGCCAACAGCGGACTCTCCGCGTCCGACGTCGACGCCGTGGAGGCGCACGGGACCGGCACCGCACTGGGCGACCCGATCGAGGCGCACGCACTGCTCGCCACCTACGGCCGGGACCGGGGGGACAACCCGCCGCTGCTGGTCGGCTCGGTCAAGTCCAACATCGGGCACACCCAGACCGCCGCCGGTGTCGCCGGTGTCATCAAGATGGTCATGGCGCTGAGGCAGGGCCTGCTGCCCAGGACCCTGCACGTCACCGAGCCGTCCTCGCGCATCGACTGGAACGCGGGCGCGCTGCGGCTGCTGACCGAGGCCGAGCCGTGGCCCCTTCTCGACCGGCCCCGGCGGGCCGCCGTCTCGGCGTTCGGGATGAGCGGCACCAACGCGCACGCCGTCCTGGAACAGGCCCCGCCGCCCGCCGCCCTGCCCGCGGGCGGAACCGCCGAGCCGGACCCGGCGGACGCCGACCATGTCCGGACCGCGGAACCGGTGCCGGGCGGCCCGGTGGCCTGGCCGCTGTCGGGCAGGTCCGCCGCCGCGCTGCGCGCCCAGGCCGGGAAACTCCTCACCCACCTGGAGAACCACCCAGGGCTGCGGCCCCTCGACGTCGGATACTCGCTGGCGACCACCCGTGCCGCGTTCGAGCACCGGGCGGTCCTGGTCGGCGACGACCGTGCCGCGCTGCACGAGAGCCTGACCGCCCTGGCCCGGGGCACCGCACACCCCGGGGTGTCGCGGGCAACCGCGTCCGGACGCGGCCCGGTGGTGTTCGTCTTCCCCGGCCAGGACGCGGCCTGGCCCGGCATGGCGGCCGGCCTCCTGGACGCCTCGCCCGTCTTCGCCGCACGTGTCGACGACTGCCGGGCGGCCCTGGCCCCGTACATCGACTGGTCCCTCACCGGCGTGATGCGCGGTGAGCAGGACGCGCCTCCGCTCGAAGGGAGGCCCGATGTGCAGCAGCCCGTGCTGTGGGCGGTCATGGTCTCCCTCGCCGCCGTGTGGCGTTCGCTGGGGGTCGAACCGGCCGCGGTGGTCGGCCATTCCCAGGGCGAGGTCGCCGCCGCCTGTGTCAGCGGTGGTCTGTCCCTGGAGGACGGCGCCCGGGTGGTGGCGCTGCGCAGCCGCCTGATCCGTGAACGGCTGTCCGGAAGCGGCGCGATGATGTCGGTGATGGGTCCGCGCGAGCAGGTCCAGGCGGTGCTGGACCAGGTATCCGGCGCGGTCTCGATCGCGGCCGTCAACGGCCCGAGGACCGTGACGATCTCCGGCGATCCGGCCGCTCTGCACGAGGTCGAGCGCGGCCTGTCCGCCGCCGGGCTCATGCGCTGGCGGCTGCCCGGGGTGGACTTCGCGGCCCACTCCGCGCACGTCGACCGGATCGAGCCCGAACTGCTGGAACTGCTGGCCGACGTACGGCCCCGCGCGTCGCAGGTGCCGTTCTACTCCACGGTGACCGGGGGCCGCCTGGACACGACGGAGCTCGACGCCCGCTACTGGTGCGGCAACCTGCGCCGGACCGTGTCCTTCGCCGAGACGATGACCGGCCTGGTGCGCGAGGGGCACGGCGTCATGATCGAGGTCGGCCCGCACCCGGTGCTCGCGGTCGGCACCAGCGAGATCATCGAGGAGGAGGGCAGCCCCGCGGTCACCCTGGGCACCCTGCGCCGCGACGACGGCGGATGGGACCGCGTGCTGCGCTCGGTCGGCGATGCCCACGCCCACGGGGTGCCCGTCGACTGGCCCGCGGTGCTGAGCGGCGGCCGTGCCGTGGACCTGCCGACCTACGCCTTCCAGCACGAGACCTACTGGACCGCCCCGCCCACCGCGACGCCCCCCGCGTCCGGTGCCACCGACGGACCGCTGTGGGAGGCGGTGGACCGGCGGGACACCGCCTCCCTCGCCGGGCTCATCGGTCTCGCAGCCGAACACGAGGACGCCCTCGCCGCGGTACTCCCCGCGCTGGCGGCCTGGCACGAACGGCAGGACCGGCACGCCCTGGTCGGCACCCTCCGCTACCGCACGGTCTGGACACCGCTGCGCGTCCCGGCCGACCCGTCCCCGACCGGCACCTGGCTGGTCGTCACCGCCGACGGCGCCGACGACGCGGACGTCCTGGATGCCCTGACCGCACACGGCATCCCGTTCCGCCACGTCGTCCTCGACGGGACCTGCACCGACCCCCGGACGCTCGCGGCACGACTCGGCGACCTCGACCACACGGCCGGGGTGCTCTCGCTCCTCGCCGCGGCCGAGGAACCCCACGCCGACCGGCCCGCACTCCCCGCCGGACTGGCCCTGACCGTCTCCCTGACCCAGGCCCTCATGGCCTCCGGAACCCGGGTGCCGCTGTGGACGGCGACCCGCGGCGCGGTCTCCACCGGTCCTGCCGACCCGGTCCGCAACCCGCGCCAGGCCATGGTCCTCGGACTCGCACGCACCGCCGCCGTGGAGGCACCCGCGCTGCGCGGCGGACTCGCCGACCTCCCCGAACGGCTCGACGCCGGGACGGCCGGCCGGCTCGTCTCGCTGCTCGCACAGGGCCCGGCGGCGGACCAGGCGGCGGTGCGCGCCTCGGGCGTCCTCGTCCGGCGCCTGGCGAAGGCACCCGCACGGGCCGACGCGCTCGACACCTGGGCGCCCCGCGGCACGACCCTGATCACCGGCGGCACCGGAACCCTGGGCAGTGGGACCGCCCGTCGGCTCGCCCGGCAGGGCGCCGGACACCTGGTACTGCTCAGCCGTCGCGGCCCCGCCGCGCCCGGTGCCGCCGCACTGGTGGCGGAGCTGAACGCCCGGGGGACGACCGCCGAGGCGGTGTCCTGCGACGTCACCGACAAGGACGCCGTGGCCGCTGTGCTCGGCAAGCTCTCGGCCAACGGCACCCCGGTGCGCTCGGTGGTCCACCTGGCCGGTGACCGCGCTCTCGGACCGCTCGCCACGGCCGGCCCCGACCACGTCGCCGACGTGGTGCACGCCAGGGCGACCGGAGCCGCGCACCTCGACGAACTCCTCGACGACACCGCACTCGACGCCTTCGTCCTGCCCTCGTCGGTGGCAGGAACCTGGGGCGTGGGCGACCACGCCGCACAGGCCGCGGCCGGTGCGTACCTGGAGGCGCTGGCGGCACGGCGCCGCGCCCGCGGCGCCCGCGCGACGTCGATCTTCTTCGGCCCCTGGGAAGAGGCCCGTGAACAACTGGGCGAACCCGACAGCGAACAACTCCTTCGCACCGGGGTGTCCTTCCTCGACGGCGACCTGGCCCTGGCCGGTCTCGCCCAGGCACTCCACGAGGAGGAGGGCGCGCTGACGGTCGCCGGCATCGACTGGAAGAGCTACCTGCCCGTCGTCACCACATCGGGCCCCCAGCCCTTCTTCGGCGAGCTGCCCGAGGCGCAGGACCTCACCCGGCCCGAACCCGCCGTCGGCGACGGTGACTTCACGACGCGGCTGCGAAGCCTCCCGGCGACCGAGCGGCGGCAGCTCCTCGTGGACCTGATCCGCGGCGAGGCCGCGGCGGCACTCGGCCACGCATCCGGCGAAGCGGTCGCCGAGCACGCGGTGTTCCGCGACAACGGCATGGATTCCCTCGCGGCGGTCGACCTGCGCAATCGGCTCGCCATGGCGACCGGCACTACCCTGCCCAGCACCGTCGTCCTCACCCACCCCACCCCGGCCGAACTGGCCGACCACCTCCTCGACCACCTCGCCGCCCCGCCGGCACCCGGCCGCCAGGGCGTCGGCGCCACCCCGACGGACCTCGTCGCCCGCCTCCACCGCGAAGCCGTGCTGGCCGGCCGCCCGGACGACGCCGGCACCCTGCTGTCCCAACTCGCCGCCCTGCGGCCCAAGAGCACCGAGCCCCTCCCACCCGTCGTGGACCGGCTCACCGCCGGCACCTCGGGCCCCCGCCTGATCTGCGTGGCCCCGATCGTGCCGCTGACCGGACCGGACACCTACTTCGCCCTCGCCCGAGCCCTTCCCGAGGACTGGGCCATCTCCTGCCTGACGCCTCCCGGCTTCGGCACGGACGAGGCCCTGCCCGCCACCCGCGAAGCACTCGTGTCCGGACTGGCACAGGCCGTGGGCACCGGTTCCGGCGGGCAGGCCGCAGAGCCGGTGATCCTCCTGGGCACCTCGTCCGGCGGCATCCTCGCCCACGCGACCGCCCGCCACCTCGCCGACCGGGGCACCCCCGTGCGGGCAGTCGTCCTCCTGGACACCTACGACCTGCAGACCCCAGCCGCCCGCGAGCTCCTTCCCCACCTGTGGCACGGCCTGTACGAGCGCGAGCACCTCACCGGCGGCTACACAGCCGGCACCCTGTCCGCGCATGCCTGGACCGAACAGCTCATCCACACCTGGACCCCCGGCCCCGCCCCCTTCCCGACGCTGCTCCTGCGGGCGTCGGAGCCCCTCCCGGCCCCGCCGGGGACGGGCCCGGGACCGGATGTCTGGCAGACCGGTCTTCCTCACATCACCACCACCCGCACCACGCCGGGCAACCACTTCACCCTCATCAACCAGCACGCCTCCACCACCGCCGCCCACATCACCGACTGGATCGGCGAGCAGGGGGCGCATCCGCAGGAGTCCTGACCCGGAGCCGGACCCGGCCCGCGACGCCTCCGACCGGTCGGGAACACGGCTCGCACGTCGGTCGGGGGTGGTGCCGGCACCACCCCCGACACGGGTCCCAGGCCGCCTGACGTGCGGCCGGCCGCGCAGCAGACTCTTCCCCGACCCGGCACGACACAGCCGGGAATCCGACCACGAACGGGGGAGAGCGATGACCAGTCATACACGCCGAACGGTCCTGCGAGGAGCGGCACTCGCGGCGGCGGGCGGCCTCGCCGGAGGCTACGGCCTCGGCAACCACGCCACTGCGGCCCCGGCCGCCTCCCGCGGTGCGGCGGCCGGTAGAGGGGACTCCTCCCCGTTCCTGGAGGGGGCCTTCGCCCCGGTCACCGAGGAACTCACCGCGTTCGGCCTCCGGGTGACCGGGCAGGGAGCGCGCACTTCGGGCCCGGAAGGGGGGCCGAGGAGCGCCCGACCGTATTGGACCGTATTGTCGACTACCGACGGCAATGTGCCGTGCGAGGCGCACCTCACTCCACGGCAGGACTCGACACGAGGTGTGAGCACAACACAGACGAAGGAGCCGGCTCCCAGTGAAGGCTGCACGCTACTACGACCGCGGTGACATCCGAGTCGAGGACATTCCCGAGCCCACGGTCGGTCCGGGCACGGTGGGCATCGAGGTCGCGTACTGCGGGATCTGCGGTACCGACCTGCACGAGTACCTCGACGGACCGATCTTCGTCCCGTCGGCCGGGCACCCGCACCCGGTCTCGGGCGAGTCCGCCCCCGTGACGCTCGGCCACGAGATGTCCGGCGTCGTGTACGCGGTGGGCGAGGGTGTCGACGACCTGAAGCCGGGCGACCGGGTCGTGGTCGAGCCCTACATCCTGCGCCCCGACGTCGACACCAGCGAGAACAACCCGACCTATCACATCTCGCCCGACATGAACTTCATCGGGCTGGGCGGCCGCGGCGGCGGGCTCGCGGAGAAGATCGCCGTCGAGCGCCGGTGGGTCCACCCGGTCGGAGACGTCCCGCTGGACCAGGCCGCCCTCATCGAGCCGCTGTCCGTGGGGTACCACGCGTTCCAGCGCTCGGGCGCGAAGGCGGGCGACGTCGCCCTCGTCGGCGGCGCCGGCCCGATCGGACTGCTCACCTGTGCGGTGCTCAAGGCGATGGGCATCGAGGTCGTGGTCAGCGAGTTGAGCCCGCTGCGCCGGCAGAAGGCGCTGGACGCCGAGGTCGCCGATCACGTCATCGACCCCGCTGCCACCGATGTCGCCGAGGAGGTCCGTCGCCTCACCGGCGGCAAGGGCGCGGACGTCGCCTTCGAGGCGACATCCGTCAACGCTGTCCTCGACACACTGCTGGACGCCGTCAAACCGGGCGGCGTCATCACCGTCATCTCGATCTGGGGCAAGCCTGCGTCGCTCGACATGCACAAGCTGGTCCTCAAGGAGATCGACCTGCGCGGCACGATCGCCTACGTCAACTCCCACCCGCAGACCATCAAGCTCGTGCAGGAGGGGCGCATCGACCTGGCCCCGTTCATCACCAGGACCATCGGCCTGGACGACCTCGTCACCGAGGGCTTCGAGACCCTGATCCACCACAACGAGACGGCCGTCAAGATCCTGGTGGACCCGCACCTCTGACACACCGGTTGCTACGGTGCGCCGATCCGGCCGGTGCACCGGAGCCCCGGCGCGCCGCGGTCGGCTCGGCCGGCGGACTCGGCGGCGCGAACGTGCGGGGCCGATCGGGGGGATTCGGCCACGAGAAGGGCCATTGCTCTCTGGCGGTGATCGATTCCGGAGTGTAGCCTCGCGATTGAGATGTCGTGGTTCGCAGGACCTGCCCGCGCCCTTGGCGCGGGCGTTTCGCTGTGCAGTGCGTGACCAGGGCGATCACCTCCGGGTCCGCATGGTGCGGATCCGACGTCGACTGAGAGGTACGGGCATGGCCAGCGGAACCGTGAAGTGGTTCAACGCCGAAAAGGGCTTCGGCTTCATCGCGCAGGACGGCGGGGGCCCCGACGTCTTCGCGCACTACTCCAACATCAACGCCACCGGCTTCCGTGAGCTCCAGGAGGGCCAGGCGGTCACCTTCGACATCACGCAGGGCCAGAAGGGCCCGCAGGCCGAGAACATCACGGCCGCCTGAGGCAATCGCACAGGCGGTGCCCGGAACGACCCGGCGGCCCACGAGCCGCCCGGGACACCGCCGGTTGTTTCCCGGGTCCTGATCACGTCGCCCCGTCGAGCAGCAACTCGGCGGGGCGACGTGTTGTGCAGGACCGGCGCGGGGGCGGGGGAGCCGCCGCGCTCGGCGGCGGTCGCCGAAGTCCCCCGGGCGCAGCCGGCTCGGCGACGGCACCGGCCGAAAGGCGCGGTGCCG